>JAADFW010000244.1 GCA_013152655.1 Chlorobiota bacterium
CTTCTGCCAATGAAACTTTGAGTTTTACAGGTACTTTGTTAACAGGCAACCAAAGCATTGCAGTAACATTTACTTCGCCTAATACTTTTGAAGGATACAACCTGGTTGGCAATCCTTATCCTTCTGCTTTCGACTGGGAAGATGATGCCAATGTTACCAAAACAAACATTAATGATGAACTTTGGTACAGGACTGCCGGAACATTTGCTACTTATAGCGGTGTATCCGGCTTTGGAACCAACGGCGGACAAAGATATATTCCTGCCGGACAAGGTTTTTGGGTAAAAGCAACGGCTGCCGGCACTTTTGGAGTTAGTAACGGAGCCAGGGTGCATAATGATACAACTGCTTTTTACAAAACTGATAATAATAGTCCGCTACTTAGCCTTACAGCTGTAAACGGAGAATATGCCGATGAAACTATTCTTGCCTTTATGCCCGGCTCTGAACCCGGATTTGATGCTTACGATACTGAAAAAATGTTTGCAACAGATGACAATTACCCGCAAGTTTGGTATCAGGCCAATGATGAATTAGTGGCTGTTAATGTTTTACCCGAAATGGAAGAAACCATGTCGTTCCCGTTAGGTTTTAGAGCTAAAATTGCCGGCGAATACACAATTAATGTTACCCGCTTTGAAAATATTGCTGAAAATACAAAGTTTACACTGGAAGACTTAAATACCGAAACCATTGTTAACCTTAGCGACAACGCCAGTTATACTTTTAATAGCGAAATTGTGGACAACAATAGCAGGTTTGTGGTTCATATAACAAAAACATCAGCAACTAACAGTTCAGTGTTAAATGAAAACAACATTAGAATTTTTGCATATTTAAATAAAATTACTATTCAAAATGCCGGAGATGCAAGCATTGAAGTTTATAATGTTCTTGGAAAGCTTGTTAAAAAAGATGTAATAAGTTCTTCTGAATTCCATCAAATAAGCCTTAACAATGCAACCGGATATTATTTTGTTAAAGTAATAACCCAAAACGGAATAGAAACGCAAAAAGTTTTTATTAAGCAATAATATAAACAACCATTTACATAAAACTTGGTCTAAAAAGAGTAAGGTAAAAAATTATGAGTTTAGAAAAAAAATACAGCAAACATCCCGAGGTAGTTTCGCGCAAAGTGGACGATGAATTTATTCTTGTTCCTTTAAATGACGATATTGCCGATATGGATAGTATTTATACCATGAACGAAGTTGGCGCATTTATCTGGGAACAAATTAACGGAGACAATACAGTTAAAGAAATTATTGAAACTGTTACCAATGAATTTGATGTTAAGCCCGAAATTGCACAAAAAGATGTACTTACTTTTTTTGATGACATTAAATTTTTTATAAAATAATTTTGTACATTGTAAAACTTTAAAAATTAAGATAAAGATGAAAAAGAAAGAATTGAAGAAGAAAACTTATACAAAGCCAAAAATTGAGAAAATAAAAATAGATAAAAACATATCTATGGTTATGATGTCAACAACCCCTCCGGGTGATCCAACGGGTTCAATTGGTTCTATTTTTAAATAATCAACATATTATATTAACCAAAAAAGTTTTCAGCTGAAAGGCTGGAAACTTTTTTTTTATAATTAAAAAGGGCAACCTTATCTTTGAGGGGGGGTAATTAGGACTAAAGCCACAAAACTCAAAGCTCATTTTTTTCTCTTGGTTCAAATCACTATTTACTGATTACTGCTCACATATAAAAAATGAAACAAAAAATTAGAGTTAAAATAGCTGATTTTTGTATAGGTGTTTTCACACAAGATGCTGGCACCGAGCTTGTTTTAAGCGAAAATTACTCTCCATTCATTTATACCAACAAAAACACAACGGATATTAGTATTGAGGTAAAAACCGGAATACCACCAAATTTTTTAAGCACAAAAGAAATTTACAAAGCCAAACATGAAGGCAGTAGTAACAATAGTGCCTATTTTTGGAGCATTCATAATTTAGGCGAAAACAAAAAAATAGTTTTTACTTCAAACCCGGGCAATACACAATTTCCATATTTAGCATTAGTTTTATCAGCAAAAAGTAAAAACTGGCAATTATATTTCGACACTAACAAAACGATAATTGACCCTTTTATTTATCCAATAGGCCCACTCATCATGTATTACGTTGCTACATTTAATAATGCCTGCATGATACATGCTTCCGGAGTTGAAATGAATGAAGCGGGTTATATATTTAGTGGCGTTTCCGGAATTGGGAAAAGTACTATGGCTGAATTATTCCACCAAAAAGGCGCAAAAATTATTAACGACGATCGTCTGATTATTCGTAAAATTAAAAATGAGTTTTATGTTTATAATACGCCAATGTACTATCCCGACGAATCAAAAAAAATGCGGTTGAACAAACTGTTTTTGCTCAGACAGGAAGAGCAAAACATATTGCATCAAATACATGGTGCAAAAGCAATTGCCAATATCTTTGCCAATTGTATTCACCACAATTACGACAATATTTTACTTAATAGCTTAATTAACTTGCTTACTGAATTGATTAATAAGGCAGGAGTTTATGAATTAGGTTTTTTGCCTCATACTTCTGTTGTTGAGTATATCTTAAATAATGAATAAAACTTTTAATAAACCCACATCATTTTCAGCATCAATGTTGCTTGGAGAGCAATTCCTTAATGAAGGCAAAATACTTAAAATAACGGCCGGGGGCTTTAGCATGTTTCCATTTATCAGGCGTGGCGATATTGTTTATATTAAAAAAATTAACAATGAATATTTAAAAATTGGCGATGTGGTTGTTTTTAAAACTAACCTGAAATTTATAGCGCACAGGTTAATAAAGATAAATTTTAAAAACTCAGAAGCTGTTTATACCTGCAAAGGCGACTCTATGATAAAGTATGACAATCCTATCAATAAAGGCCAAATAGTAGGAAAAGTATTTGGAATAAGCAGAAACAATCGTTACATAAATTTTGAATCAAAAAAAGCGGTTCAAAGGGCCAGATTTATAAGATTTATTTCTCCAATTACCGGATATTTATTTTGGTTAACCCGGAAAATGTATTTCTATGTTAGAAATCGTTCAGATAAATTTTTCAAGCCTAAAAAATAAACTTCGGCTTTGAAATCAAACAATTAGGATCAATTTTAATGGCTGCTAAAACAATATCTGCTGTTTTCAATTTTTTTATTAAAGCATCACGATTTTCAGAACTAAGTTCACCAATAATTTGTAAAAAATAATCAAAATTACTAATCTCTTCAGCAAAATAACCGTCTGCACTTCTATTTGATATTATATTAAATTGTAACTGGTTATTTTCATCTTCAGCTGAATAAAGAGAAAAACTTTGATCACTTTTAAGTTTTTTATTAAAAACTACTAAATCATCTTGTTTAATAAAATTTAAGTCAAGTACCTGATTAATCACCCATATAAACTTATAATCTATTTCATGCGAGGCAATGCCAATTATCTTAAAACTATAATCGGCCTCAACTTCTAATTTGTGTTTTTTTTTCTTTGATAAATTTTTGCCTTTCACACCAATAAATTTAGATTTATAAATATTTACAAAAGTACTTTAATATTTTTTTAATATCCAAAGTATTAAATAATTATAAAAATGGCAGGCGTAAATTAAGGATTACTTAATAAAGTTGTGGGAGATCATTATAATCCGGGCTGTAAGCCCAATTCAATTTAGCCCGATGGCAACGCCTCGGGGGAAGATTGCAGATCATTTTTAACGTCCTGAAAGGACAAATTAATATTATTTACTCCAAAGATATTTTTCATTATAATCTATACCATATTCTTCCAAAAACATTATGTATTCTTCTTTAAAACTCATTTTTTGATGATGTTTTTCCTGATCCTGAATGTATTGTTTTGTTTTATCGTGTAACGAAGGGCTTACAGAGAAAACCCCCATATCCCTGCCTGACCGGCAAGGCAGGCACCTTGCCATGCAAATTCATTATAATAGTTTCCTTTGCTTTTAATCCATCTGCTACTGTGTCGTTTTATTTCTTCAACGAGCTTTGCAAGCGCAATATTTTTAGATATTACACACAAAATATGAACATGGTTTTCTAAACCATTAATCATTATGGGGATAGATTCATTATCTTTTATAATTGAACCAATATAAGAATACAATTCACCTTTATCCTGTTTTCGAATTTTTACATTGGGATTCTTTATATGGAAAATAATATGAATATACAATTTTGATAATGACTGTGACATAATACATATTTTTAATTTGCCCTTACAGGGCGTTTCCTTTTATATTACAAATATACCCAAGGCCTTGCCTTTGGGCTGAAATAAGTTGCCACTTCGTGGCGTAGCTCTTTTTTATTGCTTGAAATATAACAAGATAAATTCTACTTATAATAATATGCAAATCGTAACAAATATAAAATTAAACAGATTTTCTCCACAACTTTTTTAATTGATCCATTGCACTGTCAACCGGTTTGTTCCTACTTTTATATAAGCTTTTTTTTACAATTTGGTGTAGAGGAAAAGTGTATTAAAAATTGTAAATTTATATCCTATTTCTATCGCTTAGTGCTATAAAATAATATTTTTTGGTAGGTTATTTTCCCTTTAGTTTTTCAATTTCTGCTAACGCTTTGTCTAATTCCTGTTCAGCAATTTTTAATTTGTTTTCAAGCATTTCCGATTGAGCTTCCGTTTCTTCCATCAATTGTTCTTTAAACTCTTGCTCATCTTTTTCTTTTTCTTCTAATTGCTGCTTCGCTAATTCAATCTCTTCAGTAAGTATATTTATCTTTTCTAAATATTCCTTCATTCTTAATTCTATTGATCTTGATTTTGTTTTATCAATTACCAAAACCAATACCTTAAAAATATCTCCATTTTCGTCTTTTAACGGATAAAATGATGTGGTTAGCCAAACGGTTGTCTTTTTAGCTTGATATTCAGCCTCAAGGCTAAAATTAACTCCATTACTTAGCTTATGCCATTGTTCTTCAACATCTTTTTGATACTCAAGTGTTAATAAAGTCCATATTTTATTGCCAATCAAATCACCGTCGGTTGTATATAAATATTCTGTAAAAATCTTGTTTACATTAAAAATATTACCTTCCAGGTCAGTTTCCGCAGTTCCAATCACATAATTTATGGCTTCAACAGTACCACGCATCTCCTGTTCTTTACGAGTTGATTCCTCTTGTGTAGCTTGTAATTCTTCCATATTCTGCCTCATCTCTTCTTCTTGTGCAGCTAATTCTTCGCTTTGCTGTTGCGATTGCTCTAATAACCTTGCAGTACGTTCATTTATCTTAACTCCTGAAATAGTTGAAGCAATATTTTCACCCAGTTTTTCAACAAATTCTATTTCATAGCGTTGCATTTCATTAAAGCTCGCCAACTCAATAACCCCAAATACTTCGTCATTAATAATTAATGGAACAAGAAGCAGGTTAGTAGGATTTGCATCTCCAAGCCCTGATGTAATAATCACAAAATCTTCCGGAATTTCTCTTAAATATATGGTAAGTTTCTCAAATACACAGCGGCCCACTAATCCTTCGCCCGGATATATTTTCTTTTGCATGAATTTGTCGCGGCCGTAAGCAATTGCTGATGTTAATTCATAAAAAATATCATTCTGATCGGTATCATTTATAATAAATAAAGCTCCTTGTATTGCTTTAATATAATCAATCAGGTTAGTCATTATATTAAATGACAATTTTTTCAGGTCATCATTATCTTTTCGTAAAATATCGCTAAACATAGTAATTCCGTGTGACGACCAATTTCTTAATGTATCTTCGTTCTTACGTTTTTCATTATTTTCTCGTGCTTCCATTAAATCATCACGCATTGTTATTAATGAATTACCAAGAATATCCCTATCGCTTAATGGCTTAAACTCAGTATTAAAATTACCTTTCCCAATTTCTAAAGAAAATTCAGCAGTCTTCTCTAAATTATCAATCAGATTATCCAAGGCTAAAGTCATATCGCCAATTTCGTCATTATTTACCCTTAATTTTTCTTTTTTCAATATGCCCTTACTCATTGTAATAAGCATTGACTTAAGTTGCTTAATTGGCGAAACAATACTTCGAATTGTAACAAATGCAACTAATAAAACTGCTAATATTATAACCAATCCACTGATATAAATAAACAGCTTAAAACTATTAAATGAAGCTACCATTTTATTGTTTTGTGCTACGGAAAGATCATTTAAATTAGTCATTAAAATATTTAACCGGCTTAAAATAGAATCTGTTAAAACAATAATTTCACCTCCCTCTTCAACCATCGGATTAATTTCAAAAATTATCATAGGATCATCATAACTTTCAAAAGTAGAAAGGTTTTCCATTACATAGCTGTGTTTTTTAAATAATGTATCCTCAATAGTTGTTACAATTTTGTCAAATTTTAACTGATTTTCTTCTGACCAGTTTTTATAAAATTTTAAGATTGAGCTTTTTATTTTGGGAAATGTAGTTGTATGCAAATCAATGAGCTTTTGTTTATCAGGTGTTGATTCTTGCCTTTCAATAAATACCCAATTTTTAATAAGCATTTTTGAATTACTTATTAAATCGTACATATCGCTCAAATTAGAAACAGAAGGAGTATAAACCGAAGTTATTTCATTATTTAATTTTTCACTTTTATTTAAGGTTGAAAGT
Organism: Chlorobiota bacterium; assembly: GCA_013152655.1. Taxonomy (GTDB): domain Bacteria; phylum Bacteroidota; class Bacteroidia; order Bacteroidales; family B39-G9; genus JAADFW01. Next base: position 6,689 of record JAADFW010000244.1, read on the forward strand.
GTAAAAATACTACTTAATAATACAGCAATAGTAAGAATTCCAAAACCGGCAATTAGTTTATTGGCAATAGTAAATCTAAATCCTTCCATTTTTGTTTAATGCTCTTAAATTTTAACTAAACGAATTGATAAATATACTAAAATTAGATTAATTAAGGTATTATCAACGATTAAATTAAACCTGCGAATCTATTTAAACATGTAATAAACAATATCGGTTTACACAATAAAATATTCTTAAATTTTTCTTTCTAAAACTTTTAAATATGAATTACACTTTGAAGAAAAAAGTGTTTACAAAAGGGGAAATAAGATTGTAAGAGCAATATTAATTAACCGTTATTGCTAATTTTTCGAGATTAAGGCTTATCTGAAGTTTTTGTTTTAATGCATTTGCTTTCTTAAGTTCAAATTTCATTTGTTCATTTCGTATCACAAAATTAATAGCTGAACCATGTGCCGTTGCACCTCCCCGTTCAGTAACAACAAGGGTATTATTATCTCCTACTTTTTCCATAATAGCCTTCATACTATTTGTCCCTCCTTTACCAGATGCAATAAACAAAATATGGCAATTAGTTATTGAAGCCACGTCGTTAAACTTTTTTATAACTATTTTTTGACTACCTGCCATTTTACCGGCAGCAATTTCATTTAATTTATTATATATTGCGTTGCTTCCAATAACGCCAATAATAAAATCACCACTTTTTGCCGATGCCGGCCATCCAACATATTTTGTAAAATTATAAAGATAAAGTGCTTTGAATTTTATTTCCTGACTCTTAAGGGAGCTTGTACTTAAAAGAAATAATAAAATAAATATTGAAGTGAGTACTTTTTTCATTTTATTTTCATCAACAAAATTTTGTAAATATACAATATTATTTAATGTTTTTTAAAATTGCTTATAAAGTGTATTTTTATAAATGGTTTCTAATTTTATAGTATTTATTTACGTTAAAAAAATTAAATGGTTACAACTCGCTTAAAACTAACATAATTAATGATAGGCCTTTCTGAAAAATATAAAGCTCTTATCTACTTATTTTTACTTATTCTTTTTACAGTATTTATATACTCATTTAGTTTAAATAATAAATTTCTACCGTATCTTGACGATGGTAAGTTAATTATTAATAATTTATTAGTTAAAAATTTTTCGTTTCAGGGTATTCTTAATATTTTCAAACAAAGAGTTTATGGCTTATATCACCCGATAACCACCTTAATCTGGTTTTTTGAATTTCATTATTTCAAATTAAATCCTTTGGGTTATCATATAATCAATACCTTATTCCACCTGCTTAATACTTTGTTAGTTTATTACTTAATAAGCTTAATTACTACAAAAAAAGGAGCTGCAATTATTATTGCTACACTTTTTGCCATTCACCCAATGCATGTTGAATCGGTTGTATGGCTGTCAGAACTAAAGGATGTATTATATTCTTTTTTCTATCTAACTGCATTAATTTGCTATCAATTGTATCTTCAGAAAAATGAAAAGCTAAAATTCTTAATTGCATCATTTTTGCTTTTTATTTTTTCATTATTGTCAAAATCTGCCGCTGTAACATTACCGGTAATTTTTATACTATTTGATTATTATAGTCAGAGAAAATTTAACCTAAAAAGCATATACGAAAAAATTCCATTTTTTATACTTTCAATTGTTATTGGTTTAATTAATATAAAAACACAACAATCAGATCAATTCATTACTGACTTAAGTTCAGTTTATACCTTAAGCGATCGCTTTTTCCTGCTAACTTATAGTATTAGTTATTATTTTATTAAAATTTTTGTTCCTTCCAATCTGTCAGCTAAAAACTTCTATCCTGAAAAAGTGAACGGGCTTTTGCCTTCTGAATATTACTATTCTGTTCTTATAGTTTTATTGCTTTTGCTATTATTTTTTACAGATAAAAAACACCGGAAACAATTTATTTTTGGAATAGGTTTTTTCTTTATAACGATTTCGCTTGTTTTAAAAATAATACCTACCGGAAACGATTTAGTATCAAACAGATATACATATATTCCATATATTGGTGTTTTTTATTATTTGTTTGTTATTATAAATGATATAAGAAATAATTATTTAGCAAAAAACAAATATTTTAAATCTGTACCACTTCTAACTTTTCTTATTTATTCTATAATATTTTTGACTTTAAGCATCAAGCATGTAAAAACATGGCATGGCCCTATTTCTTTATGGAATAATGTGCTTAACAAATATCCTGAATCGGCAATAGCATATAATGAACGGGGACAGGCTTATATGGTAAACAATAATTTTCAGGAGGCTATAAACGACTTAAATAAATCAATTGAACTAAACCCAGATTTTGCTTTAGCATATATTAACAGGGGAATAGTAGAAAGTAAAAACAGAAATTACCAAACAGCAATTAACGACTTTAATAAATCAATTGTAATTGATGGTAAAAACCCTGAAGCTTTTGTTAACCGTGGAAAATGTTATGTTAAATTAGGCCAAAATAAAAAAGCTTTAAATGATTTTGATTCGGCCATAAAACTTGATAATGAACAAACTGCTGCCTATAATAATAAGGGAATTTTGTTAGCACAACAAAATGATTATGACAAAGCAGTTAGAAATTTCACAAAAGCAATAAGTTTAAATTCATACCAAACTGATTCATATATAAACAGGGGATTAGCTTATTTTAAATTGAAAAACTATGAAAAAGCAAAAGCCGATATTTACACCGTAATTAATAAAAAAAGCAAATCAAAAAAACTCCGTTATGTTTTAGCTCAATGTGAATTAACAACCAACAACATTGATAAAGCAATTTATAATTTGAACGAGTTATTAAAAAATTACCCTAACGATTTAAAAAGCATTTATTTTAGAGCAAATATTTTTGTGCTTAAAAAAGATTATAAATCTGCTGTTAATGATTTTTCAGTGATAATTAAAGCCCAGCCCGATAATACGAATGCCTTATTAAACAGGGGAAATTCATATTTTTACCTTAATGATTTAGATAAGGCTTGTAATGATTGGGAAAAAGCAAAACAATCAGGCAATGAAAATGCAAAAAAAATGGTTTTGAAATATTGTAAATAGCATTATTTCAAAACCATTTTAAGCATTTTTAATGTAGTTTTATAGTTAACCCTCCAATAAAATTAATTCCGGCTTGTGGAAAATAGCCATCCATCTTTTCAGGCTTATTGTTGTAATAATACCTGTAAACCCATGCATTTGACTCATACATAGTATTAAAGATATTATTAACTAATAAATGAATTGAAATATCACCTGCTTTTACTGACTTAATTTTAAAGTTTAATTTACAATTATTCACAAAATAAGCATTAAGAATTCTATTGTTATCAGCTGAATTGTCAATATATTGCTTACCAACATAATTACTAATTAACGAAACTGAAAAATTTGAAGTTGGTGAATAAATAATTTCATTATTAAAAACCACAGCAGGCGAAAATGATAAATCTGTTTTACCCAAATTAAAAGTATATTGATAAGGTAAGGTTGGGTTGCTCCAATAATCCCAGTTATCAACATTTTCAGTAAAATTTAGAATTTTATTGCTACTTAAAGTCAAATTACCATTCCATAAAATTTTATCGATTAATTGAGCTCTTGCCGTAATTTCAATTCCTTTACGAAAACTTTTCGGGACATTAGTCATTATAGGATCTCCAACATCATTAATTTCGCCTGTTAAAACTAACTGATTTTGATAATACATATAATAAAAATTCAAGCCTATATCCAATTGTTTTAACTTATAATTGTAACCCATTTCATAATCAAATAATTTTTCAGAAACAGGCAATGACTTAGCCGGGTCGGCATCAACCAAATTACTTCGGCTTGGTTCGCGGTTTGCAATACCGAAATATAGATGCAAATCCTGATTTTCTTGCAAAGAATAATAAAAGCCCACTTTAGGATTTAAAAAATTATAGATATGTGTTTGCCCTAGGTTTCTGTTATCATCGTCAAAACCGGAAATTTTATAATCAATTCTACGGTATTGAATATCAGCTAATAAATTAAGCCTGTTTGAAAATGAATAACCAATTTTTTCAAAAATATTAAACTCCCATTTATTGCCATAATTTCGGTACCACTCGTATCTAATATTTGAATTACTTGCATATTTTGCCCAAATAATTCTACCAAAATGATTTCCTTCATATTGATTTATTGCACCACCGGTTACTGAGCTGAATTTTAATTTTTTATATATTGCTGAATAAGTCACCCCATAAAAATCATTATCCAGCCATTTTCGTCTTATCAAATCTGTTTTTTCTAAAGTATCTGTACCAATTATTAAATTATCTAAACCATAGTTGGCAAATGATTCACCTTCTTTATACTGCTCATAATAACCCTTACCCTTTGTATAATGCAATGCAGCATTAACATTCAAATCTGAATTTACTTTATGCGAAAAAAGTAATTGATAATTGTCTTGCTGATAGTGGTCAATTTCATTATCGTAAGTATAAAAATTATATGTCCTGTTATTTGAGTTTATCATATTTTCATACTCTTTTTCACTATATAAATAATGGTCTAAATATTTTCGCATTCCAACAGAATCAGTATTTAACCTCACTGAAGGAACGCCTGTCCATGCCTGGTAAGTTTCTTCAACACCCGAAAAAATATTTATTTTTAATATAGATTTCTCTGAATAATACCCACCCGAAACAAAAAACGACTTCAAATCAACCCGGGCACGGTCAATATATCCGTCAGAATTTACTTTTGAAAAACGGGCATCAAAAGTGTAATGTTTGTTAATAAGCCCAGAACCTACACTTAAACTGTTTTTAAAAGTATTAAATGAACCGGCATTAGTTGAAAACTTTGTATATGGCTTTTTATTTAAAGTAGTGGTTTGCAAATTAATGGTTGCACCAAACGAAGCAGCTCCATTTGTTGATGTTCCCACACCTCTTTGAATTTGAATATTATCAACCGATTCAGCAAAATCAGGTAAATCTACCCACCAAACCCCATGCGATTCCGCATCGTTCATTGGAATTCCGTTTAGGGTCACATTTATCCTGTTAATATCAGTACCCCGTATTCTGAAATTAGTATAACCTATTCCTGTTCCGGCATCAGATGTAGTTACTAATGAAGGGGTAGTGTTTAATAAATATGGAATATCCTGTCCATAATTTTTATCTTCAATTTGTTCCTTTGAGATATTAGAATAAGTTAATGGTGCTTTATTCCCTGCTCTTGTTGAACTAACAATAACCTCATCGGTTAAAAAAGGAGATTTTTCCAGTTTAATAGATATTTCCATATCTTTCTGAACGTCAATAGTACGTTTTTGTACTTTATAACCCAAAAAAGAAACTGAAATTTCATAAGTTCCCATTTTCAGGTTCTTTAAAATAAATTTGCCGTTAATATCAGCATAAGTTCCCAGGTAAGTATTCCCAATTTGAATATTGGCTCCTGCCAGAGCATTATTATTCTCATCAATAACCTGTCCGGTAATGGTAAACTGTGCAAACGCACTAACAAAAATAACTTGTGAAACTAAAAAAATGAATAATTTTTTCATTGTAATAAAATTAAAAGTTAAACAATTAAAATATTACAATGAGGTATGATTTTACTCTTTTCCCTTCGTCGGCATTATCCGCATCAGGTTCAAAGGGTTTGATCTCAGCTTTTAAAAAGCACCCCATTGTGATGATGTAAAAATAGTTTTTTTTTAAATAAAAACGCCATTCAAATTGATTGAATGGCGTTTTAAAATAATTTTATTCTATTATTTGCTATTTCTCAACGTTTAAAACATCCTTAATAGCTTTTTCAAATGTATCTTTTGGCAAAGCTCCCTGAGCCATTTGTGGCTGGCCATCTTTTGGCACAAATAATAATGAGGGAATACTTCTTATTCCAAAAATAGATGCTAATTCTTGTTCAGCTTCAGTATCTACTTTGTAAATATCTATTTTTCCATCATAATCTTTCGATAATTCTTCTAAAATTGGAGCAACCATTTTACAGGGCTGGCACCAATCAGCATAAAAATCAATCATACATGGTTTATCACCTTCAAAAGCCCATTCCTTGTTTGCTTCATAGTTGAATACTTTTTCTTTAAAAGTCTCTTTTGTCAAATGTTCTAACATCACATTATTTTTAAAATTAATAACTATTTTTTTTATTTGATGGCACAATGGCAAAACTTATACCAAAACCATGTTTTTTGCATATTTATAAAAATTGAAAGATAATATTGTAATTTTGTCATATAATTTGAAACAATTGTCATATTTAAATATGAACATATTTGATAATAATAAGATTTTTAAGCTAATAGCTGAAGTATCAGACGAGAATAATTTTGAAACTTATGTAATAGGTGGATATGTTCGTGATATTTTTTTAGAAAGAAAATCGAAAGATATTGATATTTTAACCATTGGCAACGGGATTGATCTAGCAAAGAAAGTAGCAGATAAATTAGGATTGAAAAAAGTAGCTGTTTTTAAAAATTTTGGTACGGCACAATTAAAATATAAGGATTTGGAAATTGAATTTGTTGGAGCAAGGAAAGAATCGTACCGGAAAAATTCCAGAAAACCAATGGTTGAAAACGGAACGCTTGAAGACGATCAAAACAGGAGAGATTTTACTATTAATGCGTTAGCTATAGGATTAAATAAAGAAAATGCAGGGCAACTTGTTGATCCTTTTAAAGGGGAAGAAGATATTAAAAGTAAAATAATCAGAACACCATCTGACCCGCTAGTTACTTTTTCTGACGACCCGTTAAGAATGCTCAGGGCCATACGATTTGCCTCACAACTGAAGTTTAAGATTGAGGGCAGTACTTTTAAAGGAATTTGCGAAATGAAAGAAAGAATTTCAATTATTTCGCAGGAAAGAATTACCGATGAACTAAATAAAATACTGCTTTCTGAAAAACCTTCAACAGGCTTTAAACTGTTAGATAAAGCCGGATTATTGGAACTTATATTTCCACAACTTACTTTGCTAAAAGGTGTTGAAACTAAAGAAGGAATATGGCATAAAGACAACTTTATTCATACTTTAAAAGTGGTTGATAACATTGCAAAAACTACCGATAATTTATGGTTGCGATGGGCAGCTTTATTACACGATATTGCTAAGCCTGCCACAAAAAAATTCATTAAAAACCAGGGATGGACATTTCACGGACATGAGTTTTTTGGCGCAAAGATGATTCCTGCTATATTTAAAAGCCTTAAGTTGCCCTTAAACGAAAAAATGAAGTATGTACAAAAAATGGTTTTATTGCATTTGCGCCCGATTGTCCTGGCCGAAGAAATTGTTACCGATTCAGCCATTAGAAGATTACTTTTTGATGCCGGCAATGAAATTGATGATTTAATGAAGCTTTGTGATGCTGACATTACTTCCAAAAATCCTGAAAAAGTAAAAAAATATCTTACAAATTTTCAAATTGTAAGACAAAAATTAAAAGAAGTTGAAGAAAAAGATGCCATTAGAAATTGGCAACCTCCCATTTCAGGTGATATTATTCTTCAAACTTTTAATATAAAGCCGGGTAAAGAAGTTGGTATAATTAAAAATGCCATTAGAGAAGCAATACTAGATGGCTTAATCAATAACAATTACGAAGAAGCTTTTAATTTTATGCTGAATAAAGGAAGTGAATTAGGATTACAACCGAAGAGGTAAATTACTACTTTCACCTAATCTTGTTTCCAAATTATTAAACCATTAATTCTTATTAAAGTACAGATCGATAAAAACAGGCAAATGGTCGCTAAAACCATCATTGTATGTAAAGCCGCTATAAGTTCTAAAAGGTTTATTTCCAAGGTAAGTTTTATCCTTTTCTAATAAAAAGGCACCATTAAAAACATTAGCTGCATCTAAAGTAGTATAAATACCCGATTCAGGATTTAAAAGTGAACCGGAAACAATTATTTGATCTAATATTCCCCATTCACTCTGATATTTATGCGATCCTTGCTTTTTTGTGTGTTTTAAATAGTATGAAATGTTATATACTTCATTAGGCTTTACATTATCATATGATTCTAATGCACCTAATGAAACTGTTAAACTTTTATCTTCAGGTTCGTCGTTTAAATCGCCCATCATTATTATTTCGGATAGACTGTCAGTTTTAAAAATAGAGTCAACATGTTTTCTCAAAACTGAAGCCACATACATTCTTGATGGTTCCGACTCTAACGCACCACTCCATTTTGAAGGCCAATGGTTGATAAAAACATGTAACGTATCGTTATTTTTAACTTTTCCTTTTACATATAATATATCCCTGGTTTTATGTTCGGGTTGGCCAGGAAAATGAATGGGAATTGGATAAGAATTTAATACCGTAAAAGATTTTGGCTGATAAAGCATTGCAACATCAATTCCTCGTTTATCAGGAGATTCATAATGAATTACCTTATAACCTACTCTTGAAAGAGGTGTATAACTGTTCAGTTCATCAACAACCAGTTGATTTTCAACTTCGCAAAGGCCGACAATATCAGGCGGATTCCATCCTCCTATGGCAATAATTACTTTATAAATATGGTTTAGTTTGGTACGATAACGATAATAACTCCAGTTCTTATCTCCCTTTGGTAAAAATTCATTGTCTCTTTTTACTGAATCATCAAACGTATCAAACAAATTTTCGCAATTGTAAAACATTATCCGTAAATCTCTTTCCTTGTTTACGTTAATCGGGCTTTCATTTATTTGCCCAACTACTTGATTAACAACAAGAAACAAGAAACTTAATATTGTAAAAAAGAAATATTTGATAATATTATTCAACTCTTTCATAAGCACCTAAATCAGGGTTTGAATCTAAAATTCTTGAATTTCCCAACATATCAAACTCAAGAAAGCCAAATAAGTCAGTTATACTTCTGGCTCCGGCATCTTTCGCTATTGATAAGGTATCTAATTCATAATTATATTCATTTATATCCTTAAACCTCGGATTTTTATTATTAATAATATTTACAAAATGGCTTTCATCGGTTAAATCTAACGGAAATTCTTCATGTTCAAATGTAGAATCTTTTATCAGGCAATTTTCAAATTTATAATTTAAATTCGCTTCTGTTGCTTCACTAATGCCTATTTCTTCAATATTGTTCCCATAAATAATTGAATTGCCAAAATAAACATCCATATTGCCAATGTATTGATTGTTAACACCATCCACATTAACAGAAATATTATTACTTATTAAAACCGTAGGGTCAACGCGGTTGGCATATTCAAAATAATTTGCAAAAGTGCAATGATAAAATTTATGTATTCCGCTCACAGCCATAAAAGCTCCATAATAGCCACAATTGGCTATTAAACAGTTTGCTGCAACTACTGTTGAATTAAATAAATATAGCCCGTGTGTAGTCATATTTTCAATTCGCGTATTGGTAATAAACAAATCAGGAGCTACCGATTTATTATATTCTCCAACCTGAATTCCAACAATTCCGTTTTTAATAATAGCATGGTCTATTCTATTATTGGTACTTCCTGCAATTAGCGCAATCACACCCCATTGCCCCGGTACATCATCGTACATTGGCTCTAACCTGTCACCCTGAAAAACTACCGGATTTTCAACAGTACCTTTAACAATTAATGTTCCCAATACAATTAAGCTTGAATTTCTATGAAAATGTAATTGGGTTCCTTCATTTATAGTTAAGGTTTTTAAAGAATCAACCAACATTGAATTATAAATAAGATAAGGTTTATCATTATTCCATGTTTCTGTTTCAATTATTTGGCCGTTTATTAAATGAACATCCTGACCAAAAGCAACTAAATCAATATCTTGCACATTTCCATTTGTTATAAAAATAATAGAATCCTGAATTAATATAGGACTGTTTTCACCATTCGGGTCAACCGTTACTTCAACAAAAATATATAAACTGTCGTTAGGTAAAATTTCTAAATCACTAACTGAATTTACTTTGTCACCATCAATATTTAACCTGAAATTAGTAATTGTATTCCCGGCAAGCTTTACAGATGAAATGTTTATTGTTTTATCGTATGTATTATAAACTTTCAACCGTTTGGTGGTTGAGCCAATAGTTGTAAAAACAGTATCGAACATTACCGTATCGGTTGAGAAAGTCAACTTTACATTAGAATCGGTTAAAATTTCATCTTTATTGCAAGAAAAAAAAATAATTAGGAGGCTGATAATATATATAAAAGTGAATTTATTTCTCATTAATCTAAATTTAAATATTAGCTGCAAATATAACAATATAAACTCTTGTTTATCCTTACTTCTCAACGACTATATTACATAAATATTATTTTAGTCCTTTTCAATTTATTACTTTAGTTAATCTTGTAATTTAACATTTGATTATTAACTAATCAGTTTCAATAAAATTATTTAGCAAATCATTTAATTTGTTAATTACAGTAAATAAGAAAACTATGTGAAAATCATGTGTTTTTACTACTTTTGCACAATTATAAAATTAACAGAACAAAACATGGCTTTACAATGCGGAATTCTTGGAATAACTAATGTTGGCAAAACTACTCTTTTCAATTGTATATCAAATACAAAGGCAGAAATTACCGAATTTGCTTTTAGCACAAATAAATCAAATATAGGAATTATCAATGTTCCTGACGAGCGGCTACAAAAATTGGCAGAAATTGTAAATCCTGCAAAAATAACCCATGCAACAGTTGAAATTGTTGATGTTCCGGGACTTACAAAAGGCTCAAACAAAGGGGAAGGTGTTGGAAATAAATTCTTAACCGATATTAAAAACACCGATGCGCTTATTCATGTTTTGCGCTGCTTTGATGATGAAAACCTACCCCATATTGATGGCTCGGTTGATCCGGTAAGAGACATGGAAACTATTGATTTAGAACTTCAGGTAAAAGACCTTGAATCGGTTGAAAAAAAGATACTTCGACTTGAAAAAGTTGTAAAGTCAGGTGATAAAGATGCCAAACGCGGAATTGAAGTTTTAAATACGTATAAAGCCCATCTTGAAAATTTTGAAAATGCCAGAACAGCACCGGTAAAAGATGAAGACAAAAAATATATTTACGACTTGTTTCTGTTTACTGCCAAACCAATTATGTATGTCTGTAACGTTGATGAAAAATCGGCTGTAAGCGGGAATAAATATGTTGATGCTGTTAAAGAAGCTTTGAAAGAAGTAGATACTGAAATTTTAACTATTGCAGGTAGCCTTGAAGCTGATATAGCTGAACTGGAAAATGAAGAAGACAGGATGGAATTTTTAAATGATGTTGGCCTGAAAGAACCGGGAATGAATAAATTGGTAAAATCAGCTTATAGTTTATTAAACTTACAATCATTCTTGACTGCCGGCCCTAAGGAAGTAAGAGCATGGACTATAAAAAAAGGAATGAGTGCCCCACAAGCAGCCGGAGTTATTCACAGCGACCTGGAAAGAGGTTTTATCAGAGCCGAAGTAATAGCTTACGAAGATTACATCCAGTATGGTTCAGAGCATGCCTGTAAAGAAAACGGAAAGTTAAAAGTAGAAGGGAAAAACTATATTGTAAAAGATGGAGATATACTAAATATCCGTTTCAACGTTTAAAACAACCTATTTAACCAACTTCAGTCTATAAATTAAATTCTAATATGAAAAATAAAAATCTAATTTTATTCATTGCTGCTTTTCTATCATTATCAGTAATTTATGCACAAGAAAAAACTTTTTCAAGTTATGAAAAAGCAATTGAGAATATCAATAAATATGGAGAAGTTTATTTTACGTTTCAACTTGTAAACTTTCAAGACGTTAAATTAATTTCTCAATTAGTATCTGTTGATAAAATTGAAAAACTAAAAAATGCAATTACGGTTTATGCTTATGCAAACTCTAAACAATTTGAAAAATTTAAGGAATTACAAATAAAATACGTTGTAAATACTCCCCCATCGCTACTTTTTGAAGCAAAAATGGCTAATACTTCAAAAGAAATGAATGAATGGGATACTTACCCCACTTATGAAGCATATGTGCAAATGATGGTTGATTTTGCAAATAATTATCCTGAATTATGCAAACTCGATACAATAGGAATAAGCGTTGAAAACCGTTTGATATTAGCTATTAAAATTTCTGATAATGTAAATGAAGATGAAGCAGAGCCTGAATTTTATTATACATCGAGCATGCATGGCGATGAAATTACCGGCTACGTTTTAATGCTTCGGTTAATTGATTATTTGCTTTCTAATTACAATTCAATTGCGGAAATTAAAGATTTAGTAGATAATACTGAAATATGGATAAACCCGTCTGCAAATCCTGACGGAACTTATGCAGGAGGTAATTCAACCGTAAACGGAGCAACACGTTATAATGCCAAATGTTGATTTAAACAGGAATTATCCCGACCCACAAGATGGCAATCATCCTGACGGGCATTCTTACCAGTTGGAAAATATTGCACAAATGAATTTTATGAAACAGCATCATTTTCTGTTATCTGCTAATTTTCATGGTGGTGCCGAAGTTGTAAATTACCCGTGGGATACATGGTCGCGAAGGCACGCCGACGATGCCTGGTACCAATTTATTTCGCGAGAATATGCCGATACCGTACATCTGGTAAATAGTACGTATATGAATGATTTAAATAATGGAATTACCAACGGATATGATTGGTATGAAGTTGCAGGCGGAAGACAAGACTACGTGAATTACTTTTTACATAGCCGTGAAGTAACTATTGAGTTAAGCAGTTACAAAACTCCATCAGCTTCAACACTACCTAATTACTGGAATTATAATAAAAATTCGTTCCTGAATTTTATACAGCAATGCGGTTATGGAATCCAGGGAACTGTTACCGATTCTATTACAGGAAATCCATTAAATGCAATGATTTATATTGAAAACCATGATCAGATTCTTGATTCATCAATGGTTTTCACCAATGCAACAACCGGGAAATATTACCGACTTATTGAGCCCGGCACATGGGATATTACTTTTTCAGCATTCGGATATATTCGGATATATTTCAAAAACAATTACAGGAATAGCAACAACTGATTATAATACTACAAGTTTAAATATTAAGCTTGAACCTGCTGAAACATTAAATATATACGGAACTATAACCAATGGAATTGATGCAATGCCGGTTGACAGTGCAAAAATTGAAATAATAAATACGCCATTATCTCCGGTTTTCACAAATAGTGATGGAATTTACCAGCTAAGCAATATTATGGAAGGTAATTACACTATTAGGATAACAAAAGAAGGTTTTGCAAGCATACTGCAAAATATTTATATCAGGCTTAATGATACTGTTTTTAATTTTTCAATTTATCCTTCTATTACTATAGGTTTTGAAACCGGTGATTTTACAGAATTAGATTTCAGTTTTGCAGGAAATGCCGATTGGCAAACTGAGCAACAAGAAGTTTTTTCAGGAAGCTATTCAGCAAAATCAGGCAGTATTAGTAATCAACAATCTACTGTGCTTCAATTAAATATTGACGTATTAATGGATGGCGTAATATCATTTTACCGTAAAGTTTCTTCTGAAAGCGGTTACGATTTCCTAAGCTTTTATATTGATAATATTAAATTAGATGAATGGAGTGGCGAACAAGACTGGTATGAAGAAAGTTTTGCCATAACAGCAGGTGAACATACCGTTTCATGGAAATATATTAAAGATTATTCTACTGTTAGTGGTGCAGACGCTGCCTGGATTGACAATATTGTTTTGCCGGTAATAAACACTACAACAAACTATCCCCCTGTTTTTGTTTCAACTCCTGTAAATTCGGCTATAGTAAACCGGGAATATTTATATTCGGTTTTAGTTTCAGACTTAAATAGTACTGATACACTCACTATTGAAATATTAAAAAAGCCGAACTGGTTAAGCTTTGTTCAAAACGCAAATACTTCTGCCACGCTTTCGGGTACACCTAACCAGGAAAATATTGGAATTGATACTGTTTCAATTGTAGTAACTGATAAAATAGATACTGTTTTACAGAATTTTACTATTAATGTAAATCCAAGTTCTGTATATTACTTGTCCGAAAACTTAAATAATATAAATATTTTCCCTAACCCTACCGAAAACAATGCAGATATTTCTTTCTATTCGCCCGGAAAATATAATTTCAAAATCCAAATATTTAATACTAAAGGAGAACTTATTTTTACAGAATTTTATCTGTCAAAAGTTGGCACAAACCAAATCAATTTAAATACTTCAAAATTAACAAGCGGTATCTATTTCTTGAAAATTTTTAACAATCAGCAAAAATATCAAACAAAATTTATCAAATTACCATAGAATTTTTTCCAAATTATGACAAAAAAAATCAAACTATTTATATTTCTTTTTTTAATAACATCAACTTATGTAAGTGCCCAGAAACGCAAAGCAATACCACCCGAAAAACCAAAGTTGGTTATCGGAATAGTGGTTGACCAAATGCGTTTGGATTACATTTACAGGTTTTGGGATAAATTTGGAGATAATGGGTTTAAACGTTTGATAAACAAAGGAACTATTTGTACCAATGCCAATTACGATTATTTATATACGCAAACCGGTGTTGGCCATGCCACAATTTCAACGGGAACCAATCCACAATTTCACGGAATAATTTCTAACAACTGGTATGTTGCGTTAAAAAAACAATCAACTTATTGTGTTAAAGATGATCACGCACATACAGTTGGCGGAAAAAGTGAGGAAGGGAATCGTTCACCCAGATTACTTTTAACAACCAATATTGGCGACGAATTAAAACTCTCCAATTTCCAAAAATCAAAAGTTATTGGAATTTCATTAAAAGACCGTGCCTCCATTCTTTTAGCAGGCCATGTTGCCAATGCAGCTTACTGGATGGAAGATAAAACAGGAAACTGGATTACCAGTTCGTTTTATATGGATTCGCTACCCGAGTGGGTTCGAAAATTTAATGATAAAAAATTACAGGAATTATATTTGAATAGAAAATGGAATACACTTTTACCAATCGAACAGTATTATGAAAGCCTTGAGGATGAAAATCCTTACGAAGAGGGACTGCTTGGGCAAACCTCTTTTCCTTACGATTTAACAAAGCTTTATAAATCTTATAAATCATACAGCCTTCTAAAATCAACACCTTTCGGGAATACAATAACCAAGGATTTTGCTATTGATGCCATTGTAAACGAAAATCTTGGGCAAGATGAATATACTGATATTTTAATGGTTAGTTTCTCGTCAACAGATTATATTGGGCACCAATTTGGGCCTTCGTCGGTTGAAGTGGAAGATACTTATTTAAGATTAGATAAAGAATTAGCTCATTTTATTGATTTTATTAATGAAAATATAGGTAAAGAAAATACATTGGTTTTTCTCACAGCTGACCACGGGGCTATAAATGTTCCCAAATATTTAACCGATGCAGGAATTCCTTCAGGTTATTTTAATTACAGAAAAGCACTCAGTTTACTATCAAGCTACTTAAATGCATTATATGGCAATGGCGAATGGATATTGAATTATACTTCCGGCCAATTATATTTAAACCATATTTTAATTGAAGATTCAAAACTTTCGTTAAGTGATGTGCAGGAAAAAGCCGCTGATTTTTTAATACAATTTACCGGGGTTGCCAATGCAATGACAGCATCAAATCTTGAAAAAGGAAATTTTACTTCCGGTATTTTTGCCAGAATGCAAAAAAATTACAATCAAAAAAGATCAGGCGATGTCCTTATTAACCTTGAGCCGGGATGGATTGAATCAACAATTGCAGCTACTAATCACAATTCAGGTTATCAATACGATGCTCATGTTCCTTTAATTTGGTACGGCTGGAAAGTAAAACGCGGAACTGTAAACAGAAAGGTTTCAATAACAGATATTGCCCCTACAATTGCAACCTTTTTAAAAATTTCATTTCCAAGCGGTTCAACCGGAAGTATAATTGAAGAACTAACCAAATAATTTAAGCTACTTAGAAAATATTCCCAATTTAAATGTATAAAAGCATAAATAATATAAACGAATTTAATACTGTTGCAGCAGAATCAAAAGCTGCTCTTTTTTATTTTTCACATAATGAATGTAATGTTTGTAAAGTATTAAAACCAAAAATCCATGAACTTATACAAAATGAATTTAATAAAATTGAATTGTATTATGTGAACATAAAAGAAGACCCCGAAACGGCAGCACAAAATAGGATTTTTACAGTACCCACATTATTAGTCTTTTTTGAAGGCCGGGAATATATCAGAAAAAGCAGAAATATTGGGATTAATGAGTTAATGAATGATATACACAGGCCGTATGGTTTATTATTTGAATAACGTTTATCTTGTATAAACTGCGGTTACGGTTTCTTCAATTTTCATTTCATCACTTTTTTTATTTAACTCAGTAACCTGGTAAATCCAGTTTATTGATTTATAATCAGATGCAATTGTTCCGCTTCCTGAAATAGAATGCCCTTCTACTTCTTGTAAGCTAACGGTTAATTTACTTCCCGATAAAGTTGCAATAACTGAACTCCATTCACCTAAACCGTAGAAATTACCAACTTCAACATTTAAACTATCTGTTTCGTCTTTATAAATTTTTACAATGTAGTTTAGCTCTCCATAAGTCGGACTGTTTTCTGCACAATTCCAAGTTCCTGTAATTTTATCGCGCAAATCATTTGAACCCGGTATTATTTCTTCATCAGGTAAACAGGAAGCTAAAAAGCTTAAACAAATTACTATAAATGTTATTTTTCTCATTTTTGAGTTTTGGAACTTCAATTTACAACATTTATGCCACTCTTTAGAAATAAACTATTTTTGATTTAGTTTTAGGCAATCATACCTAACAGGCCTTGCTAAAATAAGCCTTCCAGAATATTATCATCAACCAAATTAGGTAGAGTAACTTTTAGTTTAGGTTCTTGCTGCATAGCTCTTTTAACAGCAAAAACAGAGCCTTCATTTCTTGCCCAATTTCTTCTTGCTATTCCATTATTTACATCCCAATATAACATTGATTTTAACCGTCTTTCAGCATCCTGCGAACCATCCAGAACCATTCCGAAACCACCGTTTATAACTTCTCCCCAACCAACTCCACCACCATTATGAATTGAAACCCAGGTAGCTCCACGAAATGAATCGCCTATTACATTCTGAATAGCCATATCAGCTGTAAAACTTGAACCGTCATAAATATTTGCAGTTTCACGGTAAGGAGAATCAGTACCCGAAACATCATGATGATCGCGGCCTAATACTACCGGAGCAGAAATTTTTCCGCTATGAATAGCATCATTAAATGCTTTTGCAATTTTAGTCCGTCCTTCACAATCGGCATATAAAATTCTTGCCTGCGAACCTACCACTAACTTATTTTTCTTAGCTTCTTTAATCCAATGAATATTATCTTGCATTTGCTGCGAAATTTCCGAAGGTGCAGTTTTTGCAATTTTCTCTAATACTTCAACAGCAATTTTATCAGTTTTATCCAAGTCTTCTGGTTTTGATGATGTACAAACCCAACGAAAAGGCCCAAACCCATAATCAAAACACATTGGCCCCATTATATCCTGCACATAAGAAGAATATTTAAATTTTCCATTTTCTTTCATAATATCAGCACCGGCCCTACCCGACTCTAATAAAAATGCATTTCCATAATCGAAAAAATACATGCCCCTTGTAGCAAGTTTATTGATAGCATCTACTTGCCGGCATAAACTATGTTGTACTTTTTCTTTAAATTTTTCTGGCTCTGTAACCATCATCCGGTTCGATTCTTCAAAAGATTGTCCTACCGGATAATAACCTCCTGCCCACGGATTATGTAATGAAGTTTGGTCTGAACCAATATCGACCAACATATCCTCTTCAACAAATTTTTCCCATAAATCAACAATATTTCCATGATAAGCTATTGAAACTGCTTCTTTATTTTCTTGTGCATTTCTGATTCTAATGATTAATTTATCTAAATTCTCGAAAACCTCTTCAACCCAACCCTGCGAATGACGTTTGTGCACTGCATCACCATTTACTTCGGCAATAATACCAATAGCACCGGCAATAACTGCTGCTTTTGCCTGAGCACCCGACATACCACCCAGGCCTGAAGAAACAAACAATTTTCCGGCTAATCCTTCATTATTTTTTTGAATTTTACGGCCAGCATTTAACACAGTTATAGTTGTGCCGTGAACAATTCCCTGCGGCCCGATATACATATACGAACCTGCTGTCATTTGGCCATATTGCGAAACGCCCAATGCATTGAACCGTTCCCAGTCATCAGGTTTTGAATAATTTGGAATTACCATGCCATTGGTTACCACAACCCTTGGAGCTTCTTTATGCGATGGGAATAATCCCATAGGATGCCCTGAGTACATCACTAAAGTCTGTTCATCAGTCATTTCAGCCAGATATTTCATAGTAAGCCGATATTGTGCCCAGTTTTGAAAAACAGCCCCGTTTCCTCCGTAAGTAATTAACTCATGAGGATGCTGCGCTACGGCATAATCCAGGTTATTACTTATCATAAGCATTATGGCAGCCGCTTGTTTTGATTTATGAGGATAATCGTTTATTGAACGAGCATATATTTTATAATCAGGACGGAAACGATACATATAAATACGGCCATATTCTTTCAATTCATCAGCAAATTCAATTGCCAGTTCAGCATGATGTTTTTTATCGAAATATCTTAATGCATTTTTTATAGCAAGTTTTTTCTCTTCCGGTGAAAGAATATCTTTACGTTTTGGAGCATGATTTACTGTATTATCATATTCTTTTTTTGGTGGCAAATCAGCCGGAATACCTTCTAATATTTGACTTTTAAAATCCATGATAGTTATTTTAGGTGAACCGTTATTAGTAAATAGTAAGTGGTGCAATTCTAACTGTGAGTTGTAAACATTAATCTGTGATGTGATATAGTGAATGTTAATAAATTGCATTTCAAATTCACAGCCATCACCTCTAACCCACTTTTCACTATTTCCAAGTTGTCAAAATTAATAAATCAAATGAAAATATATACTGACAAAAAGCATAAATAATTTTTAAAAGCAAAATGTTGAATGTGAATGGATTTAGACCTAACAAGTTTTTAAAACTTGTTAGGTCTGGTTGGCTTAATAATCAAGTTCAGTTATCTCTTTTAACAAATCGAGTTTTATCTTTTTTTGACGATGGCAATATATAAAATTCTCACTATCATCAAATAGTTCTTTTACATATTCTCTTTTTAATAAGCTCTCTTTTCCTGTAATATATGCCTTGTACGACGAATATTTATACTTCTCAAAATTGGAAACAATATTATGTTTTTCTGGATTTGTATGTATATATGTAATTAGATTAAGAAAATATTCATCATCGGTAATGTTAATTCTGTGCAAATGCTCCTGAAAAAGGCTTCCTGTTCTGTCAAACCTCTTGTTTATTGCTTTTGTATATGCGTTAAACATATTTGATAGAGGAATGTGTGGTTTAAGCTCTTTTTTTCCTGATATTTCGGCTTGGGTTTTAAATTTGCAAAGAATATGAAAATGATTTGGCAACAAACAATATGCATAAATATCAATATAATCTGTTAAATATTTTTTCATTAAGCGGGTAAAGTAATCGTAATTTTCGATAGCCTTAAATATGTTTTCTTTATTGTTGCCACGGTTGAAAATATGATAATACTTTCCTCTTTCGAAGGGTTGTTGTTGCATTTCTTTTCTTTTCTTTTTAGACCTTTAGACCTAACAGGTTTTAAAAACCTGTTAGGTCTGGTCACTTTTCACTATTTCCAAGTTGTCAAAATTAATAAATCAAATGAAAATATATACTGACAAAAAGCATAAATAATTTTTTAAAAGAAAAATGTTGAATGAAGAAATAAAGTTAATAGTTTATAATAACTTGGTTAATGATGGCGCTAAATTTTAGTTGCTGTTTTTCTGCAATATCTTTTCAATTAATTATTGTTTTTACAAAATGTAATAAACTTTCATATAGCTTCACCCGTGGCA
>JAADFW010000245.1 GCA_013152655.1 Chlorobiota bacterium
CACCAGTATCATTCATAATTAATATTGATTAATTATGAATGATAGAGGTGTAAACACACTTATAATCTGACATTCAAACCTTAGTTATTCCTTCCTTATCATAAATAAGGTTTTCACCTTATTCAAATTAGTGTTTACACCTCTATCATTCATAATTAATCAATATTAATTTTAATAAATAAAATGCACTCATATGCAAACTTGTGATATAAAAATAATTATAGTTGACGATAACAGAGTATTTCTTGAAGGGCTTGCTTTTTACCTTGAAGAGTTATTGTCATATAAAATTATAAATAAAGCCTATGACGGCTATGAATTTCTCTGTCTCTACAACCTGCACATAGCCGATATAATATTAATGGATATAGAAATGCCTATGCTGAAAGGAACGGAAGCAGCAAAAAAAGCCTTAATAAAAAACGAATCACTTAATATAATTGCAATAACTAATTATAAGGATAAAGTTTACTTAACGGAACTTGTAGAGAGCGGTTTTAAAGGTTGTGTTTTTAAAAGTAATATTTATGATGAAATTAATTTAGCAATTAATACAGTTTTAGAGGGTAAGTTATTTTTTCCAGAAACAATTAATCTATAAACCAAAAAAAAGAAAACATGAAACAAATAGAATTTTTTCTTATTTTAATGATACTTAATATAGTATCGACAAATAATTTATTAGCGCAGCACACTGAACAACATGCTGATAATCATGAATACAAAATACACAACAATCATATAGCATTATTAATTGGTGCAACAACAAACCTTAGCCATAATTTGGCACTATTCTCACTTGGATTTGATTATGAACATAAAACAAAACTATTGCATAATAAACTGGGAATTGGTTTTGGTAGCGAGCTTCTAATGGGACAAACTACAGAAATTCTTGCTGGTATTCCAATATTTTATCATCCTTTAAAGAATTTTACTTTACTAGCCGAACCCTTAATAAGTTTAGCAAAAGAACATAACAGTTATACTAATGATGAAGCAAAACTGAAAGCATCGTTTGCAATTAGAGTTGGAACAAACTACAATATTCATATAAACAAAATTTCTGTATCTCCGGTTTTATACTTTGATTTTGGTGAAACAATATCAATAGTTTATGGTTTGGGTATAGGAATAGGGTTTTAAACTAAATAAGTAAAATATAAATCAACAAAAAACAACTATTTATTAACTAAAATTTATTATTATGAAATGGAAAGATTTTAAATTAGGAACTAAATTTTTAATTGCATTTGGTTCAATTATCCTATTATTAATTGTTATTGCTATATGGTCTATAATTGGGATTAGTGGAATTACTTACGATGCTGAAGAGGTAATTCATGGAAATGAATTACGTGCTAATTTAACACAACGTTTGGTAGATCATTTGGAATGGTCAGGCAAAGTTAATGCATTACTAACAGACGTTAATATAACTAAGCTAAATATTGAAACTGACCCACACAAATGCAGTTTTGGCAAATGGTATTACGGAGAAGGGAGAAAACATGCAGAAAAACTTGCTCCTGAATTAAAGCCTTTGTTCAATGAAATAGAGGAACCACACAAATTATTACATGAATCAGCAATTAAAATTTCAGATGTTTTTATACAAGCTGATCGTGAAATAGGAACTAAGCTTAGAAATGTCAAAGTTGATCATCTAATTTGGCTTGAAAAAGTTCTTAATGCAATTACAATAGAAAATAATACATCTATCAATGTTCAAAAAAATCCTAACAAATGCCGATTGGGAGAATGGCTGAATTCCTCCAAAATAAAAGATTTTATTGATAAAAATCCGGCTTTTGCTCAAATGGTACTAAAAATTGAACAACCTCATAAAGAGTTACATCAAAGTATAAGCAAAATAGAAAATTATTTACGTCAAGGTGAGAAAACCAAAGCTATAAACTATTACAAATCTTATACTTCCGCTAAAACCAAAATAGTTTTAGAAACTCTTAATGAAATGACTGTATGGAATAATAATCGTTTAAAAGGCATGGATAAAGCCGATGAAATTTTCACCAATGAAACTACAAAATATTTACATGAAGTTAGTAACTTATTAACTAAAATAATTGATAAATCAAACGAGCATATCATGACCGATAAAGTTATGTTACATGCTGCCAGTAATACAAAAAGCTTAATAATTATTATAAGTATTATTGTTGCCCTTATCTCAATTTTATTTGCTTATATAATATCACGAGGACTTATTATTCCAATCAATAAAGGAGTAAACTTTGCCGAAGCAATTGCCGATGGCGATTTAACGGTAACTGTTGATGTAAATCAAAAAGACGAGATTGGCCAACTTGCCAAAGCTTTAATTATTATGGAAGATAAGCTTAGAAACATTGTTGAAAATATTAAATCGGGTGCTGAAAATATTGCATCAGCCAGTCAACAAATGAGTTCCACCTCGCAACAAATGTCACAAGGTTCAAATGAGCAGGCATCCTCAACCGAAGAAGTTTCTTCTTCCATGGAACAAATGGTAGCAAACATTCAACAAAATACTGATAATTCACAACAAACTGAAAAAATTGCACAATTATCATCAGCCAGCGTAACAGAAGGTTCAAAATCATCTGCAATTGCAGTAAAATCAATGAAAGAAATAGCTGAGAAAATTCAAATTGTAAATGATATTGCTTTCCAAACAAATATACTTGCTCTAAATGCCGCTGTTGAAGCAGCCCGTGCAGGTGAACATGGAAAAGGCTTTGCAGTTGTTGCTGCCGAAGTCAGGAAATTGGCTGAACGTAGTAAGATTGCTGCTGATGAGATAAATGTATTATCTAAATCGGGTGTTGAAATTTCTGAAAAAGCCGGAAAAGAACTTGAAGCTGTTGTTCCTGATATGGATAAAACATTAAAATTGGTTCAGGAAATATCAGCTGCCTCACAAGAGCAAAATTCAGGTGCAGACCAAATTAATAGTGCTATTCAACAATTGAATCAGGTTACACAACAAAATGCTGCCGCTTCTGAAGAATTGGCAACCAGTTCGGAAGAACTTGCCAGTCAAGCCGAACAATTAAAAGATATAGTGTCTTTCTTTAAAACAGATGATAACCATATTAGAATTTCAAAGATTAATGTTATGAATAGTGGAAAAGGAAAAGAACATAAAGTTGTGCACCAACAGCCACAAAATTCTAAAGTAATTATAGAACATGCTAAGGGAATTGACTTACAAATGGGTAAAACAGATAAAATAGATGATGAATTTGAAAAATATTAATCAATTTACGTCATCCCGAAGGAGGTTTCGATAACTATCGGAAGACTGAGGAATCTCCTTTATTAACAGGATGAATTCTCTCTTCGGAATGAATAGAAGAGCCTCATACCTATCATTGTACTATCACTTGACAGAGCAATCTGGAAATATAGAAGTCTAATATTATAAAATTTATTAAAATGAAAAATAAATATAAATTTGATTCCTTTTTATCATTTACATTAGGTGAAGAGTATTTTGCAGCCAACGTTGCCAAAGTACTTAACATTCTGGAAGTGACCAAAATCACCAAAGTCCCACAAGCACCGAAATATATGTTGGGAGTAATTAATCTTAGAGGTAATGTTTTGCCGCTGACAGATTTACGCTTAAAATTTGGAATGGAGGCAACAAAGCGTACTTCACAAACATGTATTCTTGTTCTTGATATTGAAATGGATAAAGAATCGTTGCATGTTGGGGCATTAGTTGATTCGGTTCAGGAAGTTCTGGAAATAGCCGATGATAATATTCAACCACCACCTAACATTGGGAGTAAATATCAATCAGAATTTATTTATGGCATAGCAAAAAATAATGAAGAATTTATAATGCTTTTAGATATGGATAAAGTATTTTCTGCCGATGAAATTATAAATTTAAAACAAGGCACAAAAGCATCAAATGCAAAAAAAGCTGAAGTAATTGAATAATTGTCTTAATTCTGCAAACCTGCAAGATTGAAAAAACTTGCAGGTTAATTCTTATATTTCGTTTCTACTACAACACTCTTATTAACATAGACTAATTATCATGATTTTTCATTATAAATTGGGCAATATTGTTTAGAGGTAAAACCTTATTAGCAGCTTGCAATCTTAATTGCTTCTTTTGGCATTCCAAAAACAACACAGCTTTCTTCATCCTGTGCTATGGTTTTAGCCCCTGCATCTTTCATTTCTAAAAGGCCTTTTGCTCCATCGTCACCCATTCCGGTTAAAATAATTCCGATAGCATTTTTGCCTGCATAACGTGCTGTTGCCCTGAACAATACATCCACAGAAGGCCTGTGCCTGTTAACTAAGGGGCCCTCTTTAACTTCAACAAAATACCTGGCACCACTCCTGCGCAAAAGAATATGTTTATTTCCCGGAGCAATTAAAGCTCTTCCTCTGATAACCGTATCGTTATTTTGTGCTTCTTTTACATCAATAGCACATATAGTGTTTAAACGCTCGGCAAACGAACGTGTAAAATTTTCGGGCATATGTTGTACAATAACAATTCCGGGCGAGTCAGCCGGTAAAAATTCCAGTAAGTCTTTAATTGCTTCAGTACCTCCGGTTGAAGCACCAATGGCAACTACTTTTTCAGTTGTCTCAATCATGCTCTTTACAGGTGTATTTTTTATTATTACATCAGCATTATGTTTTGGAGTAACATTTAATTTCTCATATTTTTTTCTTTTTAGCTTAGCTTTTGATGCAGCAATAACCGCATCGCAAATTATAACAGAAGATTCTTCAAAAAATTCACGAGTACTCACTTTTGGCTTTGTTATAATATCAACCGCTCCATATTCCATTGCTTTAAAAGCTGTTTGGGTTCCTTCACCCGTTAAACTGGAGATAACCACTATTGGAATTGGATGCTGTGTCATTATTTTTCGTAAAAAAGTAATACCGTCCATTCTTGGCATTTCAACATCAAGCGTAATAACATCAGGTATTTCTTTCCTTATTTTTTCGGCTGCATAAAAAGGGTCAGCAGCAGCACCCATCACCTCAATGCGCTTATCAGATTCAAATATTTGCGTTAACACCCTCCTTACAACAGCTGAATCGTCAACAATTAATACACGTACTTTATCTTTTTCCATATACAATATTAACTATTTATCTTTTCTTAATGAATGGCCTCTTATAATTATGGTAACACTCTTTTTATTAGTTTGTAAATCATATTAATTTATGCAATACATCACTCTTCACTTTTTCACTCTTCACCTTTTCACTCTTCACTATTTACATATCACAATTTATTTTTTTTATATATCTCATTATTACTTCACCGTTAAAAGTGTTAAACTGTATTTTTCTGCCTAATTTACCGCCAAGGCTTTTTGAAACAATTTTTATTTTTTCATCCCTTAATATTTCATGTGCAATTACTGAATTTCGTACGCCAATCTGAAAGCTTGCCGACTGAACGTCAATAACTTCTCCACCGCCAAAAACTTTAGCTATTAAGTTATTTCTTTTGCAACCTATATCAATCATTTCTTTTATTAATTTTTGAATTGCAATATTTCCGTATTTTGGAGATGCTAATCCTTTCCCATTCCAAAAAGGCAGCATATAGTGATTTATTCCTCCACATTTATTAATTGCATCCCACAAACAAACTGAAACACATGAACCCAATACTGTTTTAACAATTGCCGGAGAATTACTTGTATATATAGTAGAGGGGAATAAAAAATGCTCTTTAAAATTATTGTTGTCCATTAAATATACTTAAAAAATTTCCTCATCGTCGAAAAATATTTCATTTGAATCAATTGCAAATGTATTAGATTCATCAATGTTTCTCGGTACCGGAATTGAAATAACAAATTTAGAACCATAACCCGGTTTGCTGGTAACATCAATGGTTCCATTTAATATATCTAAGCTGGCTTTAACAACAGACAAACCTAAGCCATGTCCCCTAATCATAGAATTTATCTGCATATTCTCTTTTGTAAACCGGTTGAATATATCTTTAATATTCTTTTCCTGAATACCTTTGCCAAAATCACGTATTGTAATTACTAAAAGTTCATTGGTTCCTGTTATTTCAAGTTTAATTTTATCGGTTGCATTACTGTATTTTATACTATTATTAATTAAATTTGATAAAACTATCTTCAATTTTTCCGGATCGGTAATAAAAATCAACTTATCCTTTATTTGAGTATTAATTGTTATTTTAAATTCAATATTTAGTTGTTTTTGTTCTGCTTTATATTTATAATCATTTATTATGCTTTTAATTAAAGCATTTATATCAACCTGTGAAAACTCAGGAACAAAACGGCCTGCTTCAATTTTAGCAGCTGCAAAAATATTTTTTAATTGAAAGTCTAAATTAAAAGCTTCTGAAAAAATTAGAGAAGCCATTTGTTTTGCTTTTTTCAAATCATTATCCTTAATAGCCAAAATATTTTTTGATAGTCCTAAAATAGAAGTAAACGGATTTACAATTTCATTAGTTATGTTCGAAATAAAATGAGATTTCATTGCCTCTGAAATATTCAGTTTTTCGTTAACTTCTTTCAATTGCTTTAATAATTTTGCCGATTCTCTATTGTCTGCCTCTTTTATTCTTAACCTTTTTTCCAATTCATTTAGTAATTCTTTATCAGACATTTCATCAATTTTCATCTTCTAATGTTTTTTATTAGTAATATTAGTTTAATAATAACTTTACTGTTTTATTAATACGTTCTTTTTCAATTGGTTTTGTTAAAACGTAATTTGCACCCAATTCCTTTGCAACACTCAAGTAATCAGCTTCTAAAAAGTTGCCTTTGCCTGAAATTGCAATTATTTTTACATCAGGATAGCGTTTTTTTACGCTTAACAGAAGTTCAATACCTTCCATTTCAGGCATAACCAAATCGGTAATTATTAAATCTACTTTTTCGGCATATTGTATTTCCAAAGCTTCTAAGCCGTTTTCAGCTTTATATATTTCAAAATTATCATCCGTAATAAAATCTTCTAATATCTGCAAAGAAATTTTATCATCATCAACAAGCAATATTTTAGTTTTTTTTTGAAATTGGCTGGGAAAAATCATATTTTAAAAATTATTTTTATAGGAAACTTACTTTTCTGATAATCTATAAATTGTTGGTTTTATTTGCTTAAAAGGTATTTCTCTGCTTAAAATAGATTCTGAATGCCCAATAAATAAAAAACCATCGGGTTTTAAATATTTGCTTAACTTAACTAAAACTTTGTCTTGTGTTTCCCTGTCAAAATATATTAAAGTATTACGGCAAAAAATAAGGTCATATTTTTCATTAATTTTATAATCGGCATCCATAAAATTTAATCGAAAAAAATTGGTTTTTGACCGTAATTCGGGAATTAACCGGACAAGTTTTTTGGTTCTGTCTTTACTTTTTAAGAAATACTTGTGTTTAATTGAATCAGGGATTACTTCAATTCTTTTTTCTTCATAAATAGCTTTACTTGCTGTGTTTAACATTGTTAGCGAAATATCAGAACCTGTTATAAAATATTTAAATCCTTTATTAGTATTTGCCCATTCTTGTAACGTAATTGCAATTGAATAGGCTTCTTCTCCACTGGAACTTCCGGCACTCCAAACTTTGAATGTATTATTTATATAATAGTTTTTATTTAACTCGGGCAATATAAATTGTGTAATAAAGTCAAAATGGCCCGGTTCTCTAAAAAAATCGGTTTTATTTGTTGAAACAACATCCATCATTTGAATTATTTCTTCCATATTTCCCTTCTCACTAAAAACATAGTCTATATACTCATTAAAATTAGAAAAACTAAGCGCCCGCAATCTTTTAATCAATCTGCTTTGTAGCATAATCCTTTTTGCAACAGGCATTTTAATTCCATAATTCAAATAAATAAAATCACTTAATTTTTTGAACTGACTATCGGTTAATTCAATTTTATCGGCGGTTTCTAAACTAATATTTTGATTATTACTAACTGACATAAATTTGTGTACTCATGGTAATATAATTTTTTAAAACTGTAATTTTCTTTTTCTCCGAAACACTTAAAACAGAACACATTATAAAACCACCTGTGGATATTAGAATAATTATTTTTATTAATTGCTTTGTTTTCACTAATTACTGTTCATTATTTACTGTTTTCACTGTTTGTTTCGAAAAAGTCTTTATTATTTTATGTGTATCCAGTACAAGTGCAACCGTTCCGTCACCAAGAATTGTAGCACCTGAAAAAATTTCCTGGTCTTTAAATTGCTTTCCGAGTGGTTTTAAAACAGCCTGATATTCGCCTATTACTTCATCGAATGCCAAGCCAATTTTAACATTATTGTAGTTAACCGTAATTACCTGCTCTGTTTTATTTTCAACTTGCTTTTCTAAATCAAATTCATTTCGCAAATAATAAAACGGTATTTGTTCGTCATCAAGTACTATCATGTTGTTGAAGATATTTGTAAGCTTACTATGTTCAACTGCATATATTTTATCAACTACCGATAAGGGTATTAAATATTTTTCGTCACAAATTTTGACTAACAGCCCGTCGATTATTGAAAGCGTAAGGGGTATTTTTAATGTTACGGTAGTACCTTTTCCTATTTCAGACTCAATGTCCACATCACCATGCAATTCATTAATTTTTTTTCTTACAACATCCATTCCAACTCCACGGCCTGAAACATCAGACACATTTTCAGCAGTAGAAAAGCCGGGTAAAAAAATCAGGTTTAATTTTTCTTTTTTACTTAATGAATCATTTTTTTCAATAAGCTTTTTATTTATTGCACTTTGATAAACTCTTTCAGAATCAATTCCATTTCCATCATCTTTTATTTGTATAACTACATAAGCCCCTGAATAAAACGATTGTAAGATAATTTTTCCTTGTTGTGGCTTTCCTCTTTTTAAACGGGTTTCGTTATCTTCAATTCCATGATCAATACAGTTGCGTAAAATATGTAAAATGGAATCAATAAGATTTTGAATAATTGTTTTGTCGAGTTCTGTTTCAGTTCCGTATGTTTCAAATATAACTTCTTTTCCCAGTTCTTTTGATAAGTCTCTAACTAATCGTTGAAATCGTGTAAGCATGGTTTCAATAGGGAGCAATGACAAATTAAAAGCGTTGTCGCGTAATTGCCTGGCAAGTTTATTTATTTCTTCAGTTGCAGACTGTAACTCAGGAATATCATTTAAATCCGAAATCATTTTTAAACGGGCTTGTGTGGTAACCAGTTCTGATACCAGATTCATCAAATCATCTAATTTTTCAGACGATACGCGGATACTGGTTACTTTTTTATCTGTTTCTTCTTTTTCTATTGATGCTAATTCTTCGTCCTGGCTTTCTCTAAAAATATATTCCAGCTCATGTACCAACTCTAAAAAGTGGGTTAAGTCAATTTTCTTTTCGTTTACTACTGTTCCATCCAAAATGCCAATAAAAGCCGGTTGGTTTAATAAATTAATTTCTGATATTTTCTTAATTTGTAATTTTGACTCTTCTTCTACAAACATAAAAACATCTATAATACTATTAATTCCCTGATTGGTAGCTAAAAATACTTCCCAGGCTGTATAACATTTGGTTGGGTCAATTTTGTCAATAGCAGGAATATTTAAGTCTCTAATAAAAATTTTTGCATTGCCCAAAGCATTTAATTCTTCTAATATATATAGAGGATTTGAACCGTTTTTAAGAATTTCTTCAACAGGTTCAAAATAGATATAATAGGTTTTAAAATTCCCTGTGGCTAAAGCTACATTTTCAGAATCGGGCACAGCTTTTTCTAATTTGTCCTCATTGTTACCTTCATTTATAATAGATTTTATTTCTTTTAGTAACTCATTATGCTTGTTAATCAATGTTTTGTTATATTTTTTATGGTTTTTCAGTAAATTTTTTAAATGGTCAATAGAAAGAAAGGTCATTTCTAAAATAGAACCGGTAACCATTAACTCGCCATTTCTGACTTTATCGTAAATATTTTCAAACTCATGCGTATATTCCTCAATTTTAGTAAAACCAAACATACCGCTCGATCCCTTTATTGTATGCATTATTCTAAAAATACGCTCAATAATGTTTTTATCTGAAGAATTGTTTTCTAACTCCAGAGATACTTCCTCTAAGTTATTTATAAGGTCAGTTGCTTCTTCTACAAATTTCTGAGCAAATTTATCCATTATCTAACTACTTTATTTACTGCCATTAATAATTTTTCGGGGACAAATGGTTTAACTATCCAACCGGTAGCACCCGCTGCTTTTGCTAACATTTTTTTTTCAGTTTGCGATTCTGTTGTTAAGAAAAGAATAGGAATGAACTTATGTTTTTCCATTTTCCTGACTTCTTTAATAAGATCAATGCCATCCATATTAGGCATATGCAAATCTGTAATAATAAGGTCATAATTATTCTTTTCAAGAAATTTTAAAGCATCAACTCCATCAATAGCTTTATCAATATTATTTCCTGCATTCTCAAGAGTAAAGCTTACTACTTCCCTAATACTTTCAGAATCATCTACTATTAATATATTTTTAGCCATTTGTAATAAGTTTGAATTTATAGATTAGTTGTTAATTAATTTTATTTGAAGTAAGTCAAGAATTCCACTACTCTTTACTAACGATTTTTGTTCCTCAGTTAAGTTCATGGAAATTGGCAAAACAGTTTTTTGATTTTTACTAAAACTTATAAGTAATTGCAAAAAGGATAAATCAATATCAACTATATTAGCTATTATTATTTCTCCTTTTAAATGATTTTCGCCTATTTTTATACTCTTTAGTTTTTCTTTAATCTTTTCTGCCGAATTAAGGGTTAAGTTTCCTTCCATTTGAATTGAAATCAAACTTTTACTTTTTGCAATTTCTATATTAAAGTTATTTGCCATTTTAACTATTTTATTTCTTATTCTTATAATTAACTCACTATTTTAAGGCTTGTTTTTATTATAAATTAAAACAATTCCACTCCATCAACATCCTCTTTATCCATTTTATTGTTTGTAATCTCTGTTCCTATTACTTCATTATGAATTTTATGCTCACTCTCTACCGTATAATTATCTTTCAATTTCTCTAAAACATTACCTGACGATTTTCGATTAATAAATTCATCCCTGTTTAAAATTTCTACAATTTGATTAAAACCGGAAATTATTTCTTTAATACTTTTATCATAATATTCAAAATAGTGAATGTTATCAATTCTAAATTCAAGATTTGAAGCAAATTTTGATACTAATTCGGTAGATAGTTTTAACTTTTTATTATTACTCTTTAAAATGTTTTCTAAGCTATTTATTGTTGAAAATTCTTTTTCTAACATCATTGGTTCAATCTGAAAAATTTCTGTGCCAATATACCGGTTATTCATATTTTCAATAAGTGTTAAACATTTATCTGATATTTTAGACTTAACAGTATTAATCTCTAATAAAGTGATTTGAAGCTTATTAACTTCTTGTTCAATGATACTGGTAATTTCATAAAAATTAATTTTCCATAATCTTTTATCTTCCAAACTATCAATTATTAATGCCACATTATTCAAAAGGTTTTTCAAATTATCAGCAATGTTTGAATATCTTGCTTCAATAGGCTTAAACGAATCTTTTATGTTTTCAAGTAATTTAATAAAATCCTTACTATTAAATGCACTATTTTCCGGCTGTTTAAAATATTTTTGATATTTATTTAAAGTATCAATTATTTCATCAAAATTGCCCTTTGTTTGCAAATCCAGTATAGGTTTTTGAAGCTTTGATACCTTTTCTGAAGTATCAAGTAATTTTTGTACAATATTTATTGTTGCTGATTGAAATTCATTATTAATACTTAAAAGTTGAGATATTTGAATTTTTGATATTTCAGATACCCTTGCAAGATATTTTGTATTAATTGTTGCTTTTTGTTGCTTTTTGTTAGTTGGCTTGTAATTACTCAATTCTAATTTCAATTCTTTTAGCAGAACTTGAATATGTTCCATTTTCTGCCTGATAATATCATGGTATTGCAAATTAATAATTATATTATCAAAATTCTTAAAACTAAATTCAATTTTGTCCTTAATTTGTATTGCTTCTTTTATAAACTGTTCCTTAAAATTATCCCATTTTTCAAGGCCTAATGCTGTTTTTGACAAAGTATTTTCAGCTTTTTCAAAATTCAAAATCTGAAAATCAAGAAATCTGCTAAGCTTTTCTATATTATTATTGAATTGTTTTAACTCTACTTTTAAGCCTTTACAATCAATCTCTATATTATATATTGAATTTTCTGTTTTTCGCCATAATTCATTTATCAATCCGGCTTTCTCATTATTCTCCGATATCATGTCTATCCTGTTACTTGTACTAATAAGTTTTAATGAAATTATAGATTGTTTGAAACTGTAAGTTGTAATTTCTAACAAAGACCTGTTTAAACTTATATCGTTAGTTTGAGACAGAATATTAAAAAATGCAGATTGGTTATCTTTTACTTTTTCCCTTATTTGCTTTACAAAAAATAGCGAGTTAAATATTTTGTCCTTGAATTTATGATCTGAAATTTCTAACTTAACCTGTGCTATCTTTTCAGCAATAGTGCGAATATTGTTATAGTATTTTTTCTGTATATTATTTAAAAATAAAAAATCTTTGGAGGATATGTTATTCAGAGCAATAATTTTCTCTTCAATAGTTGAAATAATTATCATTCCTTCTTCTATATCCTTGAATTTTTGTGTTTTACTTTTACTCATCCTTTTTTTAAATATTATTTCGGAGCATTTACTTTTAATAATCTATTCATAACCATTTATTTAACAGCAAATTAAATTGATGAAAATAAAAATTTGAGATTAATTAATGTGAAGAAATTAATCGGATTAAATGTATTATAGTTTAGTTGAAGTGAATAGAGGTAAAACCTTTAATAAGATGGGGTATATACCTTATTTATTTATAATGTAAAAAATCGGTTTCACTTCAATATTAAGACTTTGTAAAATATTTGAATTTTCCTCTTCTATTAAAGTGTTGCATTTAATACAAAAAATATTTAATCTTAATGTCTGATTGATAGTTTAAGTTCTATAATAAAACATTATGTCAGAATGAAGTATTTTTTAATCTATATTAAATTGTATAATGACAATGTGATAGCTGTTATAAGCTAATCATTGAACTAATAAAATATCTAATCGGCATTACTTGTAACATAAATATTTGTATTTCATAGTGTTAAGTATATCATAATAAACAGATAGAAACCATGAAAATTTTAATTGTAGATGATATTATAATGAATCGCATTTTGTTAACAGAAATTATTAATAATCTGGGGTTTGAATATTTAGAAGCTGAAAATGGGAAAAAAGCAATTGAAATTTTAAAAAATACGGAAATAGATATTGTTCTAATGGATATTGAAATGCCTGTAATGAATGGATTAGAAACAACACAATATATCCGTACAAAACTTGCTACAAATAAAAGCAATACACCAATAATTGCCCTCACAGCACACGACCCTAATGATTTTTTTAGCGATTTTGAAGAAACAGGTTTTGATCATTTGCTTACAAAACCTTATACATTAAATAAAATTTCAGAAGTTATTAATGAGTTTTCATAGTTTTTACTATTTGAAAAATATATGTGTCGTCAAGTATATCCTATGAGCTGTCTATACATTATTTTATCATTAGTAATTATAACCTGAATTAAACCCTAACAGATTTTTCATAATAGTTTATTTTAATTATTAAAACTTATATTCAAAATTTATATATACGTTGGGTTCATCGTTTATTGGATTATTTAATGATATCCAATTCCGGTAGTTAACAGATACTTTAACTTTTTTGGCTAAGCTGTATTGAATTCCTGCTATCGTAGCCATTCCATCTTTTGAAATATTCCAGTTATCAGATTCACCAGCTAACTTGTTTGATGTTAAAATATCAAACCTTCCGAAAACTTCGAACTTTTTATTCACAGAATATGATGAATAAACAGACATCCCCCATAAATTCCTCCCACTAATAAAATTCACGTTTTTTTGAAAATTGTATTCAATGCCTGAAATTAATTTATTATGATGCTGATATGAAAGAAAACCGGCAAAAATGGACTGAACTATATTTGTTTGAATAACCTCGTAATATACCCTTGCCATAAAATTACCCAAATATAAAGAAGTTCCTATACCGCTTTTATAGTTGTTGTCAGACTGTAGTTTTTTATATCCTTCTCCATTTCTAATGGTTAAGTCAACTTGTAAATTTTTCATTAACAAGTATTTTGCTATAAACCCTAAATCAGCACTAGGCCCAAATTTATACTCATCCTGAAATGATTTATATATATATCGATGCCCCCAGACTTTTTCTTGCTCTTTAAACTGAATCAGGCCTATCAAGCCAACATAAAAAGCTAATTTCCCTTTTGCAAATGATAATGCTGCTGTTTTTAAATATGCTGTTTGTTGTAAAGAAGTATTTCCCTTTAAAGTGTCACCAATATTTACATGCGGATTTCCAACATCAATATTTGTTTTCATAGACAAATACTCTGAAAAATTATATTTATAGCCAAAATATGCCCGTGTAATTTCAAAAGCAGAGTTTTTATTTGTTTCAGAAATTCCAAAATGAAAATTTGAATGTATTTTCCCGAAAACATGTCCTGAAGGTTTAAATTCTTTAACCGTATTCACTTCTTGTGAATAACTGCCTATATAAAACAATAAAAGAATTATATTAATTAGCTGTCTTTTCATAATTGCTATTTTTATCATTAAATAAGTTATATGTTTTTAATTATATTGTTTTTTATCCAGTAACTTTTTCAAAAATTATATAATACACTTATATTCAAGTTGTAACACAAAAGATGTTTCCATGCATAATTTAGGTCTATTTTCTTAAATCTTTAAAAATATCCTTAAAGTTAATTAATATCTGAAAAGTGTAATTATTTTCGCAAAGTATGATACATAATTTGACTTGGGTATTTAAGGTTTAATATCTATTTGAAATATCACCCCAAAATAAATAAAAGTAA
>JAADFW010000246.1 GCA_013152655.1 Chlorobiota bacterium
CAATTCGCCCTCTGTCTTTTCGACGACGTTGGGAGGAGAAATCTCCTAATTCAATCACGGAGATGCCTCGCTCTACCGATAAACATCGGTAGAGCTTCGACATGACAGTGAACAAAAAGGGGACTTCTCACTCCCTGCCTTGCCGGCAGGCAGGCACTTCGCTACGTATCGAAGTGACAGTGCTTTTTTATGTCATTTCGAACGAATGTGAGGAATCCCCTAATTAAACAAGGAGACTTCTCACTCCGCTTCGCTTCGTTTTGAAGTGACAGAAAGAAACAAGGGATATGCCTCAGTACTGCCGTACTTTCAGCATGACAAAAAGCCGGCAGCTACTAATTTAAAAATTGAATTAGCCGGTTTTAGAAATTATTGATAAATATTTTATTAATTCGTATTTGATTTTGGTTTATGTTTGTCTATGTTTGTCGAATAATAAAAAAAATTGAAGTGGGAAGAAAAAACAAAATACAATTTTTTGAAAATGTCGAGATAATTGATGTTGGTGCTGAGGGCAAGGCTATTGCCCGTATTAATAATAAAGTTGTTTTTGTACCATACGTGGTACCGGGCGATATAGTCGATTTAAGAATTGTAAGGCGCAAAAAAAACTATTTGGAAGGCAGGGTAATAAATTTTGTAAAGAAATCAGATGAACATTTAGAGGCTTTTTGCAAGCATTATGGTATTTGTGGCGGATGTAAATGGCAACATATGTCGTACGTCAACCAATTAAAATATAAACAAAAACAGGTAATTGATAATCTTGAACGTATTGGAAAAATAGATATTGGTGTAGTAAATACAATTTTACCTTCTGAGTATACAAAATATTATAGGAATAAACTGGAATTTACATTTTCAAATAAACGTTGGCTTACTAAGGAAGAAATTGACAATGAGAGCGTTTTAGAAAGAAATGCTTTAGGTTTTCATGTTGCCGGCATGTTTGATAAAGTAGTTGATATTGAAGAGTGTTTTTTGCAGCCTAACCCCTCAAATGATATTAGGTTAGCACTTAAAAAGTATGCTATTGACAATAATTTACAATTTTTTGATTTAAGAAGCCAGGAAGGTTTTTTGAGGAACGTAATTATCAGAAATTCAATAAATGGAGAATTAATGATAATTGTTGTTTTTTATAAAGAAGATAAAAAGAAAAGAGAAGATATTTTAAATTTTCTTAAAAAAAGGTTTCCTGAAATAAAATCATTAATGTATGCAATTAACGGAAAAGCCAACGATTCTCTATCTGATCAGGAAATAATTCACTTTGCCGGGAAAAGTTATATAATTGAACAAATGGGAAACCTGAAATTTAAAGTCGGGCCAAAATCATTTTACCAAACAAACTCAAACCAGGCTTGCCAATTATATAAAACAGCATTTAGTTACGCCGGTTTAACAGG
This sequence comes from Chlorobiota bacterium, assembly GCA_013152655.1. Lineage (GTDB taxonomy): Bacteria > Bacteroidota > Bacteroidia > Bacteroidales > B39-G9 > JAADFW01. The sequence continues at coordinate 1,410 of JAADFW010000246.1, forward strand.
CAGTGAAATAGTTTACGATTTATATACCGGTACAGGTACTATTGCTAATTTTATTGCCCAAAAAGCAAAAAAAGTGGTTGGAATAGAGTATATAGCTGAAGCAATAACTGATGCAAAAGAAAATTCAAATTTTAATAACATTACAAACACACATTTTTTTGCCGGCGATATTAAGGATATATTAAATGTTGATTTTATAAAAAAGCATGGCAAGCCTGATGTTATAATAACAGACCCGCCCAGGGCAGGAATGCACAAAAATGTAATTCAGAGCATCCTGTATTCCAATCCTGAAAAAATTGTTTATGTAAGTTGCAATCCTGCTACGCAAGCCAGGGATATTGAACTTTTGTCGGAAAAATATAAAGTTACTGAAATACAACCGGTTGATATGTTTCCACAAACACACCATGTTGAAAATGTGGCTTTGTTGATAAGAAAAGAAAGTACTTAAAAGTATTTACCTTACAGTAAGACAATAAGTTGGATACTTTATTTTTTTAATGCAATTGTAAAAAAGTGCCGTAATACGCAATAACTATTCACATGATTGCATGAAATAATCTCTATTTCTCACCATAGTAAAAAGTAAGGATACTATCTTTCAAAAAGATAGTATCCTTTAGTTCCTGGGCAATAACCTTAAAATTATGGATAGGCTTCCGCACAATTGTGTTGTATAGTTTACTAAGAAATAAGGTTTTTTGTAATTTTCGTTTGTGAAAAATTATTGGCAGGATTAAAACCTCTAATTAGTAATACAACAAAAAATACAGGCTGGTATTTCAATTTGTGATAAGAGTTCTGAAAATACAAAGCTACTAATCGCAATTAAAATATTGATAATTAGTGGCTTATATGTATTGTTACAGGAATTAATTGTTAAAAATTTTCAATTAATTACAATTTCTTATATTTGAATAAATCAAAATATGTATAATTATGAATATTACACGCACTTTTGACCTTTTGGAGAATTACAAACAAAACTTCCCGAAAGATGATGTTCTTGCATCAAAAGTTAATGGAGAATGGAAGAAATATAGCATTAATGAATATATTGAAAATGCCAATTTCTTAAGCTACGGATTTATTGCTTATGGTTTAAAAAAAGGTGATAAAGTTATAACCGTTTCGAACAACAGGCCTGAGTGGAATTTTGTGGATATGGCCTTGTCACAAGCCGGGTTTGTTCATATTCCGGTTTATCCTACTATAAGCGAAGAAGAGTATAAACACATACTTAAACATTCTGATGCAAGAATTGTTATTGTTTCCGATAAAAATTTGTATCAAAAAATTAGTATGATTTCAGCTGATATACCTGCTATTGAAAAGGTTTTTGCTTTTAATGATGTTGAAGGTGCGCCTAATTGGCATGAAATATTAGAAATGGGTAAAAGCAATAGCCTGAAACTGGAACCGGAATTAATAAAAATAAAAGAAAGTATTAAGCCTGAAGATTTGGTTTCAATTATATATACCTCCGGAACTACCGGTGTAGCAAAAGGCGTTATGTTAAGCCATAAGAATTTTGTAAGCAATTTTATTGCAGCTCGCGAAGCTTTGCCAATTGACAACAGGCACAAAGTACTTAGCTTTTTGCCGTTATGCCATGTTTATGAACGGTTATTAACGTACTTATTTCAATATAAAGGAATTAGTATATATTATGCCGAAAGCCTCGGTACCATTGCAAGCGATTTGAAAGAAATAAAAGCAGACGGTTTTGATACTGTTCCGCGCTTATTGGAAAAAGTTTACGATGCCATAATGACTAAAGGAAAAGATTTAAAGGGAATAAAAAAAGCACTTTTCTTTTGGGCGGTAAATTTGGCTGAAAAGTTTGAATTTGATTATGAGAAAAGGAAATATTATCATTTTAAATTAAAAATTGCCCGGAAATTAATATTTAGCAAATGGCAGGAGGCTTTAGGAGGCAACATTAAATTTATAGGCTGCGGAGGTGCGGCAATGCAAGAGAGGCTTGGAAGAATTTTTTGGGCCGCCGGAATTCCTGTACAGGAAGGTTACGGATTAACCGAAACTTCACCGTTAATAGCTTTTAACGGATTTGGGCCGCCAAACATAAAAATAGGCACGGTTGGCCCTGCTATTGAAAATGTTGAAGTTAAAATTGCCGACGATGGCGAAATAATGGTAAAAGGCCCAAATGTGATGATGGGGTATTATAAAAACCCTGAATTGACTAAAGAAGTTTTTGATAAAGAAGGTTATTTCCATACAGGGGATATAGGAATTTTAGATGAAGGAAAATTCTTAAAAATAACCGACCGGAAAAAGGAAATTTTCAAGACCTCGGCAGGCAAGTATGTTGCTCCGCAAGTTATTGAAAACAGGTGCAAAGAATCATTGTTTATTGAACAAATAATGGTTGTTGGCGAAAACGAAAAATTTGTCAGTGCATTAATTTCACCTAATTTTTCATTTTTACATAGTTGGTGTGCCCGTAAGAAAATTCATTTTGAAGATAACAAAGAGCTTATTAAAATACCTCGCGTTATAAAACGGTATCAAAAAGAAATTGAAAAAATAAATAGTACTTTAGGGCAAATTGAACATATTAAACGTTTTAGGCTGGTTTGCGATGAATGGACTCCTCAAACAGGAGAAATGTCTCCGACTTTAAAACTGAAACGAAAAGTTATTTCTAAAAAATATGATACTATTTTAAGAGAAATATACAATTATCCCAAAGATAAGTAATGATACAATAATAATTAAACCATATTTCTAATACTGAAAAAAATATAATACTGTATTATACTGATGTATAAGGCTGATTATTAACAACTAATTTCAGTAAATTACTTTTAAAACTTTAATAAATGAAGGTTACCCGTATTTTTGACTTGCTTGATTATTATAAAGCTAATTATCCTGAAAAAGAAGATGTATTAGTAAGTAAAGCAGATGGCATCTGGAAAAAACATAATATTAATTCATTTATTGAATACAGTAATTACTTTTCGCATGGGTTAATGAGTTTTAATTTTGAAAAAGGTGAACGAATTGTAACTATTTCAAACAACCGGCCTGAATGGAATTTTGCCGATATGGGCATGATGCAGGCAGGCTTTATTCATGTTCCGGTATATTCTACTATTAGTAGTTCAGAATTGGAATATATTATTAATCATAGCAGTCCGTGTATTATTTTAATATCCGGTACTGAAATTTACGAAAGGTATAAAAGCTTATTAAAAAAACTTGGTGAAAAAATTCAAATATTCTCATTCGAGAAAATTGATAATATTAATCATTGGAGTAAAATTATTGATATAGGTAAAAAGCAGGGAAAAGAAAATATTTCTAAATTAACGCTAATTAAAGAAAGTATAAAGCCTGACGATACAGCTACCATTATATACACATCGGGAACAACCGGAAATTCTAAAGGAGTAATGTTGTCGCATCATAATTTACTTTCTAATGTTAAAACTTCAGCCAAGCTGATTCATATTGACAAACAACATAAAATACTTAGCTTTTTACCATTATGCCATGTGTTTGAGCGAATGACGAGCTATACATATTTATATAAGGGAATTAGTATTTATTATGCAGAAAACACTAATACTATAGGCGAAAATTTAAAAGAATTAAAAGTTGATGGTTTTATTACTGTTCCGCGTTTACTTGAAAAAGTTTATGATAGGATAATTGCAAACGGGAAAGCACTCGGACTGGTAAAAAAAGTAATATTTTTTTGGGCTTTAAGAGTAGGTTTCAGATTTAGATTAAATGAAAAAAGGAATTTTTATTATCAATTAAAATTGAATATTGCCAATAAGCTTGTTTTCAGTAAATGGCGCGAAGCTTTAGGTGGAAATATTAAATTTATTGGAGTTGGCGGAGCTGCTTTGCAAAAAAGACTGGCAACTATTTTTTGGGCAGCAAATATTCCTGTTTATGAAGGATATGGGTTAACTGAAACATCACCAATAATTAGTGTAAACTGGGGCCCGTTTCCGGCTAAAAGTTATCCGAATGTAAAGTTAGGATCAGTAGGCCCTGTTTTTGAGGAAGTTGAAGTTAAAATAGCTGAGGATGGGGAAATACTCTGCAAAGGCCCTAATGTAACAAAAGGCTATTATAACGACATAGAAAGCACACAAAAAGTTATGGATAAGGAGGGCTGGTTTCATACGGGCGATATAGGCACATTAGATAAAGACAATTTTTTGGCAATTACAGACCGTAAAAAAGAAATATTTAAAACATCGGGTGGTAAATATATTGCACCACAGGTTATTGAAAATATTTTTAAAGAATCAATTTACATTGAGCAAATAATGGTAGTTGGAGAAAATAAAAGATTTCCTGCTGCAATCATTGTTCCTAATTTTATTGATATTCATGCATGGGCAACTATAAAAAAGATAAAATTTAAAAATAATGAAGGTTTAATTGAGAATGAAAAAGTTCTTAATTTATTTCAAAGAGAAGTTAATTTTTTAAATCAAAGATTAGGACAAACTGAAAAAATTAAGAAATTTGTGTTGGTAAGTGATGAATGGACTTCTGAAACAGGTGAATTATCGCCCACTTTAAAGCTCAGAAGAAAAATCTTACTAAAGAAATACAGCAAATTATTGATAAATATTTATTCTTAATATTTGTAAAATATTATATTTATACGTTTAATTAAAAAGATACAAAAATGGAAGTAACAAGAACTTTTGATATTCTTGACCTAATGAGCGAGAATTATGTTAAAGATGATATTTTAGGTGTAAAGAGAAATGGGAAATGGGAAAAATTTAGTACTCAAGACTATATTGAGTATTCAAATAATTTTAGTTATGGATTACTTGCACTTGGCTTAAAAAAAGGCGATATCATTGCAACAGTTACTAATAACAGGCCGGAATGGAATTTTGTTGATATGGGAGCCAGCCAGGCTGGTATTATTCATATTCCTATATATCCTACTATTAGTATTGAAGATTATAAATATATTTTAGGCCATTCTGAGCCAACTTACTTTTTTGTTTCAGATAAAAATTTATATAATAAACTGAAGCCCGTTGTTGATTCAATAAGTGCTATTAAAGAAATGTATTCTTTTAATGAATTGGAAAATGTGAAGAATTGGAAGGAAGTTATTGAATTAGGCAAGAAAAATGCTGATAAATATAGGGATAAACTAACAGAGATTAAAGCAGGAATAAAACCTGAAGATTTATTTACAATCGTTTATACTTCCGGCACAACCGGCAGTCCGAAAGGTGTAATGTTGAGCCACAAAAATATGGTTACTAATTTTATTGAAACTTCAAAAATTCACGGTTTTGGGTTTGGGCATAAAGCATTAAGCTTTTTGCCATTAAGCCATGTGTATGAACGTATGGTGAATTATCATTTTCAATACAAAGGCATTAGTATATATTATGCTGAGAATATGGCAACAATTGTGGATGATTTAAAGTCATGCAAGCCTGAAATTTTTAATTCTGTCCCGCGCCTGTTAGAAAGAGTTTATGATAAAATTATTAGTAAAGGTGCAGAACAGAAAGGAATAAAGAAGAAAATATTTTTCTGGGCAGTCGATTTGGCTTTAAAGTTTGAATTGAATAGAAAGAATGGATGGTTTTATCATTTAAAACTTAACATAGCCAATAAGCTTGTTTTTGTAAAATGGAGAGAAGCATTAGGTGGCAATGTTCAAATTATTGTGTCGGGTGGAGCTGCTCTACAGCCCAGGCTGGCAAGAGTATTCTGGGCAGCTAAAATTTCAGTTGTTGAAGGTTATGGCCTAACTGAAACAGCACCGGTAATAGCTGTGAATGACTTAACTAAAAATCAGGTTAAATTTGGTACTGTTGGCCCTGTACTTAAAGATGTGGAAGTTAAAATTGCTGAAGATGGAGAAATTCTTTGTAAAGGGCCTAATGTTATGCTTGGATATTATAAAGAACCTGAATTAACAGCAGAAGCAATTGATGAAGATGGATATTACCACACAGGTGATATAGGAAGAATTGAAGATGATTTATATTTGAAAATAACCGATCGCAAGAAAGAGATTTTTAAATTGTCAAGTGGTAAATACATTGCACCTCAAATAATTGAAAATAAAATTAAGGAATCAATTTTTATTGAACAGCTTATGGTTGTTGGCGAAAATGAAAAATTTGCAAGTGCGTTAATTGCTCCTAATTTTGACTATTTGCATAATTGGTGTTCAATTCATAAAATTCATTTTGAAGACAATAAAGAATTAATACAAAATCCAAAGGTTGTATCCAGAATTCAGAAAGAAGTAAATATGCTAAACAAACAACTGGGAGCAACTGAGCAAATAAAAAGATTTAGAATTGTTTGTGACCAATGGTCGCCTGAAACAGGAGAACTTTCACATAAACTAAGTTTGAAACGAAAGGTTATTCACAAAAAATACGATCATATTTTAAACGAAATTTATTCAAAAGTAAAAGAACCGGAGTTGGCATAGTCAAGATTGTAATTTTTAATTCTTGTATTTAGACGGCGGTTGCTATTTTTTTATAGGAAAATTTTAATATCGTAAATAATACTCTTCCAGTATTTTATCTGTTTGTTTTTGTACGGTTGAAGTTTTATGCCTGTAATGGTTATTCATGTATGAGAAAATCAATAGTTTTCCTGATTTAGTAGTCAGGTATCCGCTTAGGTTGTGGTTGTTGCTTAAAGTGCCGGTTTTTGCATGAATAAACGGAGGCTGATTATTAAAACGGTGTTTCAATGTTCCTTTTCCTCCGGTTGGAAAAATATCGAACAATTTGGTTAGGCCATCATTATTTCTATCTTCTGCAGCAATACGAATCATATTTAAAGTTTCAACCATTGATTTTGGCGTAAACAAGTTATATCTCGATAGTCCTGAGCCATCAACCCAGCGTGGTTGGTTAGTTAACGTGCTAAGATAGTTTTCTGTAAATTTTTTAATTATCCTGCTTGATGTAATACTGTCTTTTTCTTCTAATTTTTCGGCACACATTAATAAAATATGCTCAGCCAAATAGTTGTCACTTTCCTGCATCATTACTTTAAAAACCGTGTCAGACTCTATTCCGTACAGGGTCTTCACATCTTCATAATCATTTATATTATAGTCTGAAATTGAAATGTTTTTACCCAAAGTATCTGATAGTAATTTTATTGCTAATTGATTTGAAGTAATAAAAGGAACTTCAAAATGCAGGGTGTCAGTTAAACTGTCAGACAGTTCCAAAGTATAAAGATTTTTTCTTAATTCTCTGTGTAGCCTGGTTTTTCCGGGATTTGTACCTACTTTAACAGAATCAAAAAAAACTTTAGGGCTAATTGCCCAGTTTCCGTTTGGATAAACCGTTAAATTTATAGCATTTCCATATACCGGAAGAGAGCTTATTTCTTTAGAATAATATTCTTCATAATCGTCCCATGCCCAGCCTGAGCCAAAATGATTTTGACGGAAGTTAGAACCTGAGAAAACTAATTTTTTATTGGTGTTTTTTAAAAAATTATAAACAGCAGTATCGTTAAATTTACTGTAAAGCAGAGTAGGAGCACCACTTCCCCAAAAAATTAAGGAGTCGGAGTTTTCAGCATAAAAAAGAACAGGAATGTTATTTCCAATATTTATTATGCCGTTATAAAATGTAAATATTTTAGTATTTGATGCAGGTGTAAAATATTTGTCGGCATTGTATTCGGCAATGTACTTTCCTTTTTTTACGTCATAAACACACAGGCCTGAAAAAGAATTATTAAAAAGCGTTAATTTATCTAACTGTCTGTGCATTAATCTTTTACTTTTTATGCTGAATTTATTGGTTCTTACAAGTTCGGTTTCATTAACTTTTTCTGTTTCAGACTGTGCAAATAATGAAACACCAAACAATAAAAGCAGGATGAGGGTGTAAAAATATCTCATAAAAAAATAATTTTAATGAATCTTTTGTACTGTATTAAATATTAGCTAATAACTTAAGCGTTGCATTTACCTGTAGTAAAATTCCATATTTAATGCATTCTTCGTCAACTTCAAATTTATTGCTATGTAATGGCTTATCAATATTTTTTTTGGAATTGCCACATCCTAAATGATAGAACGCACCCGGAACCCTGTTTGTAAAATATGAAAAATCTTCAACTCCTAAACCGGGAGCATCTTTAAACACAACATTTTTTTTGCCCAGTAATTTTTCAGATTCTTCTTTTATTACATCAACAACAAAATTATGATTAATTAAAGATTCATATCCGGGTTCAAACTCAACAATTGCCTCAGCACCAAAAGCCCTGGCCTGATTTTCGGCAATTTCTTTAATCCTTTTTTTAGCAAAATTGCGTGTTTCATCATCTAAAGTTCTTAATATGCCTGAAAATGTAACATTATCGGCTATTATATTTTCTCCAACACCACCTTTTATTCTGCCAATAGACAACACAACAGCGTTTGAAGGAGAAATATTCCTGCTGACAATAGTTTGTAGTGCTATTATAACATGACTTGCAACTAAAATACTGTCAATTGTTTTTTCGGGTTGAGCTCCATGGCCTGATTCTCCTTTAATAGTAATTTTTACATGATCGGAAGAAGCATTTAATTTACCATATTTTAATTCAACTGTACCAACATCTATATAAGGCATGGCATGCAATCCTAAAACATAATCAACCGTTGGGTTTTCTAAAACACCATCTTCAATCATAGGCATGGCACCACCAGATGTTTCTTCAGCAGGCTGGAAAATCAATTTAACATTACCATCAATCTCATTTTTCATTTCTTGTAAAATTTGTGCAGTACCAAGTAAAATAGTGGTATGAACATCATGCCCGCAAGCATGCATTTTGCCATTAACGGTAGATTTATACTTTAAGTCAGTTTCTTCTGTAACAGGCAAAGCATCAATGTCAGCTCTTAAAGCAACAGTTTTATTGTTAACTGATTTTTTTCCTCTAATAAGTCCAACAATACCGGTTTGGGCAATTCCTGTTTGGAATTCAATATTTTTTGTTCCTAAAAATTCAGTTATTTTCTTGCCGGTTCTGAATTCCTCAAAACCTAATTCAGGGTGCATATGCAAATCCCTTCTGATTGCAACCAGCTCGTTAAAAATCTCATCAATTCTTTTCTTAATATCCATTTTATTATTTTTTTGTAAGATAATCACAGATTTTGAAAACCTTTTTGTCTTTTATATATACCCTGGGAATCCTTCTGGCAATTCTTGATACAATTTCATTTTTGTTTGTTCCGGCTAAAATAGAAATTTCATTTACTGTTAAAGTATTATTTGCTCCATCAGCAAAAATAATTACTTCGTCACCAACTTTTGGATTAGTAACATCAGTTAAGTCAATCATACACTGATCCATACAAATTACCCCAATAACAGGAACCCTTTTGCCATTTATAGTAACAATGCCTTTTTGATAAAGATTTCTTGGATAACCATCGGCGTAGCCAACCGGAATTGTGCCTATCTTGCTTTTTCTTTCTGCTGTCCAACGGTAGCCATAGCTAATGCCTTCGCCAACTTCAAGTTTTGTAATATGCGAAATTTTGGTTTTAAAAACCATAGCCTGCTTTAAGTCAATAATTCCTTTTCCTTCTGATTCAAGCCCGTAAAGTATAGCGCCCGGCCTAACCATAGTTAAGTGATATTCAGGATGTAAAACAGTGCCAATACTATCGCAAATATGTTTGTATTTTAAAGGTGTAGTGTGTTTTTCAATTTTTGCAATTGCATTCACTAATCTTTTATACTGAATTTTATCTTCAACATTGTTTTTTAGGGCTAAGTGAGAAAAAATACCTTCAACCTCAATATTTTTTAAATTAATTATTGCGATTATTTCATTTATGCTTTCCGGCAAGTCTTTATATCCTAAACGATTAAAGCCTGTGTTGTATTTAATGTGAATCCCGGGTTTTTTGTTTAACTTTTTCGCTAATTTGTTAAGTATTTTTGCTTGTTTTAATGAGAAAATGGTTAATGTCAAATTTTTGCTTACAGCAATTTCTAAATAGGAATCAGGTGTGTATCCCATAATCAGTATTTCATAATCATTGAATTCATTTCTTAATTCCAGGCCTTCAGATAGTGTAGCAACAGCCAGAATATCAGCACCATTTTCAATTAGGACAGGAGCTATTTGTATCGCTCCATGGCCATAAGCATTAGCTTTTATAACTGCTGCTATAGCAACATTATGGCCAATAAAATTTTTAACTTGAATAATATTATATTTGATATTATCCAAATTTACTTCAACAAATGTGTCTCTTAACAGCTTATATTCCATAAAAAGAAATTTTATGCGTTTGAACTGTTTAAACCGGTTTCAGTTTACAAAAAAGTATTAAGCAAATTAAGCTATTTTGCTGTTTAGGCAGCCTTAGGTATTCTGAAAAAAATGATTTTTATGGCAAAAAATTAATTTATAATTTCTATGCACTCTTCTGAAATAAGATTTTTCCCCTGGTAGCGCCTGAAAAGTTGAACAATTGCTAATACATCTTTTTGGCAATAGGTAACTATTCTGTCAATGTTATTGTCTTGCCAATAAACTTTACCAACTTCGCTACCGTCAATATCGTCTTTTGGTGTTGGAATATTAAAGGCCCATGCTAATAATTTCAGAGAAGTATAATGCTTATAATCGCCAAATTTCCATAACTCTAATGTGTCTAAATGCTGTATTTCCCAAGGTTTTTTTCCTGCTAAATCTAAAACTGCCGGAAGTTTTAGCCCATTAATTAAAATGCGCCGTGCTATGTAAGGAAAATCAAATTCTTTGCCGTTATGTGCGCATAATAAATGATCTTTTGTGTTGAATGAGCCTGAAAGAAGATGAATAAAATCTTCTAATAATTTTTTTTCGTCGTCGCCATAGTACGATTTCAAACGTAAACATTCTTTCCCATCCTTTGAAAATAAATAACCAACTGAAATACAAATTATCTTTCCAAATTCGGCTAATATTGCAGCTTTTTCATAAACTTCTTTTGATGACTTGTCAGATTCTTTCTGAAACCGTACTGATTTTTCGTCCCAAAGTGACTTAACATTGTCATCAAGCATATCGTAATCAGCAAATTGAGATACAGTTTCAATATCCAGAAAGAGTATTTTATTAGTTTGTATATTTTCTAACATAATTATTTTTTAATTACCAGAGATTCAGTAGCATTATTTTACTTTTGTTTATGTTGTTTTTTAATTTTTTCTTTTTCTTTCTTTAAATTCGATTCAATTATAGTTTTAAGCATTTCAATTGCAACCAGGTTATTTCCACCTTGTGGCAATATCATATCAGCATAACTTTTTGAAGGTTCAATAAACTGCATATGCATTGGCCTTACTGATTTATGATAGCGCTCAAGTACTTTATTTATTGACCTTCCCCTTTCAATAATATCCCTGTTTATAACTCTTACTAAACGGTCGTCAGCTTCTGCGTGTACAAAAACTTTAATATCAAATATATCTCTAAGTTCTTTATTGGTTAATATTAAAATTCCTTCAACAATTACTACATGCCTTGGCTCAACCGGAATAGTTTCTTTTGAGCGTGTACAAGTTAAATATGAATAAATGGGTTGTTGTATAATTTTACCTTGTTTTAGCTCTTTTAAATGTTTTAGTAATAGTTTGAACTCTAATGAGTTAGGGTGGTCAAAGTTAATTTCCTGTCTTTCTTCTAATGGTATGTGGCTATTATCTTTGTAATAAGAATCTTGCGAAAGTACCGCGACTTCATTTCTGGGCAGGCTTTCAATAATTTTGTTTACAACTGTAGTTTTTCCTGATCCGGTTCCACCGGCTATTCCAATAATAAGCATAAGATAATAATATGGTTAAAAGTTTATAGTATTTTTGAATAAATTATTTGATATAAAATTATAAAAATCTTTCAATTATGATTAAACATATTGTAATGTTTAAATTAAAACCTACTCAAACTATTTTTGAAAAGGAGAAAGTAGCTGAAAAAGTTAAGCTAAATTTTGAATCGCTTAAAGCAAAAATTAAAGAAATTCATTCTTATACAGTAGGTATAAATATTTCAAAGTCCCCATCAGCCTTTGATGTTGTTGTTGATTCTACTTTTAAAAGTGAAGAAGATTTGAAAACTTACAGCAAGCATCCTGAACATATTAAAGCAGTAGAATTTAATAGTAAATTTTCGAGTGAAAAAGTTGTGGTTGATTATTTAATCTAATCTAAAGGATTCTATAAGGTTCTTTTTTCAGCAACTTTACGGAAAGACAAATTATTATGTTAATAACCAAGAATATTTAACATAGAATCTGAAGTTTGTTCGTCTCTGAATAAGTATGATTCAAATTTTCCATTTTTTTTCTTATTTATTACAATATGTTTTGGCATGGGCAATAAGCAATGTTGTAAGCCTCCGTAACCACCAAGTGTTTCCTGATATGCACCTGTGTTAAAGAACCCGATATATTGTTTTGAAGTTGGATTAATTTTTGGTAAGTAAATGTCATTTTTATGCGCCTCGGAATTGTAATAGTCATCATTGTCGCATGTTAATCCACCTAATATAACTCGCTGGTATTCTTTATCCCAATTGTTTATAGCCAATACAATAAATTTTTTGTTCAATGCCCACGAATCGGGCAAAGTAGTCATAAACGAGCTATCTATTATATTCCAGGTTTCATGGCCGTTTTGTTTTTTTTGTTCTAAAACAGAATAAATCATTGCACCTGACTCGCCAACAGTAAACGATCCGAATTCAGTAAAAATATCAGGTGGAGGTACTCCGGCTGTATCGCACATTTGTTTTACCTTAAATACAATTTCTTCACTAATATATTCATAATCGTATTTAAAATTTAATGAATTCTTAATTGGAAATCCTCCGCCAATATTTAAAAACTGAAGTTCCGGAGTTATTTTTTTTAATTTGGCATATATATTCACAGCTTTTGTTAATTCGCTCCAATAATAAGCAGTATCGGCTATTCCGGTATTTATAAAAAAATGGAGCATTTTTAGTTCAAGTTTTCTGTTCTTTTTTATATTTTCTTTATAAAACGGAATAATATTTTTGTAGCCAATTCCTAATCTTGAAGTGTGAAACTGAAATTTTGGAATCTCTTCGGAGGCAATTCTGATTCCAATTTTAATTTTATCAGTTTTAATGTGCTGTAAATTATTTAGTTCATTTTCATTATCAAGAACAACAATTGTGTTTTTAAATCTACTTTCAATTAAATAAGTAATATTTTCAATATATTCTTTTTTCTTATATCCATTGCAAATTATATATCTGTCTTTATTGAATTTGCCTCTTTCGTTCAGGTTTTTTATAATATTTATATCAAAAGCTGATGAGGTTTCAATGTGAATGTCATTTTTTAATGCTTCATCAATAACAAAAGAAAAATGCGAACTTTTTGTGCAATAACAATAATGGTATTTCCCGGAATAGTTCGTTTTTTTTATCGCATTATTAAAAATTGACTTAGCTTTTTGAATTTGTTGCGATATTTTAGGCAAGTAAGTGATTTTTAAAGGAGTTCCATATTCTCTTATTATTTCTATTAATGAAATTCCGTGGAAGGACAATTGGTTATTATTGACTTTAAATTCTTCCTGAGGAAAATTAAAAGTTTGTTCAATTAGGTCTATATATTTGTTTTTCAAATCAGTAAAAATTTACTACTAATTAGTTAAATTTAAAAGTTAAAAATAAAAAAAGTAATTTTAATATTATTATAAGGCTTCTTAATCATTAACGTTTTGGCAAAATTATAATTTTTCTAATTGTGAATTAATCACAATTACTTGCTACTGCACGATTTTATTATGTGGTATGTTAAATTATGTCATTATACATAATATTTGAAGCTTTTAAAAGTGCGCAACGATATGTACAAGTTAACCTGGAGGAACTATCGGAGCAACTCAATAAATATCATCCTTTGAAGTAAATAAATAAGGAATCACAATTTG
>JAADFW010000247.1 GCA_013152655.1 Chlorobiota bacterium
GCCTATAAACGTTTTACCTGAACCGGCTGAAGCTCTATATAATTTTAATGAAGACATAAATTGAAATTAATATTGTATATTTTAAAGGTATGGATGTTCTGAAAAATAATTGTTAAATAAAGTTTTTTAATCTACAATTTATTGAATTATTATTATTTTTTTTAAAAAACTGTAATAAATCGGTTAGATTTTAATCTAAAGGTTAAAATAAATAATATTATATAAGATGAATTCATTTTCGTAGTATTAATTAAATATGAATCAGAAACAAAAAGAGCTGAGATTTAGCGATATTTTTAATGACAATAAGGAAAAGGTTTATAGGCTATGTTATAGCTATCTATATCGTAAAGAAGAAGTAGATGATTTATTCCAGGAGGTGATGGTTAATATATGGAATAATCTTGAAAATTTTAGGAATGAGGCTAAAATATCGACATGGATTTACCGTATTGCTGTGAATACAGCTTTACTTTACAATAAAAGCATTATAAAACAGAAAAATGTACAACTAAGTTATACTAATAATCCTGTGATTACTGATACTGATAGCGAACAATTTAATATAGAAGAGAAAATAAATTTACTGCGAAAAGCGATAACTCATTTAAAAAAGCAGGATAAAATAATTATTTCTCTGGTATTGGAAGGATTAACCTATGAAGAAATTTCTGAAGTAACAGGTATTTCTTCAAATTATGTAGGTGTTAAGATTAACAGGATTAAGGTAATATTACAAAAAATTATGAAAAATAGTAATGGATAGCATACTTGAAATTAAATCATTTTGGAAAAAACAGGCAGGCAATAGTTTTGCATCGGCTGAATTAAATAGTTTTCCGGATTCTGTAATGAATAAAATTAGAAAAACCGAACGGAAAGTATTTATTCTTAATGTTCGTAAAACCATTGCAGTAACTATTTTATTGTCAGGTTTTGTATGGATGTTTATATATGAGCATATTCAGTCGCTTTACAGCATTCTTGGTTTATCTTTAATTATTCTCAGTACTCTTATCACTATGATAGTTTATTGGAAAATGCAATTCAATATATCAAAATTGAATTTTAATTTGCCCCAAAATGAATTTATTGATAAGGCTATTCTTCAAATGACTAAACAGAAACAACAGTTTGTGAAGTTATTTTCCATTTTTGTCATTATGTTAATTATAGGCATTAATCTCCTATATATTGATTTAATTGGAAACGAAGAATTTCAAATAAGACTCTTATATCATCTTGGTATCAGCTTCTTTCTTCTACTTACATTTTTTTTAGGATTAAGAATTCGCATATTGATATTTAAAAAGGAATTTCAACCATTAATAGATGAAATGAATAAAATTAAAAGCAGTTTTTAATAGAATTTGAACTATTAAAAAGGTATTACAAATATTTGCTAAGAAAAAAATAGAAAATAATACAAGTATGATATCAAATAATAATATTCTGTTAGGTATTGGGTTAATATGTTTTGTTATTGGAATTTTTCTTTTTATATTTTTTAAGTCAGGTGGTATAGTCGGTTTTATAACCGGTTTGTTATTAGGATTGGCAACAGTTCTTAATGTATATGGAATTATTTGTATAAAAAAAAAGGCCTTTCCGAAGAAAGGCCTCAACAATTAAAACTAAACTATGAAAACAAAACTATACTAGTCCGGTAAATCCCATAAATGCAAGGGCTAATAAACCGGCTGTAACAAATGCAATTGGTACACCTTTCATTCCCTTCGGTACTTCCATTAACTCAAGGTGTTCTCTTATACCGGCAAATATTACTAATGCAAGTGCAAAACCTAATGCATTTGCAAAAGCGAATACAGCACTTTTTAACAAATCAAAATCTGTATTGCCTGCGGCAAGAATAGCAACTCCTAAAACAGCACAGTTTGTTGTAATTAAAGGTAAATAAATACCTAGTGCCTGATATAAAGGAGGGCTTATTTTTTTTAACATAATCTCTACCATTTGTACTAAAGCTGCAATAACAATAATAAAAGTTATGGTTTGCATAAATTCAATTCCAAAAGCTTCTAATACATATTTTTGCAATATATAAGTTACAATAGTTGCCAAAGTTAAAACGAATGTAACAGCACCACCCATTCCGGCAGCGGTTGATAAACGGTTAGAAACACCCATGAATGGGCATACTCCAAGAAATTTTGCTAATACAATATTATTAACAAATATTGCTGATATAATAATTAAAATATATTCCATAATGAAGGTTTTATTTTTTTGACAATCTGTTTTTTATAGCAATTAAATAACCTAAACCAAGAAAAGCTCCGGGTGCTAATACAAAAACTAACATGGTTTGTGGGTTCCCGTTAGCATCTAAAGGGAAAATAGGTATATTAATACCAAACAAAGAACCTGACCCAAGAATTTCACGTATTCCACCTAACAAGGTTAAAGCAAAAGCAAACCCAAGTCCCATTCCTATTCCGTCGATAATTGACGATGCAACATTATTTTTTGAAGCAAATGCCTCAGCCCTGCCTAAAATAATACAGTTAACCACAATTAAAGGGATAAATAAGCCCAGAGAATCAAATAACTCAGGAGTATATGCTTGCATTACCATTTCAACAATAGTTACAAATGAAGCAATAATTACAATAAAAGATGGAATTCTGACTTTATCAGGTATCGCATTTTTAACTAATGAAACAACCATGTTTGACATTACTAAAACAAAAGTAGTAGCTAATCCCATACCAAGTCCGTTTATGGCTGAAGTGGTTGTTCCAAGTGTAGGACATAGGCCTAAAAGAAGCACCAATGCAGGGTTTTCTTTAAAGAGGCCTTTTATAAAATTTTTCCATTGGTTCATATTAATAACTCTTATGTAGTTTAAATTATTTTTTAATAGATTCAAAAGTATCATATGCGCGTTTAACTGCATCGCAATAAGCTCTTGAGCTTATTGTTGAAGCTGTAATTGCATCAACATCACCGCCATCTTTTTTTACGCTTAGTTTAAAGATAGCCGGATTTTTACCTTTAAATTGTACATGAAAATTACTTTTGTTTCTTTGCATCTTTTCACCTAAACCTGGTGTTTCCTTGTGGTCTAACACTGCAATTTCGCTAATAGTCCCATCAGGTAAAAAGCCAACCATTAAGCTAATTTTTCCACCAAAACCTTTTTTTGAGAAAGTTTCAACAGCCATCCCAACTTCAGTAGAATCATTATAAGCCGGATAAAAAGTTAAAGAATCAAGATTATCGGCTGACATAACTTTAAACGATTCATTTCCGGGATTATTTGTGAAATTAGGAACAACCACATTAATTGCATCGTTCTTCTTTTTTAATTTAGCAGCTGCAATTGGTTCCTTGGTGAATTCATATACAAATCCTAAAATAGTAGATGCAATTAACGATACTAAAAATAATGTTAGTACCATGCTTGTTAAAGTAGACTCTTTTTTAGCCATTTGCTTTATGTATTAATAATTTTGATTTTATTTTTACTCAATATGTTCTAATGTCAATTTATTCTTTTGATTGAATTTTTATTTCACCAAAACGTTTTGGCTTCGTATAAATATTAAGAATTGGAACAAAAGCGTTCATAATTAATATTGCAAAAGAAACTCCTTCAGGATAAGCTCCAAAAGCCCTAATTAATATAGTTAATATTCCAATTCCTACTCCAAAAATAATTTGTCCTTTCGGAGTCATTGGAGAAGTTACCATGTCGGTTGCCATATATATAGCACCAAGCAATGCTCCTCCGGTTAATAAATGAAATACAGGATCGGCATAAATATTTTTATTTGTTAACCATAAAATTCCTGAAAACACAAACATGGTTCCTAAAACAGAAACTGGAATATGCCAAGAGATTATTTTCTTCATTAGTAGATAAATTCCACCAATTAAAAGAGCAAGTGCTGAAATCTCACCTAAAGAACCACCAAGGTTTCCTATAAACATATCAGAATATGATATTCCGGCTTTACTTATTATATCATGAAATTGTTCTCCGTTTTTTAAACCTTCTTTAACTAAAGCTAAAGGAGTGGCACCTGTAATAGCATCTGTAAAACTAAAGTCAAGTATTCTTGGTTTTGGCCAGCTTGTCATTTGTACCGGAAAAGATATAAGCATAAAAACACGGCCAACCAAAGCCGGATTAAAAATATTAGAACCTAAACCACCAAATGACATTTTACCAATTCCGATAGCAACCAGCGAGCCAATTACTACAATCCATAATGGTAATGAGCCCGGAACGTTAAAAGCAATAAGAAGCCCTGTTAGGATAGCTGATCCGTCAGAAATGCTTATTTTACTTTTTAGTAAATACTTTTGAATTAGAAATTCGAACAATATACAAGAAACAATAGCAGTAAAAGTTATTAATAATGCACCTATTCCATAAAAATAAATTGAAACAAAGAAAGCCGGCATTAACGCTATTATTACTCCATACATTAATTTTGGAATCGAGCTATCAGCACTTATATGTGGTGATGGGGATATGGTTAATTGTGTACTCATTTTTTATTTCTTGATCTGATGATTTGACTTACATTTGACTTACCTAAACGGATATAATCTAATAGCGGACGATCAGCAGGGCAAGTATAGCTGCATGATCCACATTCAATACAATCCAGCGCATTTTCTTTTTCAACCTTATCAAACAATCTTTTTTGCGTTAAGGTCATTAATAAAAATGGTTCTAAACCCATTGGGCAAACTGAAACACACTTAGCACAACGGATACAAGGTTTTGTTTCTTTCCTGTGGGCTTTATTTTCAGGGAATAATAAAATTCCGGAAGTTCCTTTGGTAACGGGGGCATCTAATGAATTTAATGCTTTGCCCATCATGGGGCCACCACTAACTATTTTACCTGTATCATCAGGTTTACCACCTGCTGCTTCAATTAATTCACTTACTGGAGTTCCTATTCGTGCAATAAAATTTGATGTTTTTTGAATAGAATCACCTGTTACTGTAACAACTCTTTCAAATAAAGGTTTGTTTTTTTGAACTGCTTCATAAACAGCATAAGCAGTTCCGACATTGTGAACAACTGCACCTACATCAATTGGTAAACCGCCTGAGGGTACTTCCCTGTTAATTAATGCTTGAATTAATTGTTTTTCACCACCTTGCGGATATTTTACTTTTAATGCATTAACTTCAATTCCATCATATTCTTTTGAGAGTGAAATTAAATGTTCAATTGCATCTTTTTTATTGTTTTCAATGCCAATTATAGCTTTGGTAACTCCTAAGGCTTTCATCAAAATTTTAGTTCCAACCAATACTTCTTCTCCTTTTTCAAGCATTAATCTATGGTCAGATGTTAAATATGGTTCGCACTCAACACCATTAATTATCAGGATTTCTGCTTTTTTTCCTTTAGGAACAGATAGTTTGACGTGAGATGGAAAAGTTGCACCTCCCAGTCCTACAATACCGGCATCAAGTATTTTATTGATAATATCAGATTGTTCAATAGTAATTTCTTTTTTTAAGTCTAATGAACGGTCTATAGTTTCAACCCATTCGTCACCTTTTACTTCAATTACTACAGAAGTTTTTTTATAACCACTTGATTCGACTATTTTATCAATTTTTACAACCTTACCCGATACTGAAGAATGAATATTTGTTGAGACAAACCCGGCACTTTTAGCTATTATTTGCCCGGTTTTAACCTCATCATTCTTATTAACAACCGGTGTTGCCGGAGCACCAATATGCTGGGCAATTGGGATTGATACCTTTTGGGGTAATGGTAATACTTCAATTGCTTTATCAACTGAAAACTTGTTTTCTGGTGGATGTATCCCACCTTTTGAAAAAGTTTTTAACACGATTATTCTCCTAACTTTAGTTATTATCAGAAGTTTCTTTATTACTATTATTTTTTGCTTCCGGTTCATTTACTTTCCCTTCAGCAACTATACTCTGTTTTAAATCAACAACAGGTTCCTTTTTTATTTCCGGTTTTGGCTTTCTTGGAGGAAAATTTGTCTCCAGGATTGCATTTGTTGGACATACAGGAACACATTTTCGACATAATTTACATTTATCGTCATGAATAAAAGCAAGAAAATTCTCAATTGTAATTGCATCGTGCGGGCATTCTTTAACACACTTAGAACATCCTATACATGCTACTGCGCATGCTTTTTTAGCAATACCGCCTTTATCTTCATTTCTGCAAGCAATGTAAATTCTTCTTCCTTTTGGCCCTTGTTTTCTTAGTTCAAACAAATCTTTCGGACAAACTTCAACACAAGCATTACAAGCTGTACAGTTATCTTCAACAACTACAGGCATTCCTGTTTTTTCATCCATATATAATGCATCAAAATCACATACTTCAACACATTCTCCTAAGCCCAAGCATCCAAACTCACAGCCTGTATCGCCTCCATATAGGTTTGCTGCTACGGTACAGTTATCAGCACCTTCATAAATATTAGTATTCGGACGGTACTCACAAGCTCCATTACATCTTAATACAGCAATTTTTTTAACCTGAGCAACTGCATCCATTCCTAAAATAGAAGCAACCGAAGACATTGTATCATTACCACCCACGGGGCAATGTAAATTTGATAAGTCATCGGCTTTAACACAAGCTTCAGCAAAATTTCTGCAACCGGGAAATCCACATCCACCACAATTAGCTGAAGGTAAAGCTTCTTCAACTTTATCAATTCGGGGATCTTCAAATACTTTAAATTTTTGAGCGATAAAGTATAATATTAGTGCTGAGACAATACCGATTGAACTAAGAGAAATTATTGTAATAATTACTACTGGACTCATTTTTTATATTTATTAAACTATTTTTTTTAAGTTAAACGAAAATGTTTTTTTAAGCTTATCTCTTTGCAGATATAAAACTAAATAATAAGGTATTAAGCAAAATAAGGAAATTAATCCGGCTAATAGTTCGCTATCCATTATATTACTTAAAACTATTAATACGAAAAACAGAATTAAAAACGGGAGTAAGTATCCTAAAAATAAAGCTCTTAATCCTAATGATTCTTGAAGAACAATATCTACTTTTTCACCTATTTTGTATTTTCCTGCTTTATCAATAATTTCAACTTCCTTATCGCCATCTTCAGGAACGGAACATACTCCATTAGCAAGGCATGATGCACATGCAGATTGAGTTGCAAAACCAACTTTTATAATTCCATTTTCAATAGAATGAACTACACCTGAATGTTCTATTGATTTATTATCTTGCATTAAATTACCGCTTTTTTAAAAATAATTGACAAATGTATATATGTTTAAAAAACTATATAATCCTTTTTGATAATTTTTAATACTTTATGGTTAATTTATTTTAAATTTAAATAAGGAAAATGTAAGATTTAACCAATTATTATTGAATAGTTTATATGAAGACAAATGCTTATGTGGCAGAAAACTAAATATATAGTCTTGTGCAGGATGAATTGTGTAGTTAAATAATTCATTTTTAAAATATGTATTTGAAAAAATATTTGTCAAATTTTGTTAGTATTCTCAGTGCAATATGTGTATCTCTATATTATTTAAAAGAAACTGCTGGTTTTTTGTAAAGAAGTTATCGTATTTTTGGCTCCATTTATTTCAACTATTCTTGCTTTAATACTTCCAATAAGAATTGGGCTTTCAATAAGGACTGGAATTTTATTTTTATCGTTAGTTACCCAAACATCCATATCTTCACCTTCTTTAAATAAATCGCTTTCAACCAGGAAAACTCCAAAGCGAATACAATTAAATGTACCAAAATCTTTTACTTTTTTATTTTCGACACCTTTGTATCTAAAATAAATATTAAAAACTTCATTGTCCATAATTACTGAAATAGGTATTGTATCATTTAATTTTAGTTTTAAATAATCAATGGTTCTTGCATAGTAAATTATTGACAAAACATCATAAGTGCATGGTGTTATTTTTATTGTATCTCTTTTAAAGGGTTTTCTTGTTCGTTCAGAGGCTGAATAAACCAGGTTTTTGTCTCTGTTAAAATCATAATCAACTTTAATATAATATTCTCCATCCTGTATATCACGATTATATTTTAGTGGCTTTAGGTTTACAGGGTCAACCCATGATTGGTAAATATCTCTCATTTTGAAAAACCAATCCCAATACGAAAATGTTGTTCCTGCTCCAATTAAATGCAATACATTATTGTTATTTATTTTAGCATCTTTGGTTTTAAAAACCGCAGCACCTGCATCTATCCAAATTAAGCCCCAGTTATAGGATACAATATATTTTATTTCTTCACCCGACTTAAAAGCGTTATTTGAAATATTGCAATTAGATGGTTGAGCAATTATTATACCGGTGAAAAAAAAATAAATGATGGTAAGTATTACTATTTTATTCATCTACATGTTTTTTTAAGGTTATTAATTCATAAACGATGCAAATGAAAGTAAATTTTGTATTAATTTAAAAAATATGCTTTATTGTTTTAATCTGCTCAAATATTTTTATTCAGTTACTTTATAATTAGTCACATTTTTCAAAACTTTTATTGTATTGTTCCATGGCTCTTAGGCTCATTCCCATACTTGAAAAGCCTCCGTCATGAAATAAGTTTTGCATGGTAACTTTCTTAGTAAGATCAGAGAACATTGTTATACAAAAGTTAGCACATTCGTCAGCAGTTGCATTTCCTAAAGGGGACATGCGTTCAGTAAAATCCATAAGGCCATCAATGCCTTTCACACCACTTCCGGCTGTAGTCAGGGTTGGAGATTGAGAAATTGTATTTATCCTGATTTTCTTTTCTCTACCATAGATATAGCCAAAACTTCGAGCTATTGATTCAAGAACAGCTTTTGCGTCAGCCATATCGTTATAACCATATAAAGTTCTTTGTGCTGCAACGTATGAAAGTGCAACAACCGAACCCCATTCGTTTATGGCATTTTTTGTTTTTGCTACTTGTAAAATTTTATGAAAGGAGAGTGCAGATATATCGATTGTTTTTTTGTAATACTCATAATTCAAATTATCGTAAGTAAGGCCTTTCCTAACATTTAACGACATTCCGATTGAATGCAGAATGAAATCTATTTTTCCTCCAAATTTTTCCATTGCTGTATTAAAAACATTATTTAAGTCAGTAATGTTAGTGGCATCAGCCGGAATGGCAATAGTATTACATTTTTTTGCCAGTTCATTTATTTCTCCAAATCTAAAAGCTACAGGGGCATTTGTTAGTATAAACTCAGCACCTTCTTCGTATGCTTTTTCTGCAACTTTCCATGCAATGGATTTATCGTTTAATGCACCAAAAATAATTCCCTTTTTCCCTTTTAATAAATTATAAGCCATTTTAAAAGTATTTAAATATTAATGAAACAAATATATATAAATATGCTTACGAATTGTATAACAGGAAGTTATTTTTTTTAATTAGACTAATTTAACTTAAGGAGTTCTTTTGCATTTTCCATAGCTGCATGAGTTAAGCTTTCGCCACTTAACATTTTAGCAATTTCTGTAATTCTTTCCTGTTCTACGAGTTGTTTAATTTTTGTGGTAGGTATATCGGTTGAGTTTTCTTTGTAAACTAAATAATGAGTATTTCCTTTACTGGCAATTTGGGCTAAATGAGTTATGCTTATAACTTGCATATTTTTAGACATAGAACTCATAATTTCCCCCATTTTATAAGCTATATCACCAGAAACTCCGGAATCAATTTCGTCAAAAATAATTGTTGGCAGAGATTTATAGTTTGAAATGAGTGCTTTTATAGCTAACATAACTCGCGATAATTCGCCTCCGGATGCTACCTTTGCAATTTCTCTGCCTTTTACTTTAATATTTGATGAAAATAAAAATTTAATGATATCTTTTCCGGTATGGTTCAACTCATTGCTATTATCTATTCTAATAATAATTGAAGCATTTGGCATTCCCAGTTTTGAAAGTAGGCTTAAAATATTTTTTTCAATTTGCGGGATAGATAATTTTCTATTGCTACTAAGCTTATTAGCTAAATCTTCTAATTGTATTTTCAATTCTTTTGATTCCTTCTGATATTTTGACAATTGATCATCATAAAATCCAATTGCTTGAATTTTTTTATTTAAATCATCCTTTAACGTTATCAGTTCTTTAATATTGGATACCTGGTGTTTTTGTTCCAAGCTGTATATAAGATCCAGCCTCTCTTTTAAATAGTTGAGTTTTTCCTGGTCAAAAACAACATCTCCATTTGATAACTCAATTTCTGAAGATAAATCTTTTAGTTCAATTATTACACTTTCAAGTCTGTTGTGAAAATCTTCTGCTTTGGGGTAAAAACGGGAAATTTTCTGAAGATTTTTTGAAATTTCTATTAAGGATGACTGAATATTAGTATCTGATTCAAATAATAAATTAAATGCAAAGGATAATGCACTCTTAATCTCTTCAGCGTGATTTAGAATTTCTAATTCTTTTTCACTTTCAATTTGCTCATTTTCTTTAAGGTTGGCCTCAGAAATTTGATTAAACTGAAATTGCAAGTAGTCTGATTCTTTTTTACTTTCAATAGTTTTTAATTCTAATTCACTAATATTTTTTAATAAGGTTTTATATTGTAAAAACAATTTTTGATAAGTATTTAATAATTTGGAATGATTGGTTAATGTATCAATTACCTGAAGCTGATAATTCTGATTATTCAATATTAAATTATTATTCTGTGAATGAATATCAACCAATTGTAGCCCAATTTCTTTTAAAATAGTAAGGTTTACCGGTGTGTCATTAATGAATGCTCTTGATTTACCGTTAGTATTTATTTCTCGTCTTAGTATGGTTTCGTTTGCATAATCAAGGTCGTAATTGTCAAAAAAGTCTTTTATGTTCAAATCTTTAATATTAAACTTACCTTCAATAATACATTTTGAGTTTTTATCTAATAAAGCATTAATGTCAGCACGTTCGCCTAATATTAATGATAATGCTCCTAATAAAATTGATTTTCCTGCACCTGTTTCTCCGGTAATTGTAATGAACCCACTATTGAATTCAATATCAAGATTTTTTATTAAGGCATAATTTTTTATAGAAAGAAATTGGAGCATTTCAATGTATTAAAGTTAATACGAAAATAGATAAATTTTAGCCAAATAAGAATAATCAGTTATTGATTATTTTAATTTTACAGACACACTCTATACTTTTTTAAATGTTATTGTGTACTAATGATACTTCGGTACTTAGATGTATTTGCATTGTTTACTTCTTTTAGAATGCTATATACACGGCTTGCTTCATCAGTCATTGATTCAGAAAAAATATTAACAATTTCATCTGCTTTTGCATCAAAAAAAACTTGCATTAAAAAAGAATTTGGTTTTTCGCGATGTACTTCTCTTAATTGTTTAAACGATTCGGCTATTTTTGTTCTGCCTTCTTCAACTTTACTACTCATTACATCAAGTCCTAAACGGTGATATTCGTAAATACAATGTCTTAATGGCAAATAAGTATTGTCTAAAAGTGCTTGTACTAACCAATATCTGTTTTTTGTACTTTCAAATGCTTTCCATCCTTTTGCATTTGAATTTTGTGCATTATTCACTATAGCTTCTGCTTTTTGAAACATTTCAGTTCCACCTTCAAGTGAAAAAGAATCATAATCTAATCCTATAATGATATAGGCATAATAAGCAAGAATTGAAGCAAGATTTGATGTGAAAGAGTTTTCATTAAATACTATTATGTCTTGTTCATTAAACGTTATTTTGAAATTATTGTCTTTATAATTTAATAAAGGTGATTTATAGGAAGTATTAAATACTGGCCTGCTCGATTGTATTTGCATTGTGCCACTATATTCGTCATTACTTTTATTTGTGAGGTTAATGAGTATATTGCATTCAATTCTTTCTTCATTGCTAAAAACATTATTGGTCCATTTTCTGTTGTTCATGAACTCAAATGCTGCTGTTTGTAACGCATCAAAAACACGCTTATTAGTTCCCTGTATTGATTGACTTACTATTTGAACTCTACAATTTAATTCTTGAGTAAACCCGGGAATAGTTACTATTATTATAAATAGTGATAAAATATATTTTTTAACCATTAAAAAAAGATTATTTAAAAATTGAACTATTGAGAAATTAATGTTATTAATTCTTCTACAATATCATTTGCTACTTCAGTTTTTGTTTTTAACTCAAAATCTTTTCTTTTATTGTTCTTATGAATTATTGAAATTCTATTAGTATCGTAACCAAATCCGGCTCCTTTTTCATTTAGTGAATTTAAAACTATAAAATCAAGATTTTTAGATTTTATTTTTTTTAAAGCATTTTTTTCTTCATTATCAGTTTCCAGGGCAAAACCTATTAGTTTTTGATTTTTTCTTTTTAGTTTTCCAAGTTCTTTGGCTATATCTTTTGTGGGTTTTAAATGGATTTCAATATTTTTATTTTTTAATTTACTTTTAATTTTGTTCTGTTTTACTTCAACGGGTGAATAATCTGCTACTGCTGCTGTCATTATAGCAGCATCACAATTTGGAAATCTTTTCACACATTCCGTAAACATTTGAGATGCTGATGTAACATCTGTTTTATCAATTAATATGTTTTTAGTTTTCAAATAGGTTGGACCCGAAATAAGTAATACTTTGGCACCTTTTTCGGCTAAAGTTTCAGCAATAGCATAACCCATTTTACCTGTTGAGAAATTACCTATAAACCTTACAGGGTCGAATTTTTCATAAGTTGGCCCGGCTGTTACTAAAATTAATTTTCCTTTTAATTTCCCTTTTTTTTTTTGAAAAAGTCTAACAATATTTGTAGAATAGTTTCGGGTTCTTCCATTCTGCCTTTACCAAATAAACCACTTGCCAACTCTCCTTCTGAAGGTTCAATAACATGGATTCCAATGCTTTTCAAATAATCAATATTTTTTTGTGTTGCAGGGTGCTGAAGCATGTCTAAATCCATTGCCGGGGCAATAAATACCGGACAACGAGCTGATAAATACGTAGTAAGCAATAAATTATCAGCTATTCCATTTGCCATTTTTGCTATAGTGTTTGCTGTACCTGGTGCTATAATAAATAAATCAGCCCATGAGCCCAAATCTATATGGCTATTCCATGAACCGTCTTCCGGGGAAAAGAAATCCGATAATACTTCATTTTGCGATAAAGTTGCCAAGCTTAAAGGTGTAATGAATTCTTTGCTTAATTTAGTCATTATAACTCTGACTTCAGCTCCATTAGTTATTAATAACCTAATTAATAAAGCAGATTTATAAGCAGCAATGCTACCGGTTACTCCAACTAATATTTTTTTACCTTTAAGCACAATTATAATTAACTGTTTTCTTCGTTGTTTCTAAAATAAATTTGATCAGATAAAAATTCTTGCAATGCTATTAGAGCAGGCTTCGGAAGTCTTTCATAAAATTTAGAAATTTCAATTTGCTCTCTGTTTTCAAAAATTTCTTCAAGATTATCTGTGTACGATGCAAATTCTTCCAGTTTACGATTTAATTCTTCTTTAAGCTCAACTCCAATTTGATTTGCACGTCTTGATATAATTGCAATCGATTCATAAATATTACCGGTACCTGATTCCATATCAGTTAAATTACGTGTTATTGTCGTAGAAGGAGCATCAGTTTTTTTGTAATCCATATCTTATTTTTTTAATAATAAATTTAGTTTTTCAAATTATTTATTGATTGTTCATATATTTTTTCAGCTTCTTTTATATTTTCATTATCAGGAAATTCATCGATAAAAGCATAATATTCATTGAGCGTTGATTGATACCGTTCGGCTTGTTTATTTCTTATACTGTTTTCTGCCAGTAAAAAGTTAGATTTTAATAAAAGAAACATTAATTCTTCACGGTATTCACTATCAGGAAAATCATTCAAGCTAACTTTTATTGTGGTTATTGCTGCTTTATAATCGCCTAATTTGAAATATAATTTAGCATTATTGTACGATTTTGTTTCCAGTTTAAATCTTAACTTGTCAATTAGTATATTGCAGGTATCAATTCTTTTGCTTTCAGGATATTTGTTAATAAACAATTGCATTGCGTCAATTGCTTTATACGTATCAGCCTGGTCTAATGAATAATTTGGCGAGTTTAAATAATGACAATATGCACTTAAAAAGCTACATTCTTCGGCATACTTGCTATTTGGATAAGTTTGTGCAAATATTTTAAAATGATAACCTGCTAACAAATAATCATCCATGTAGTAATAGCAATAGGCATAATAGTAGTAGGCTTGTTCAGCTTTTTCAGTTCCTTTGTAAACTGTCAGTAATTCTTCAAGTAACGATTGAGCTCTGTAATAATCATTGTTTTCATAATATTCAATGGCTTTATCATATTTTGCATCAAAATCAGAACTTTTCAATAATTTTTGATATTCACTACATGAAGTAATTACAATTATTGATAAGCCTAAAAATATTGAAATTAAAATGTGTTTTACGTTCATTTTATCAATTTTAATTAGTTTTGAATTGTAACGTAAATATTTAAATATTATGTTATAAAAAAATTAATTTATATATTCCAAAATCAGAATAAGATATAATTA
>JAADFW010000248.1:0-543 GCA_013152655.1 Chlorobiota bacterium
GTTTGGGCCAAGTTGTTGCTGTATTGTTAAGATAAATCATCTGAAGTTCCTAAAAATTTATAAATATCATAAATAATAAAGATAACAAAATAATCGGATAATTCAAATTTTAGAGTATCTTTTTGCAAGCTTGCAAAATATTTCAATTATTGTTTGTTAAATGTAATGTAAATTTTAATTTGTAATAAATCTCGAACAATACAAAAAAAACAAAATAATAAAAACATTTTCGGCTTTGGCAGAGAGTCAGTGTAAAAGATTAATATGTCAAATCTACGGATTTCCAAATTTAATTAAAAATGCTCTATAAATATTAGGAACAACGTTGTTTTTATGTAAATTTATAAATTAAATATTATTTTTCATTGCTATCCCAAATCGGCACAAAACTGGAATGGCGATAAATAAAATCACTAATTTAGGAAGATAAAAGATAAATTTTTAAAATTATACCCTCTCATAACAGTTTAGCTATTAGATAATATTCGATATTCACTATTCATTATTTTTCATGCCGAGCGTAGTCGAGGCATTTTCTCAATT
>JAADFW010000248.1:620-3139 GCA_013152655.1 Chlorobiota bacterium
GGGAGAGGGTAGGGTGAGGGCGTTATATATCAACAACTTACAGCAACACCTATTCAAAAATCATCAAATTTAAAAACAATTATTCACTATTCATTATTTTTCATGCCGAGCGTAGTCGGGTAGTCATGCCGAGCGTAGTCGAGGCACGTTATCTTAATTTAAAATCCCCAATTTAAAATTTAAAATCAATTTTCAATATTTAATTTTAAATCAAAAAAGTCCCTCTCCCGCCGGGAGAGGGCAGGGTGAGGGCATTATATATCAACAACTTACGCCAACACCTATTCAAAAATCATCAATTTAAAATTCAAAATCGATTTTCAATATTTAATTTTAAAATATGGAGTATTTCACCCTTCGACTACGCTCGGATAACGAAATGCACGCAAAAAGAGCGGCATCAGGCTGTCATACTTTTATCTTTTACATTTATTTGTATTGAATATAATACTGACAAAGAAACTAAAAACAATAACAATTATTATCGAAAAGACGCTATATATTAGAGAGTTATTATTTGCTATCTCGGTAATTTGTTTCAAAAAGCCAATTTTTTCAGATTTCAATGTCAAGACTAAATGATTCTGAATAGTTTTATTTTTAATTCCATAAATATTAATTTTATAGTTAGTCGGTGGAGCTTCATAATGCCAATCAAGAATTAATTCGAAATATTTTTCATTGCCAATTATTTTGGTTTTAATAGAATTATTAAACACACCATAAATATTCCTTGCTTCCTGTAATCTGAAATATTCATTACAACATTCACATTTGTTATTACAATCAATAGTATCGTTATTTTTAATAATGTGAATTTTAATATGTTTTTTTAAAGCGGGATAACCGATGCAATATTTTGTTTTTTCCTTTTCATTCAACAAATTACTTATTTTTTTTGTAGAATATAATAAATAAACATCTGGGGAAAAATGAAATTCAAGTTCATAACTATTAACCCATAAAACATTAATTTTTTTCTTCTTCCTAAGAAAGTTTACTTTTTCCTTGGAAGTAATTTTAATAATTATTTCTTCGTCTTTTTTTGCATATCCCGTAATACAAACTTTTCCACCGTAAAAAAAACAATCAATAGGTATATAATTTGGTTTTACGGAAGCCGTGATAGAAAAAGCTTTTTCTGAAAAAAAAGTACTTAAAAACAATAAGAAAATCAAACTGATTTTACCTGTACTAATCATTTTAATTACTCCCTACAAATGATAAAAGATATTGAGGTTGAAGTGTTAAATTGAAAATCATTTGTACGGCAACAGCAATTATTATAATTGCTAATAATATTTTTAATTGATTACTCCGAAACTTTGTGCATATTTTGGCTCCAATCTGAGCACCGAAAGCAGAACCTATTAATAATAACAATGCCAAAATAATATCAACAGTATGATTAATATTAGCTTGAAGAAATGATATTTCAATAGAAAGAAATATTTCCTGAAAGAGATTAGTACCTATAACAACACATATAGGAATTTTTAAAATATAAATCATTGCAGGTACCATAATAAATCCACCTCCAACACCCATAATCGCAGCAAGAGTGCCTACAAAACCTCCCAGTAATAGAACTAAAATTAATGAATGAGTTATTCCTGATTTTTTGTAATAAATTTGAAATGGAAGTTTTTTAAGTTTATCATTAAATTTAGTTTTCTTAGCATTTATTGTATTTGTATTACTAATATTTGATTGTTTGCTTTGTTTGATAGCTTTAAGACTTTCAAAAAACATATATGTACCTACTATACCTAACATAAGCACATAACATACTTCTATAACAAAATCAGCGTCTCCCATTTTTCGGAATATTTTTATCAATTCAACTCCAACACCACCGCCGATTAAACTTCCTATTAGCAAACTTAGTCCCATTTTAAAATCCACATTGCCTAATCTCCAATGTGCAATCGTTCCGGAAGTGCAATTCCCAACAATTTGGAGCGAATCGGAAGCTGCTGCTACTGTTGGATGTATTCCTATTGTAATTAACAGAGGTGTCATTAAGAAACCTCCTCCTACTCCAAACAAACCAGATATTATTCCAATAAAAAAGCCCAATCCGATGATTAGGAGTATGTTTATACTTGTTAATGCAATTGGTAAATAAAAATGCATTTTTATTGCCTCAACATTCTTATTGTCAATTTGTAAAAAATATCCTTTATTTAAGAACGTTAAATCCTATTATTTCAAATTGTGCCAAAATTATCAATTACTTACTTTACTAATTTTATTAATTGAAAATTAACTAAAATTCTAAATTCAAAATATCATTAACTTATTATTGTATCATATATGTTGTTTATTTGCTCAATATATTAGAGCTATATTGGTTTTCAGCAAAAATAATATTACTTGTGTTTTTAAATCCGACCGTTTTTATTAAATTTATCTTTTATCTTTGATTATAAATATATCGCAATTATATTACTATATTGCCTTGCAATGATATATTAAAAATGATACATATTTTAACAAAACTTGTGAATAATAGCAAG
>JAADFW010000249.1 GCA_013152655.1 Chlorobiota bacterium
AGGCATCCACCATAATTGTAACTAACAATTCAATAATAGTGAAGGCATTAATCTTTTTCATTATCCAAATTAATTAGTTCTTTTGAGTCATAAATAAGCTTATCGTTTATTGAAAATACTTCAAGGTGCAATACTTTTATATTACTGAAATTTTCATATTCTTCAATTGATTTATAAATTAATAGATTTTCAAATTCGTATTCTTCATTGTTATATTCTTTTTCTGCTTTAGTTACCGCCTTTATATCTTCAGTTAATAAGTATGCATTTAGTTTTAGTTGGCTATTATTTTTTGCATTGTTAATAATAAGCAATGCAACAATCCCAAAACTTATCATTATTATGGTCATAGCAACAATAGTTTCAATTATGGTGGATGCCTTAAGTTTTTTCATATGAAACATATTTTGTGTTAATTTATTGATATTATATTGTTTATATCTTTCTTCTCATTCCAGATATTTAATAATTTTCGCTTTATTTGTATTATCCATTAAACCTGTACAAACAAAGTGTTTATCCAATCTTTGAAAATCAATGGTAGCATCTAATAAATGGTTTTCATAAACAGAAGATAAAGTCTTTAGTAAGAATTTATTTGCATAAAGGCTACCATAAATTTTGCCTTTATGTATTACAGTAACATTACTATATACCTGCCCCATTATTTTTGATTCTTTATTAATTTCCAATGTTGATAATTTCCTGTCAGCAGTTTCGTTTGAGTAAACAAACAAATCGCCAAATAACTCAGAATTGTTACCAATTAAAAAATATACAGGTTTATTGTTCGTATTATATAATGCAATTGCTGAAGGGAAAAGCAAATTACAATTATTTTCTGTTATTATTGTATCTTTTGCAAAAATTTGAATACGTCCCGCAAATCCATTTTCAACAATAACTTTTCTTGCATAAATAATAACATCATTAAGTTTTGCATCTGAATCAATTATAAATTCATTATTAGAAAATAATATGATATTACCTGAAAAATTCTTATCTATCGACTGTTTTTTAGCAGTAGCATAAATTATAGCAGTTTTATTATAAAATGAATTTTCATATTTCTTTGCAACTGGTAATTTATCATAAAGAACTATACTATCATTTGTATTAAATTTTCCATTTAACAAAGATTGGTTTTCATTTATTAAAATTGAATTATAAGCAGGCAATGTAGGTTTACTAATTTTTTGTTTCCCATTAATTAGATTGCTTCCCATAAAGCTTTTGCCCTCAATATAAGCTCTTTTAACTTGTTGTTTAGGCAAATAACACAAACCTCTAATAAATGTATTACCACATAACGATAATGAATTATTAAAATCAGCAAGATAAAGAGCAATTTTTTCAGTTTTAAAAACATTTAAACCTGCGAGTGAAATACTTTTTTCCTCTAAATTCTTCCACTTTGATTCGATTTCCAAAATATAATATAAACCCCAATATCTCTTTTGAATATTTACTTTTTCATTTCCAAAAAGAGTTATGTTTCTAAAGTTACCCGAACTAACCAGATTAAAATTATTTTTAATTAAAATATACCCGGAATTGATGTTGGCTCTAAGCTGATCCTTCTCTATATAATAGTTAATGTTTTGTCGTGTTAAATAAGAGGATAAAAATAAAAATCCACTAATTAAAATAATTACAAACGCAACAAAGACAGCATAATATAAGGCTCCGGCTTTTACCATTTTCACAACTTATGATAGGCTTATAACTATTTATCAGTCAGCTAAATTTATTTTTTTTCAAACAAAGGTAGAATTTACTACTTATTCTACCAGACTTAACCCGGAAAATTCATGAATTTTCTACGATTAAGTAATACCAACAAATTTGTGGTTTATTGGACCCTCCAAATTTGGGTATTACCAAATCGGGATTTCCCGCTTTGCTTCCCATATTCCATCACGCATTCATTCAATTCACTTCGTTTTTGTATGAATAAAGCAGGTTAATTATTGTATTTATAAGCCCACTCCGAAATGTCGATTCTACTGAATTTCAGTGTTTCCCCTTTCGGGTTTAGGATAAAAACACTGAAATTCAGCAGAACATAATAGTTCCCCGTTAAAACCTGTCCAGAACTTGATATAGGCGGATATAGGGGGAAAACGACTTTTCAGTGTGGATTCATTTATTTTTTAATGTATCAGAACTGTTTTTATTCTTAAAAAATAATTGAAATATATTATTTTCTGAATTTACATCATTATTAACAGTTTCAATATCATTAACAAAATATTTAACAATAGTTGTATCAGCTAAATACCAATAACAATTGCCATTTTTCAAACCTTCTTTATATAAAATTCTATTAATTGTTACACCTGCTTTGTTATATTGCTCATAAATACCATTTAATTTTCCATTTTCCCAGTTTGATGACATTTTTAGTCTCCCATCAGAATACCAGTATTTCCAAATACCTTCTTTAATTCCTTTAGTAAAATACCCTTTAGTTATCATTTTATTATCTTTATCAAACACCAAATATTCTCCTCTCCATCTAACAATTGTCCGCTGAATCCTCCGTAATTCTTATGAATTTTGTTTGAAGAATACCAATAATACTCCACATCATTATTTAATTTAATAGACGGGTTTACTTTTAATGTGGCTGTTTCAACAACCGAATCGGCATATTTTATAGTGATGCTATTAACTAGATTTTTATCATTAATTTTAATTTGAGTAAAAGATAAATGAGGAAAAAATATTCCAATAATTAAAATAATTAAACTAATTTTTTTCAAGTATTTCATTATAAGTTATTTATAAAATGTTTTTTTAGTTTTCTTAAATTGCAAAACAACAGAATCAGAATAAATCATTAATAGTTCGCAATCATCTACAATTTGGTTAATTGTCATTAATCTATCCTTGTAATTTATTTTAATTAATGCTATTTTTTCATTCGTTTGTTTATTATATATCATTCCTTTATAACTAACCCTTGGCCAATTAACATAGGTTTTTAAAGGCTGTTTGTTAGTGGTAATATTATGATTTTTTTGATGTATATTTTTCGATATTTCAGGCTTACTGCTTTCGTTTTTAATATATCCCAGAAACGGGTCTCTGTATTTTGCTATTATTGGTATTATCACCATATTCTTTTCGCTAAAGTTAGTTGTATCTATTGAAATATTGCTATTTACCTGCAAAACCGGACTTTTTGTATAATTAATAATTTTATAAAAAATAAGAGTCCAAATAGCTACAACTGACGGCACTAAAATGAACAATAGTTTTTTATTTTTCATCTGTTTATACTTTAGTTTTTTTAACTGTCAGACCCACCTGCCAAAATACTTTGTACGGCCGGCTGGTGGAGCCTCATGATGAAAAATAATCATTGTTGTGTATGTTAATAATTATTTTTATCATGCTTGTTTCATTTTGCAATAATTACAAAATAGGAATAAATATCATTATTTTTTTTCAATTGCAATAACAAATTTATTTGTTTGGCTAACCTCACTTTCGTTTCCTGCTAAATCAACTGACTGAACGGTCCAAAAATAAACTCCGTTTCCAACTTCTAAAGCGTATTCTGAATTATCGAGAACTATATCAATAATCGGATTATTTGTAATTGAATCGCTATAGACTAATAAGTTGTCCTTTATCGGAGAACCTGATGTACTAGGCCTTTCCCATTTCAATGTAACAGGTACTACACTCACAGTATCATTATTTAAAGGTGATTGCAAATTTGGTTTACCCGGATTTGTTCTGTCAATTGTAAATATTGCCGATGTAAATGAAGATTGTGAAATATCGTTTAAAGCTTGAACCTGCCACGTAAATTCACCTTCAACCAATTCATCAAAATTAGCAATATCATCCGGTAAGGTTACAGAATTAGTTTCCAAATTTTCATCTAAAATCACAGTTTCGTCCAGGAGTAGTTTAAACCGGTAAAAATCTGCAATAGTTTGGTTTCTCCATTGAAAATTCAGAGATGTATCGTTAGTATATGTATTATTAT
>JAADFW010000250.1 GCA_013152655.1 Chlorobiota bacterium
CTTTGTAATAAATTTTAACTTTTTTAGAACCATCAGCTAATTTAAAAAACTGAGCTCCTTTAAAATTATTAACCGGAATTTCCGGAAACAAATTGTACTCTTTATTCTCTACTGAATCAATTACAGGTCCAACTTTACTGCTTAAAATAATTGCTTTCGGAACCTCTTGAGCAAACAA
Source organism: Chlorobiota bacterium (assembly GCA_013152655.1). Taxonomy (GTDB): domain Bacteria; phylum Bacteroidota; class Bacteroidia; order Bacteroidales; family B39-G9; genus JAADFW01. The sequence continues at coordinate 179 of JAADFW010000250.1, forward strand.
AAATCCGCTACTTAACAATACTAATAAAAAAAATAAAGCTTTTGTTTTCATGTTCGTAAAAATTAATGGCCAAACAATTTAAATAAGATGTAATATGTAACTTAACTCACTATAAATCAATTATTTATTTTCTTCTTGCATTAAAACCGGCCAATATGCTAAACCTCACCCCGTCTTTTGAGGGAACTATTGCAAAATTTATAGGGAAATTTATATATTTTGAACTTGCCGTGTAACCAAACGCAAAAACATAAGCAATACCGGAAAGTGACAAATTTGGGCCAAATCCAAATTCTATTCCTTGAGAATTTCGTAAGCCAACCAGTAAACTACCACTTGGCAGCAATTTACTTTGTTCCATGCCTCCTATTAAAACTACTCCTTCAACTAATCCTGAAGTTCCGTTTTCCAAAGAAAAAAACCGGGTTTCAAATTGCCAGCCAAATTGAGTTATAACGGGATTAATGTCATAATCTTTCTTCAAATTATCAGCTAATTTGCCCGAAATAAATGTAAAGCCAACCCGTGGCCCTTCCAAATGTACAGGTGGGACAATTTCACTACTATCGAATTGTGCATTTACAAATAAGCTACTAAATATAAATGTTAAAAAAATACCTGTAAAAAATATTGACCTCTTCATGAATTATTAATTTTTAAAATTGTACAAGCAAATGTAAATCATTATAAATGAAGAATAAAACGAAAATTTATAGAATTGAAATCAACATATTGATATATTGTTATTTAAATGATAAAATATTTATAAAACAAATTTCTTTTGCAAGAATTGCAAATTCGTTTTTCTATTTTTTGATTTTTTACAAAAATCGATTAACAATTAATTATAAATTGCAAATATTTCTAAAATTATATTTTATATGATTATTGATTTCTTAAAAAACTCAGGACATGTTGAACAAGCATTAATTGCAACAATTTTTACATGGTTAATGACAGCAGCAGGTGCGTCTGTTGTTTTCTTCTTTAAAACAATTAACAGAAAAGTACTTGACGGAATGCTTGGTTTTGCAGCAGGTGTTATGATTGCTGCAAGTTTCTGGTCGTTATTAGCACCTGCAATTGAAATGGCAGAAGCAAGTAATAAACCAGGTTGGATACCGGCATTAGTTGGCTTTTTGTCAGGTGGTGTTTTTCTAAGAATAATTGATAAAATACTTCCTCACTTACACTTAGGCTTGCCTATGTCGAAAGCAGAAGGAATTAAAACAAGTTGGCAGCGAAGTACACTATTGGTATTAGCTATTACACTTCATAACATTCCGGAAGGTTTAGCTGTTGGTGTTGCTTTTGGAGCTTTAGCTGCTGATTTGCCTTCAGCTTCATTATCTGGTGCCATTGCTTTGACTATTGGTATTGGCATACAAAACTTTCCTGAAGGCTTGGCAGTTTCTGTGCCTCTGAGGCGTGAAAAATTAAGCCGTTTTAAAAGTTTCTGGTATGGGCAATTATCCGGTTTAGTAGAAGTATTTGCAGGCGTATTTGGAGCATGGGCTGTAGTGTCAATGACAGTTATACTTCCATACGCACTATCTTTTGCTGCCGGAGCAATGATATTTGTTGTAGTAGAAGAACTAATTCCGGAATCGCAGCAGGAAGGAAATACTGATATTGCTACTTTAGGTGCTATGTTGGGTTTCGCTGTTATGATGGTATTAGATGTTGGGTTGGGATAGTAATATAAAGTGATTAGTGATTGGTGATTGGTAGTTAGTGATTGGTAGTTAGTGATTGGTACACGCGAACTCTCCTTCATTTCTTTTGCAGGCGTCTGCCGGTGAGAATAGTGTTCCTGTCATCCTGTCCTTTCTCTCACAAGCAGACGCTTGCGAGAGAAAGTTTCGTGATTCACTATAAATTTATTCTGCCCACCTTTCTGGTAAATGGTAAATTCCACCAACTGCTTTATTATATCCTGCATATTTATATGCTTCTTCTTTTTTTATTATGTAATGATATTTTTTGAATATTTTTTCTCCATTCTCAGACAATATAAAATCAATAAATTGTTGTGCCATTTTTTGCTTTTTTGAAAATACTGAAATTGCAATGGGGATATATCCAATTCTACTAATTTGAGAAGTATCCAATGCTACATTATCTATCTGTTGCGGATTCCAATAATGAAAAACCCGCCATCCCAAAACGGCATCAACCATATTTAACGAAATAGTAGCTGCCGTTTTTGAACAACTGGCTGTATAATTCACAATATTTTCTCTGAATTGTTTTAATTCGCCGGGGTTTAAATTATTTTCAGCTATTTCAACAGCATAAGTTCCAACACAAACATTTTCGGGGTTGGCTATGGCAATTCTTAAGTTAGGCTTACATAAATCTTTTAACCCTTTAATATGCTTAGGGTTACCCTTTGGTACATTTATAGAAGGAATCATGTAAGCCACTTTCTTCTCGGTAGAATCAATTATTACCATTTTTTGTTTGGCAATTTCCATAAAATCAGAAGAACCCGGAAAAAAAATATCACCTTTCTGAGATAAAATCATTTGAGATAAAACATATCCTGAACCACCGAAAATAAGATTTACACGAACGTTATTTTCCTTTTCAAATTTTTGTGCAATTTCCTCAGTAGCAGGCTTACTGGCCGAACCGGCATAAACCAGTATAGAAGATTTTTCCTTTTTACAGGAAATAATAACAACAAAAATTGCAATAATGAAAAAGAAAATATTTATTTTCTTTTTATATTTGATTTTATCCTTTGTGCACATTTTTTAAAACTATAAAGTGAAAAGAATGAAATAACAAAGTAAATAAAGTGGTACTAAAAACTAATTCTATACTTGGGATTACGCCACCTCCTTTCAATATTATTCAAATATGCAACTATAATAATCAGTTTTCTTATTAATTAAATTAATTTTCTTGCCCTCTCTGAACTAAAGATATTTTCTAAGACTTTTGCAGGATTTTCAAAACGGTTATTCAACATCATTGAGGCAATGATATAAGGTTTCCAACTTGCTTCTTTATAAGTATCAATTCTGTATTTTTCAAAAATAGTTGACGAAACTTCTCCTTCTTTACACGAAACACCTGAAATATCAGCAGGCAAACAATGCATATAAAGTGCTTCTCCATTTTTTGTAAGCTTCATTTTTTCTTCGTTACATTCCCAGCTTTTAAAATTGGCATTTTGTGCCAGACATTTTTTTTCTAATTCATCCAGGCCTTTTGTGTCGCTATTTTGCAATAATGCAGTTCTGGTTTTCATAACTTCATAAGGAGCCCAGCTTTTAGGATAAACAATATCTGCATTTTTAAAAGCATCATCCATACTGTTTACAATTTTAAATGAACCATTACTTTTATTGGCATTTTTTTTTGCAACTTCTATAACTTCAGGAATTAAATCATATCCCTTAGGGTAAGCCAATTCTACTTCCATTCCAAAACGAGTCATTAATCCTATAATTCCCTGAGGAACGGAAAGAGGCTTCCCGTAGCTGGGCGAATAAGCCCAGGTCATTGCTATTTTTTTTCCTTGTAAATTTTCCAGGCTACCAAAATATTTTTTTAAGTGCAGTAAATCAGCCATTGATTGTGTTGGATGGTCAATGTCACATTGTAAATTAACAATTCCCGGCCTTGCAGGCAAAACTCCTTTGTTGTAACCTTCGTCTAAAGCTTGTCCTACCTCACGCATATAGGCATTTCCGGCACCCAAATACATATCATCACGAATTCCTATTATATCGGTAAGAAACGAAATCATATTTGCTGTCTCCCTAACTGTTTCGCCATGAGCAATTTGCGATTTTGTTTCATCTAAGTCCTGAACCTCTAAGCCTAATAAATTAGCTGCTGAGGCAAAAGAAAATCTGGTTCTGGTCGATTTATCACGGAAAATAGAAATTGCTAATCCTGAATCAAAAACTTTGGTTGAAATATTTTTATCACGTAAATTTCGTAAAATTTCAGCTACTAAAAGTACTTGTTTAAGTTCATCACTATTTTTCTCCCATGTTAAAAGAAAATCAGTATTATATAAATCTGTTTTTAATGCCTTAAGCTTATTAATTAAATTTTCCATTTCTTCCGTTTATATAGTTAAAAGTTAAAAAGTTGAAAGTTAAAAGTTTATGTACTAAAATCACCTTACTTATAGTAGCATTAATAATTTTAACTTCCTATCATTATTTTTTAATAAATCTTTAGCTAAATATAGCATTGAACAAAGCTCCGCAAGAATCTTTTGCCATAATAATATATCCTATTCACTTTCAACTAACTTGTAAGCAAATGCAGCATAAAAAGCAGAAGCAATTTTTAAGTCTTCAACCGGAACTTTTTCGTTTGGAGCATGTGCCAGAACCTCATTACCAGGGCCAAATCCAATAATTGGTATTTTATAAAATCCGTTTATGGTAACACCATTTGTAGAGAATGTCCATTTATCGACTTTTGGTGTTGCATTAAATAACGATTCATATGCTTTCACTCCTGTTTGCACAATTTCATGGTTTTCTTCCATTTTCCATGTCGGATAATACTTTTCCATCCCATATTTTTTTCCTGTATATGCAATTTCTTCATATTGCAATACTTCAACTTTTGCATCCATTCCTTTAATTAATTCTTCAATTTCAGCAACAGCAGATTCTTTTGTTTCACCCCAGGTTAATCTTCTGTCTAAATGTAAGTGAGCATAATCAGCTACTGCACATAGTGAAGGGCTTCCTGACTTGAATTCTGAAATAGTAACACTGCCTTTTCCTAAAAATTCATCATAACTCAAGCGTTCATTCAATTTTTCAATTTCAAGTGCAATTTTAGAAGCCATATAAACAGCATTTTTCCCACGTTCAGGTGCTGAGCCATGCGACGAAACTCCTTTAAAAGTTACACGTATTTCCATTCTTCCTCTGTGTCCTCTGTAAATATTCAAATTAGTTGGTTCGGTGCTTATGGCAAAATCGGGCTTAATTTTTTCCTCTTCAACAATATATTTCCAACATAAACCGTCACAATCTTCTTCCATTACACTTCCTACAAAATAAATTGTTAAGTCTTTGTCAAATCCTAATTCTTTAAGAATTTTACCTGAAGTAACAAAAGCAGCCGGGCCACCTTCCTGGTCAACCGTACCTCTACCATAAACATATCCATCTTTTATTTCTCCCGATAGCGGGTCGAAATCCCAATTCTCCAGATTTCCAAAATCTACAGTATCCATATGACCGTCAATTGCAAGTATCTTTTTACCGTTACCAATACGGCCAATTACATTGCCCAACCCGTCAATTCGCACTTCATCAAAACCGGCCTCTTCCATTTGTCGCTTAAGCTCTAATTGCACTTCTTTTTCTTCAAGGCTTACCGACTTAATTCTCACTAATTTAGATAAATTAGTAGCAGTATAATCTTTATATTTTTCAGCTAATTCGTTAATTTCATTATATATAGCATTCATTTTAAGTAATGTTTAGATTTTCTAAAAAGATATCAAAAGTAATAATTTTATGATTATTCTTATTTTAAAATATTATAAATAATGAAAAGGGCTAAATAATAATAAATTGAATTAATAATTTTATTTATATTTAAAGCTTTGTTAAATTAAAAGTTATATTTATATGAAAAAATTAAGTCTATTATTAATCGTTTTTATGGTATCTTTTAGTATAAATAACTATGCTGGAAATGCCGATTTGTTCAAGTACAATGATAAAGCAATTAATGAACATTTTTCTGATTTAACACAATTAGAAAGCTATGTTAACGATACGCATTATTCATTAAATGAATTGAAAAATAGTAATCCAAGCCTACTGATAAGTTTTCAATTAAGTAATCTCAATGTTCTACAACCATTAACAACATATCAATTAAGTGGTTTTGACCTTGGTGCATTTGCCTGGGGATTTTGCTGTTGGCCAGTCGGTATTTTTACTATATTATTAGATGATGATGAACCCAAAAGTGCCAGAATTTCTTATTTTATGGGTGTTGGTGCAGCAATTCTTTTTGGTGGTGCCGGTTATGGAGCATTTTAAAATAAATTTCAATTAATTAGGCAAGATTAGAGGTTTACCAAATTATTTTATATTTTTATTCTTTGAAATTATTTTATTCATTATTAAATTATATTTTTATGAAAAAACTGATACTTATTGGATTGTTAACAGTATTTATTTTAAATGCCAGAATATATGCTGGTAATGCGGATTTATTTAATTACAACGAAGCTGCAATTGAAGCAGAATTTGCTCAATTAAATACTCTGGAGAATTATGTAAGCAATTATGATGTTACATTAAATGAGTTAAAAGCAAATAATAGCTTTATTCTTACAGAATTGCATTTAAATAACATAGAAATGCAAAACCCATTAGACTTAATGTTTGGTTTTGAAGATATTGATTGGGGTTCGTTTGCATGGGGTTTCTGTTGCTGGCCTATTGGTATTTTTACTGTATTATTAAAAGATGAAAAAGGCAGTGATTCAAAAATGTCATATTTTATAGGAATTGGAACAGGTGTTGTTTTAGGGCTAATTAGTAGAATAGCATTATAAGTTAATTATATCTTACTTTATAAGAGCAAATACTACACGTATTTGCTCTTTTTTTTGAATTAAACATAAAATAAATTCAAATTACTATCCTTTATAAATAATAAATATATTTGCAAATATTTCTAAATTCAAAAAACCTTTATATAAAAATGAAGAACTTATTTATCACCATTTTGGTTTTATCAAGCATACTTTCATTAAGAACTAAAGCCGGCAATGCTGGCCTTTTTTATTTAAATGCACAACAAATTGAAAAAGAATTTAAGCAATTAACAGAATTAGAAAACTATTTAGTATTTCATCATGCTTCATTAAATGCATTAATTCAAACTCATAACCCGATTCTTAATAAAACCGGGTTAGAAAACTCAAATCAGACAGTACCGTTGCGTATGATGTTTGAATATAAAGATGTGGATTGGGGTTCGTTTGCATGGGGATTTTGTTGCTGGCCTGTCGGCTGTTTAATTGTACCTTTTAATAAAAATAAAGATGATAACGAAAAACTATCATTTTTTTATGGAATGTTAAGCTTTTATACAATAAGCACAATATACCAGATATCTGTTTTAATTAAAGCCGGAAATTCAATTTCAACTTATTAAATATCGCAAAATAATTATCAATGGCATTTTTTAAAAAGAAGACAATATTACTTTTTAGCTTCCTTTTATTTGTAGTTAGCTTTGTATTCTCGCAAAACTATTTTCGCTTTGAAGCGGACTACAGTATAAAAGAAAAATCTACAGTTGACGACCCTATGCTTAATATGGGACGGCTATACTTTGATTTGCATAACAGAAGTATTGTATATGACATTACTTTCCCTGAACACGAAATAATTGTAATGAATGATACGGCAATATATAAAATTAGAAATAACCAGGTAACTGAAGTAATTACAGCACCAAATTTTATTGATTTTAGTATATTTAGTTTAATATTGAATGGACAGCTTTCTTATTTTGGCTTGAAAAACACAATTTATAAATTAACGAATGTGGAAAAAGATAATGGAATGGTTATAACTACCTGGGAACCACCTGAAAAATTTAAAGATATAAAAGGGAAAATGCTTTTATCACAAATTGATAAAAAATTGAATGGCTTAATTTCTTTCGATAATGAAGATAATATTATTTCAAAGCAGTTTTTTAAGGACTATCAGGTTATTAACGGGTTAGAAATTCCAACTACCATTACACAGTTTTTATATACAGGGATGGATGAAAAAATAAAATTAACCACTTATAAAAACATTAAAATAAATAATATGCAAAATGAAGAATATTATAATTATTCTATTCCTGATTATTAGTTTTTATTCCGAAGGACAGTCTAAATATGAATTGGAACTTTTAAAAAGTACATTATCTTCAGCACCTAAAAAGCAAACCTGGTCGTTTGTTCGCAGCTATTCCAATGAATATGACTTTATGTTTTCGCATTTATTTCTTTTTTATAAAAACTTTATATCATCGCAAGATGCCAATTCGTGCAGTTTTACACCATCTTGCTCAATTTATGCTATTCAGGCAATAAAAAAACAAGGAGTAGTTATTGGGTTAATTAATTTTTTCGACCGGTTCACACGTTGTAACAGCATGAGCCCGGAAAACTATCTGATTGATAAACACAGTCATTTATTAATTGATCCGGTACGGAATTTTAATTTTGAAAAGCAATAATAAGTTAACAGGCAAGCAATATTTACCAACAATGAAATTTAAATATTATCTCACAGCATTTGCACTATTCGTATTAATTAATTTAAGAGTTGGTTATTCGCAAGATTTATACAATTTAAATAATTCATTAAAATATGCCGACTATTTATATAAATCGCATGAATTTAATTTAGCTGCTAATGAATATGAACGTGTTTTGTTTATTGATTCAACCAACAATTTAGCTGCTTTTCGCCTTGTTGAAAGCTACAGAAAATCAGCACTTTACTCAATTGCTATAAACCGCCTTGAAAAGTATAATGTAAATATTAATACAATGTCGCACGATTGGGCAAAAGAATATGTAAGATTACTTATCTTAAATCAAAATTATGCTTTACTAAATAATTATATACAATCAGAGAATGCTTTAGCATCAGCAGATAAAATATTTTATTCAGCTATATCAGATGCCTATACATACAATTGGGACAAAGCTAAATCTGACATTAAAAATAACAGTAATCCCCAGAATAAATCAATTCAGGAATTAAAAAATATACTTTCACAACAAGATAAATTAAAATACAAAAGTGTTCCTTTGGCAATAGCTCTTTCAGCAATAGTTCCCGGAACAGGCAAAATATACTCCGGTTTCTGGAAAGACGGCTTATTTAGTTTATTGGTTGTAGGAGTTTCAGGATTACAAGCATATCGTGGTTTTCAAAAAAACGGCATTTCGAGTAAATATGGCTGGATATACCTAACCATGGGAACAGGTTTTTATATAGGAAATATTTATGGAACCGGGAAAGCTGTAAATAAAAGGAATTCAGGATTAAATCATAAAATCATTCATCAAATTGAAGATATTTTTAATCGTTATTAGCAGCCTGTTTTTTTTAAAAAACATTCAAGGCCAAGATATTGAACAAGTTTATAGATTTGCTGTAAAGAATAGCAAGGAAGAAAACTATAACCGTGCTATTCATGAGTTTGAGCGGGTTTTTTATTTTGATACTGAAAGCAATTATAGAAAAAAAGTAACTATTGAATTAGCACACTGCTATTTAAAAACTCAAGAATTTGAGAAAGCACTAAAATTTTATGATTTAGCATATGGCTTAACCCAAAATGATTCTCTTAAAAATGAAATTATTTTTAAAAAAGTGTTTATTTATATATTACAAAAAGAATATTTGTATGCCGAAGTTGAACTATTAAATACCTTTAATACTGTAAAATATAATCAGGAAAAACAAGAAAATTTTTTATTTGGATTAACCTATTATGGCCAAAATAAGTATAATGATTCGAAAAAATATTTCAACCATTGTTTTGAAACTGAACAATCAAAAAGTCAAATTGATTCTTTATTCAATATATTAGGCCATATAAAACCTTCCTGGCCAGCTATCTCAAAATATATGAGTATGATACTGCCCGGTTCAGGACAATTGGCAAACGCTTCTGTTAAAAGTGCTGTTAATTCTTTCGTTTTAACCTTTTCGATTTTAACATTATATGCCTATACAGCAGCTAATTATACTTTATACGATGCAGTTATAAGTGTTCTGCCGTGGTTTGCACGGTATCATCGTGGCGGTTACGAAAATGCGTATAGAATTGCCTTATTAAAACAAGAAGAGAAAAGAAACAATATTCTTATTCAAATTATTGACTTGTATGAAAAATAGAAACAAGAAACAAGAACCAATACATTTAGACAAAAGACTATCAGACTCATAACTGATAGAAACTGAAACAAACAAATCAATATACTCACTAACAGTTCACAGACTACAATTCACTGTTCACTAATTACTAACAGCTAATTTACACTTATGCCAACGCCGGCAGTAAAAACACCATATTCCTGAAAAGAATATTGTGCGTGCATGGTTAAAACCAAAAATTTAAGGCGTAAGCCTGCAGTAAATTGAGTTTGAATATTCGGTTCAGGTTTTATATTAATCGGATCGATAAATCTATATTCATCAGAATCGTTAATTTCTGAGATACCTGTTAATTGATTATTTAAAGCAAAATAATATGTTCCGTCCATAATCATATTTAAACTGGTTTTAGAAAACCCAACACTAAGATAAGGAGTAGCAAAATATATTTTTTTCGACAATATAATATTTCCTGTAAGATTTGTAATTTTCATTTTAAGTTCCTGATTTTCTGGCAACTGTACATTTATCCTATCAGCAGACGGGGAATAATTTAAGCCATAATTCATATTAAATTTTGTAAATCCAAATTGTATTGCAGCTTTAAACGGAATTTCATCAACAAATGGCAACCATTGTAAAATATCATGCTTAACTCCAAATCCCCACAAATTTATTGCACCAAAATCACCAATAGCTGAATTTGGAATTAACCTTCCAACAAAATCAGTATTTTTATAAATACCTATACCAATATTAAAAGTAGGTAATGGAATTCCGTTTGGGGCATTAAATCCACTTAGGGTATAAACAGTATCATTTAAAGAAATATTGTTAGTTGAAGATATTTTAATATTATTAGATATTTCAGAATTAACAATAGTAGGGACTACAGTATTTCCATCTACCGAATTTACAGCCGTAAGCCCAACATTCTGAATATCAAAAGTTTTATCTATTTCAGGAGTACTGGCCCAACTATAATTAAAAATAATTTCGAAACTCCCGGTTTCATGAGTTTGTGCCGTATTATACCAGCTGTTTGCCATACTTGCAGACCATGCTTTGTCTAAGGGACTCATATATTCATTTAAAAAAATTCCGGCATCATCTATGCTTGCTTGCATCATAGTAGCCGTAATATCATATGGCGATTGTGCTTTTATTATATTTATTGAAATAAAGTAACAAAGAATTAAAAAGGAGTACAATATAAACCTGCTTCTTTTCATAATTAAATTTCTTTAATAATTAAGTTTGCTAATATAGATTTTTTGCTATTAAGCAAAAAATATTTTTACTTTTTAAAATCACTCAAATAATAATTTTGCACTAACTTGAAACGTATTAATTAAAAATGTATTATAATTCAAATATTTTAGTACAAACAAAAAAGAGGGCACCTGCCCTCTTTTGATAATATAAATATAAAAAATTATCTAAAGCTTATTCCAAACCCACCTGTAATCATTGTATATTCCTGAATGGTATATTGTGCATGGAATGTAAAGATTGCAAGCTTAATTCTTAAGCCAGCTGCTATTGAAGGTTTTAATCCACTTTCAATATTTATTGCTATTGGGTCAGTTAAGATAAAATTAGGATCTGTTCCATCTAATGTTGTTAAAACATTTCCGGTTGGAATTCCTGTAGTATTATCAACTTCAGCATAAGGCTTTGGCAATGCATATTCTCCTAACATGCTTAAATCAAATTTTGAAGAAACCACGCCTAAGCTTACATAAGGATGGACAATAGGAAGTTTGGCACCTACTAAAATAGCAGCATGAAAAGCCGTAATATTTAAATTCATGGCTTGATTTTCAGGATTAACATAAGTACCCGGATCATCAACCGATGTAGTAGGATCAAAAGGTATAGCAACATCCATCCCAAAATTAGTATATCCAGCAAAAATTGAGGCACGCAAAAAAGGAATTTTATCGACAATTGGCAACCATTGCAGAAAATCATGTTTCAAGCCAATTCCCCAAAGGCCAAGATTTCCTAAATCGCCAATAGCTGTATTTGGAACAAACCGGCCTACTAATTCAAATCCTTTGGGTAATCCTATTCCAAGATTAATTGTTGGAAGAGGAAGGCCAACGGGTACTTCAAAACCTTTAAGTTCAGTAGCAGGCAATAATGTCACATCTTGTGTAACAGTTTGAGTTACACCATTTACCGTTATATCCTCAGATACAGTTTCAATAACAGTAATTGAATTTACATCATCAACATTGCCATTTGTGATAGTGGGAAACATAGTATTTGCACTTGTTGACTGTATTTTGCTTAACCCCAAAGATGCCAAATCAAATAATAAATCTTCATCTGGTGTTTGTGCAAAATTAACACTTAATGTTAAATCAAAACCTAATGTTTTATGAACGGCAGCCGAATTATACCAACCACCTGCTAAGTCATATCCCCAAGCCTTGCCTAAAGGTGTTAAATACGATTCAAAAACAGTATTGGCCTCATTGGCCCCTGACTTTAAAATATCGCCAACCTGGTCGAATTGAGCATATGATGAGAATGTAAAAACACTTAATATACATCCAAGAATAAAAGATTTTAAAATAATGTAACTTTTTTTCATTTTTTTTAGTTTTAGTTTATAAAATTGTGATTTTAGCTGTACTAAGATAAATTAATTAGTATAAATTACAAAAAATAAATTTGTTGCGTTCATAATTTATTGCAACAAAAAACAATATAACTTTTGCAGGAATTTATATTTTTAGCTCGTACATTTACAAATTAATTAATAAGATAAATAGTTAAACTTATAATGATGAAAAAAATAATTAATACTAAAAATGCACCTAAGGCTATTGGCCCTTATAGCCAGGCAGTTGAGGCAAACGGAACACTTTATATATCCGGGCAGGTGCCTGTTAACCCCGAAACAGGAAAAGTAGTGGAAGGAGAAATTCAAGAACAAACCGAACAAGTAATGAAAAATATTGGAGCTATTTTAAATGAAGCGGGTTATAGTTTTTCAGATGTAGTTAAGTCAACTTGCCTATTAAGTGATATGAATAATTTTGCAGCTATGAATGAGGTTTATGGTAAGTATTATTCGGAAAATCAACCTGCACGAGCTGCTTTTGGGGTTGTTAAATTACCGCTTGGTGTGTTAATTGAGATTGAGTGTATTGCTGTAAAATAAACTGTAAGTATATAGTCTTTGCATAAAAAAACGGTGTCATTAATTAATGACACCGTTAATATATTATTTCTCTGCAATTACTCAGAAACTACTTCAAAACTCATTTCTATTTCAACTTCTCTGTGTAATTTAACAGTAGCGGTATATTTACCAACTTCTTTAATACTATCTTCTTTAATGGTAATATTTTTCCTATCAACATTAAATCCTTTTGCATTAATTGCTTCAGCAATTTGAATTGCATTAACTGAACCAAAAATTTTGCCTGTTGAGCTGGTTTTTGCACCTATTTTTAATTCCTTATTTTCTAATTTTTTAGCTATATCAAGTGCTTCATTCTTAATTTTTTCTTCTTTATGCGCTTGTTGTTTTTTGTTTTCGGCATATACTTTTTTTGCTGAAGCAGTAGCTAAAATAGCCATTCCTTTTGGAATCAGGTAATTTCTTCCATAACCGGCTTTAACGTTAACAATTTCGTTTTTGTGGCCTAATTGCGGAATATCTTGTTTTAATATAATTTCCATTTCTTATTCTCCTTCTTAATTTTATTTAAACATATCAACAACATAAGGCAATAAAGCCAAATGGCGAGCTCTTTTAACAGCAGTAGAAATTTTTCTTTGGAATTTTAATGACGTACCGGTAATTCTACGAGGTAGAATTTTACCTTGTTCATTAAGGAATTTTTTCAAAAATTCAGGGTCTTTATAGTCGATATATTTAATTTTATTTTTCTTAAATCGACAATATTTTTTCTTTTTAATATCTACAGAAACCGGTGTTAGATACCTTAATTCAGATTGATTTTGTGCCATTGCTTATTCCTCCACTGTTTTTTCTTGTTTCATACTTCTTTTTCTATCTGCATATACAACTGCATATTTTTCCATTTTTGTAGTTAAAAAGCGAATAATTTTCTCATCTCTTTTTAATTGGATTTCCAATTTTTGAATAAATTCACCTTCAGCCTGGAATTCAAGCAGGTAATAAAAACCTGTCGATTTTTTTTGAATTGGATAAGCAAGCTTTTTTAAGCCCCAGTTTTCTTCATGTACAATTTTACCGCCATTTTTTGTAATGAGGTTTTTGTACTTTTCAACCGCTTCCTTCATCTGAATTAAGGTATCTAACCCC
>JAADFW010000251.1 GCA_013152655.1 Chlorobiota bacterium
TCGTCAGGATTGTTAATAAAATCCCATGCAGTTGTAAGTCCTGTTGTTGTTTGGTCGGTAAATGTACTGTGGTTTTTCATTTCGGCAGTAGTTTTTGCCGTAGCTCCGGTTGCTGTTGTTTGGTTTGACACATCGCTGTTCCAAAAACTATTATCTAAAGTACCAAAGGAGTAATTTCCTATAAAACCTTTATCTGTTGGATTAGAAACTCCATCATAAGATACAGAACCTGAGGAATAGCAATAATTAATATTTGCACTTTGGTTGTATCCTATAAAGCCTCCAATTTCAACATCAGTTGAACCTGTTGTTCTGGTAACATCCCCTGTATTATAACAGTTATTTATGTTAGCTCCATTGTAATGATAGCCTGCAAAGCCACCAACCCTGCTTTCGCCACTAACATTTGCTGAATTATAACAATTACTTATTGTTCCACCAAAAGTATAACTAACAAATCCTCCAACGCTTGCTGAACCATTTACACTACCAGTGCTGTAACAATTGGTAATAGTAGTAATATAATTCATTCCTACTAAACATGCTACCTTGTCTTGTCCTGTTATATCGGCATTTGTAATGCCTAAATTCTTTATAACTCCATTATTATATCCAAATAAAGCAACATAATCGGTAGTAGGACGATTAATAAATAAGCTATCAATAGCATAACCTTGTCCGTTATAGCTACCTGTAAATTTATTTGATGAGTTACCGATAGGAGAAAAACCTGCATTACTATCCCAAGAAGATGTTGCCGATGCATTAATATCGGTTGTTTGGATAAAATATTTGTCCCATGATGTAGTATTATCTGTAATCCATTTCAAATCATCCAAATCCGTAATTTGATAAGGGTCACCGGATGTTCCATATCCATTAGGCCCGGATAAATATATATCTGCTTCTGTTTGCCAGGATAAAATCGGGTAATCATTACCTTGTTGATAGATATCCCAAACATCGTCATTAGCAGCATCGTCATTGGGGTTAGTTACAAAGTCCCAGGCAGCATCAAGCCCGGTTGTAGCAATACTGGTATAAGTAGTTACATCTTTCATTTCAGCAGTTGTTTTGCCGGAACCTGCAGCACTGGTTGTTTGTCCCGATGTTTCGGTATTCCAAAATGAATTACTAACAGTTGAAGAGGAATTGCCTCCAACCAGTCCTCTCCCATAACCAGAAGCTTCAACATCCCCTGTACTATAACAATAGTTTATTGTTGATGAATTATTATTAAAACCAACCAAACCTGCAACATACCATGTATTGCCACTTATAGCACCTGTATTATAACAATTGCTAACATTTGCAACATAGTTTGAACCAACAATACCACCTACATAACCTGTACCATTTACATTACTTGCATTATAACAATTTTGCAACGATGAACTATTTAAACTGTAGCCGACAAGTCCTCCAACATAGCTATCTGTTCCATTCACAACTCCGGTACAATAACAATTTATTATATCTGTACTATTACAAGAACCTATGAGTACGCCAACCTGCCCCTTTCCTGATACATTTGCATCTGTTATTCCTATATTTTTAATTGTAGCACCAAGTGTTGAACCAAAAGAACCAATATAGCTCGTAGCTGATCTGTTAATATATATTCCGATAATTTTATAACCATCTCCGTTATATTCGCCTGTAAATCTTGTTGAGCTATTACCAATAGGTGAAAAACCCTCAGCATCGCCACCATCACCATCATCCCAACTACTTGAAGCTGATGCATCAATATCAGCAGTTTGAATATAATATCTGCCCCATGCCGTATCAGCCTGCGAAAGCCAGTATAAATTATTAAGAGTAGCAATTTGATAAGGGTCGCCACTTGTTCCACTACCTGAAGGCTGTGTTGCTGTTTGTGCTTGTATTAAAGTTGCAAAGGCTACAAACATGCCTGCTAACAAAAATGTAATTTTCTTTTTCATAGTTATTAATTTTTATTTACTTGATATGATGATAACGAAATAGTTTCTATAAGCTCTCCAACCTCTGTTAATAAACCGTTTGGTTTTGGATATTCGTTTGAATATTTACATAGTTGCAGCCAATATTTAGTTTTTTGTGCATGTTTTTTTGCTTTTTCTAATTTATCTAAATAGCTTCTTTCACTCTTAATGAACTGTAGATTGTGCATGTTTTCGCCAAATGCTGTTCCGAATACAAGTAACTGTTTTGCAATGAAGTTCTTTTTTTTCTCTTCAAGCAGTTGCGCATAATGAATAATGTCAAGCGTAAAAACAAAACTTTTTCTGATTAGTATTTCTTGTTCCTTATTGTAAAAATTATTCATGTTCAAAAAAACAATATTTAGTGAGTTGGAACAATCAGTAATTTTACGGATATTTGGTAAGGAATTTCCCTGATTTTTTGAAGAACTGTTTTATGAAAATATATTTATCGGTTATTTTTCACATATATATTCTTTCTGTTTTATCTTTTTCTCAATCTCAAAATGTGGATAGCCTGGTGACAATTACATTAAACAGCAGTAATGAAATAGAGAGAATAGAAGGTTTTTTTGAATTAGCAAAAATTTACAAATATGACTCTACTGAACTTGCCGAAAAATACTCGCTGAAAGCCTTATCTGTTTCTGAAAAAATAAATAATGACACGCTAATAATAAACTCAATAAACGGACTGTGCCCAATTCGTGTTTTGAGAAATGAACTGGATAATGTAATGCTCTTATACAATCGCGCATTAAAACTAAGTAATAAAGCAAATTTTATTAAAGGTACAGGGGTTACTTATAATAATATTGGTTCGTATTACAATAAGATAAATATGTTAGATAGTGCTTTATATTTTTATTTGAAAGGTGCTGGTATTTTTAAAAACATTAAATTGTTTAAAATTGCTGCTGTTACTTATAATAATGCAGGTATCATATATTATAAACAAGCCAATTATGATAGTTCGCTGGCCTATTTTATTAAGTCGCTGGAAATTAAAGAAACCATTTTGCCAAATGGAAAAAGAGTTTCAACAGATAATGAATTGGCTGCTTCAATGGTAAATATTGGTTTGTTTTATTATAAGCTTAAGCAAAACAACGAAGCAATTGAATATTTAAAAAACGCCAAAGAAAAAGCTAAATTGGCAAATAATAACAACTATGCTTGTATAGCAGAAACAAATCTTGGGGTAATATATAATTCCCTGCAAAATTATGATAGTGCTTTATATTATTACAATATGGCTCTTAGTTCGGCTAATAATATGAATAATATTCAAAGAAAAGCATCAATTTATACCGGACTTGCTAATGTATATACTAATACCAATAAATTTAATTTAGCAATTGACTATTTTTTAAAATCGCTTGAAATACATAATAAACTAAATGATGAAAGAGGAAAAGCAATTGTTGAAAAGAATATTACTGAATTATATATTAAGGAAGGTAAGTTGGGCCTAGCAGAAGAATATGGATTAAAAGGGTTAAATACAGCAATTAAAACTAAAAATATTGAAGTTGAGAAGGAAGTGTATGCAATACTGGCAGAGATTTATGAAAAATCAGGGGATTATAAACAAGCTTATACATTTAAAAACAAATTTATTTCAATTAAAGACAGTATTAACGCATTAAACAATGAGAATATAATTGCAGAAATGCAAACAAAATACGAAACTGAAAAAAAGAATGTTGAAATTAAAGAACTTAAAATTAAAGATATAGAAAATGAAAATATTCAAAAACTGTTTTTGCTTATTATTGGCTTTTTGTTTATCGTTGCAATTTTTCTGGTATTCTTTTTTAGGCTAAAAGTAAAAACAAATACCATTTTAAATGAAAAAAACATGCAACTAAAGCAACTCAATATAACACAAAACCGTTTAATGAGCATTATCTCACACGATTTAAAATCTCCTCTTTCGGCTTTCTATTCCATTACGAATTCTCTTAGAAATAAATTTGACAAACTAAATAAAAAAGAAATTGATAACTACTTAAGCAGAATGTTGAATTCTTCAATAGCATTAAAATTGCAATTGGAGAATATGCTTAATTGGGCCATTAATCAACAACGGGATATCTCAGTAAACAAAAGTATGTTTAATTTACATGTAATATGTTTTAAAGTTGTGATGATTTTACAGGAGTTTGCCAATGAAAAATCAATAACTATTGAGAATAGTATTGATAAAGATATTGAAATTGAAACAGATGGAAGACTATTAAGCATTGTTTTAAATAATTTAATTGTTAACGCGGTAAAATTCTCACAGCCAAACAATAAAATAATTCTCAAAGTTAATAAAGTAGAGAATGCCGTTATTATATCAGTTAAAGACTTTGGAATTGGAATGAGCAAGTCAGATATTGACAATTTATTTTTAAATAAAGAAGGTGTTGCAAAAAGTGAAAACAGCGGTACCGGTTTAGGATTGGTGGTTAGTAAAGACATTGTTGAAAAATTAGGTGGTATAATTTGGGCTGAAAGTGAACAAGGTAAAGGGAGTGAGTTTTTTCTTAAATTTACGGTCAATAAATAATTAACATATTTCTATTTACAAAAAAGAAATTAGAAGTTTTTCAAAATCGACATGAATAAATTGAGTGTTTGTATAGCAGATGACCATAAAATTGTTTCTGAGGGAATAGCATCTTTTTTTATTGGGAACGATAGGTTTGAATTAGTTTACAGCTCATCTTCCGGGAAAGAATTACTCAATAATTTGAAAAACAAACAAACAGATATTGTTATTCTTGATATTAAAATGCCCGGGTTATCAGGTATCCAAATTGCTAAAATTATTAAAAACGACTATCCGCATATTAAAACTGTTTTTTTAAGCTCAATAGTTGATAAAAAAACTTTAGATGAAGCTATAAAAGCCGGAGGTGTGGGCTATTTGTCAAAAGACATTGATGAAGAGGAGTTTCTATTTGCACTTAAAGCAATAAGCGAAGGTAAAAATTATTACAGTAAAGGCGTTCAGCAAACAGTTTTTAATAATTATACAAATAATATTAAAGCCGATAATGTTAATGAAAATGATTTGCTTTCGAAAAGGGAAACTGAAGTAATAAAACTAATAGCTGATGGCTTAAGTTTTAAAGAAATAGCTAATAAACTTTTTATTAGTACCCGTACTGTTGAGACACATAAAAAAAATATTCTGGAAAAACTGGAATTAAAATCTACAATTGATTTAGTAAAATACGCCATTTTAAACGGGCTTTCAGATTTGTAAACTACAGCTCAGCAGTTTTTCTTTCTGTAATTTATATTCTTTTTTAGAAACAATTTTATACAAACAATTCAGCAATTTCATCTTTTGAAAGAACCTGAAGCGGATTATTAGATTTTACAAACATATCGGCTAATTGTGTTTTTTGCTTTTGCAGATTGGCAATTTTTTCTTCTATACTTTCTGCTGAAATATACCTGTAAACAAATACTTGTTTGTTTTGTCCAATTCTATGGGCTCTGCTTAATGCCTGCCATTCGGCAGCAGGGTTCCACCACGGGTCAACAATAAAAACATAATCGGCTTCGGTCAAATTAAGCCCAACGCCACCTGCTTTTAGTGAAATTAAAAACACATTATTTTCCTTATTTGTCTTAAACTCCGAAATTACTTTTTCCCTTTCTTTTTGTTGAATATCGCCGGTGAGGTAAGAATATTTAATCTTGTTTGCATCAAAATAGTTTACATACAAATTCAAGTGTTTTACAAAGCTTGAAAAAATAAGTATTTTATGATTTTCTGCTATCACGCTTTCAATATTTCGAACAATTTCATTAAACTTTCCAGATTCATCTTTATAGCTTTTTTCATACATAACAGGATGAATAGCCAACTGTCTGAGTTTATTCAAAGCTTGTAATATTTCAATAGAATTTTTCCCAACACCGTTATTTTCAATATTTTCAATAATAATATTGCGGGTTTTAGACTTTTCCGATTCGTAAAAAGCTTTTTGTTCATCGGTCATTGCGCAATAAATGGTTTGTTGGCTTACCGGGGGTAATTCAGCTACAACCTCTTCTTTTGTACGCCTCAGTAAAAAAGGATTAATCAAACGGTTAAGCTTTAACTGTTTATCTTCGTCAGCCTGTTTTTCAATGGGATGTAAAAATTCTTCTTTAAAGAACTTTAAGCTTCCTAATAAACCGGAATTAATAAAATTCATTTGTGCCCAAAGGTCTGTTAACGAGTTTTCAATTGGTGTTCCGGTTAATACAAGTTTATGACTTGAAGTTAATTGAAGCAGGGCTTTATAGGTTTTAGAATGTGGATTTTTTATCATCTGGCTCTCGTCAAGAATGATATAATAAAAGTCGTAATCTTGTAAAATTTCAATATCGTTTCTCACAACTCCGTAGGTGGTTAAAATTATATCAAATTCACTAAAGTTTTGGATGTTTTTTTTTCTTTCGCCGCCAATATGTATTTTAACTTTCAAATTCGGAGCAAAAGCCTTTATTTCATTAAACCAGTTATGAACCAACGATGTTGGCATTACAATTAATGATACGTCTCTAATTGTTTTCTGTTTGTTTTCTTCAAATATTTTTAACTGCGTAACCTGTGAAATTGGTTTTTTATTTTTTGTTTCTGAACCATTTGGCAAACTGTTTTCTTTTGTTTTTTGAAGCATTGCCAAAGTTTGAATGGTTTTTCCTAATCCCATATCATCGGCCAGGCAAGCACCAAAACCTAAATTTTGTAATTGTAATAACCATGAATAACCCTCTATTTGATAAGGCCTTAATTGACAATTTAACTGTTTTGGTGCTGTCGTTTCAAAAGTCTTTGCAGAGTCAATCAATTTCTTATATTTTACTGCATAATTCCGGTTACTTTGGTAAGTTTCAATTTCTAAGAACTGATAATGAATTTTCTTGATTTGCCATGTTTCTTTATCGCCTTTTTTCCCATAAGTAAACAGGTTGCTGTATTTACTAAACCATTCTATGGGAAGTATGGCTATTTCTCCGTTTGGTAATATAAACTCACGATTGTTGGTTAAAATGTTATTTTTTAAATGAAGAAACGGAATTTTAAATTTACCAAATATTGCATAACCGTAAATGTCAAACCAATCTGATTTTTGTTGAATTTTTAAATCAAGCGAAATTTCTTCGGTGAAAAACTTTTTTTTAAAAAAATCTTGTTGAACAATAATATCTTTGGCTTTAAGTATTGATTGATTGTTATTTAGCCAGTTAATAGTTTTTTCTAAATTTTCAGAAACTTTTTTTGAAACTACTTCCTTTACAATAAAATGCCCGTCTTTATTAAGCAATAATCCTGTTTTTTCAATAACCGAAAAGACGTTTTTCTCCCAATCAAAATCTCTTGAAGTTTGCTCAAAAATATACTTTTCTCCAACTATAGTTAAATTAGTAAATATCTTAATTGTATTCTGTGGTTTAACCAATATATCGCCATACTTGAATTTTGGAATAAAAACGGTTAATCCTTTTAAGTCTTTTTCAACGGTAAGAATACACTTTTTATCTGTATTTAACTTTTTAATTTCAAAACCACTATAATTAACCTTGTATTTTTGAATAGCATTTTTAATAAAAGTTTCAAAATATTTTTTCTCAAACTTTTTTTCAATACTAATGTGGGTTTTACTAAAAAATGGCAGCAGTTTTTTCCCGTCAATATCTTTAAAAAAATATATTTTTTTGTCCATTAACAGCCAACATGGGTCGTTTGATAAAACATGCCCGCTTTTATCGGTAAGTGTAATTTCATGATTGTCTTGTTGTATTGAAATATAATAACGAAGTTCAATATCTGTTTTATGAAAGTTGAAAATTACCTCTGCCGGTTTTTTTAAAACCTTAATTTCGTCGGTATCGTATATATTCAGCTCTTTTTTTGTTCTTATAAAACACCTGATATTTTCTTGCCTTAATATATTAAACAAATGGCTAATGTTTTTTTCCAGATAGGGTTTGATAAAATTATCAGCATATTCCATATCTAATTTGGCAAAAAAGTCTTTAACTGTCTTTTTCTTTTTTGCAAATATTTTAAAAAGTTGTTGTTCGTTAAAATTTTCAGCAATTTTTACAAGTTCTAATTGAGCTTCTGTTAAATTATAGCCTGTTGATTTTGCAGAAGATAGTTTTTCCAATATTATATATCCTGTGTCTTTGGGCTCTATATAATACGGATAAGCCAGCAAGCCTAATGCCGTATGTTTCTGCAATAAAATTATAAACTCTTTTTTATCCACTTTCTAACTCCAAACTTTTAATTTATTCACTCACTCACCAATTCGCTTTTTCACTTTTTACTTTCAATTTTTTATTTATCCACTAAATTTATAGTTATAGCCTAACCCATTTAGCAAATCTCCAATTTTTATTTTAAAATCTCCCTGTATAATTATTTCTCTGTTTTTTACAGCACCACCGGTACCACATTTCGATTTTAATAATTTGCCCAGTTCTTTTAAATCATTTTCGTTACCAATAAAACCGGTAATCAATGTAACGGTTTTACCTTTTCGTTGTTTCCGGTCTAACATTACACGCAAATTTTGTTTTGCCGGTTCTAAAGTAACTTCTTCATTATCATTTTCACTTTCAATATCAAAATCAGGGTTTGTTGAATACACAAATCCACCTTTTTTCTTTTTACTCATGCTATAATTTTTAAAAATATAAAGATAATTACTTTTAGTTTTGCATTAGTATGTTATTTAAAATTTGAGAAATAACTTTTCAAAGTGTTCTCTGTTTTTATTTCTTTAATAATTAATTTTAAATTCTGTATTAAAATCTTTTTACCTTTAAGAGCTTTATAATTAGTCTTTTCTTATATCCTCTAATTAATTAATACAATGAAGAAAAATAGAATTTGTCAATTATTTGGTATTAAATATCCAATTATTCAAGGTGGTATGATTTGGTGTAGCGGATGGGAACTGGCTTCTGCTGTGAGTAATGCAGGAGGACTGGGCTTAATTGGTTCAGGTTCAATGACGCCTGAAGTTCTTCAATTACATATTCAAAAAGCAAAAAAAGCTACGAATAACCCTTTTGGTGTGAATGTGCCTTTAATTTATTCAAGAATTGAAGAAACCATGGAAGTTATTGTAAAAGAGAAAGTGAAAATTGTTTTTACTTCAGCCGGAAATCCAAAAACCTGGACTGATTATTTACACAAACAAGGTATTAAAGTAGTACATGTTGTTGCTAACCTGAAATTTGCATTGAAAAGCAGGGAGGCAGGCGTTGATGCAGTTGTGGCTGAAGGATTTGAAGCCGGAGGACATAATGGAAGAGAAGAAACAACAACAATGGTTTTAATTCCATTGATAAGAGATAAAATAGATATTCCGTTAATTGCAGCCGGAGGAATTAGCAGTGGCCGTTCAATGTTAGCATCCATCATTCTTGGTGCTGATGGTGTTCAAATTGGCAGCCGTTTTGCTGCGTGTGCCGAATCTTCATCTCACCGGAATTTTAAAAAGAAAATTACTGAATTAGGCGATGGCGATACGCAATTAGCACTAAGAAAATTAATTCCGGTACGTTTAATTAAAAATAATTTTTTTGAGCATATTGCTTCTCGCGAATCAGCCGGTGCTTCTGTTACTGAATTGGTGGGAATATTAGGTAAAGGAAGAGCAAAAAAAGGAATGTTTGAAGGTGATGTAGTTGAAGGGGAATTAGAAATAGGGCAGGTTTCGGCAAATATTAACGAAATTTTGACAGCAAAAGAAATAATCGATTCCATAATAAAAGAATATTCTGAAACATTAAACCGGTTGTCAGAGTTACAATGATAGAGTAACTAATTCTTGAAAAAAACATCAACAATAATCTATTAATTAGTGACTTGTTTTGGTTTTTTAAAACTAATTAATTACCGGGAATTAAATTTTTATTACAATTAAAAATAACATATGATCTCAATCAATAAATTTGAATTAGAGAACGGGCTAAGAGTTATAGTTCATAAAGATACTACAACACCTATTGTAGCATTTAATATATTATATGATGTAGGTGCCCGTGACGAAAATGAAAATAAAACCGGTTTTGCACACTTATTTGAGCATTTAATGTTTGGAGGCTCTGAAAATATTCCGAATTACGATTCTGAATTGCAAAAAACCGGAGGCGAGAACAATGCTTTTACGACTAATAATGTAACTAATTATTACCTTACATTACCCAAACAAAATCTGGAAACAGCTTTTTGGCTTGAATCGGACAGAATGTTGGCGTTAGATTTTTCAGAAGAAAAATTGCGAATTCAAAAAAATGTGGTAATTGAGGAATATAAACAGCGCTATTTAAATCAGCCTTATGGCGATGTTTGGTTGCTATTAAGGCCTTTGGCATACAAAGTGCATCCTTATAAATGGGCAACAATAGGTAAAAATATTTCACATATTGAAAATGCCGACTTGAATGATGTAAAATCTTTTTTTTATCATCATTATGCTCCAAATAATGCTATTATATCAGTGGCGGGTGATGTTAATATTCCGGAAATTGAAAGATTGGCTAATAAGTGGTTTGGGAAAATTGAACGTCGTGATATTCCTTTAAGAAATTTACCGGTTGAACCGGAACAAACTTCTGCTAATTTTCTTGAAGTGAAAAGAAATGTGCCTTTTGATGCTATATATAAAGCTTTTCATATGTGCGACAGAAAACATAAGGATTTTTACGCTACCGATTTAATTTCCGATTTACTTTCTAATGGAAGGTCGTCGAGGCTGAACCAGTCTTTAATAAAAGAAAAAAAAATGTTCAGCGAAGTTAATGCATATATTACAGGCGATATTGATAACGGTTTGTTTATTGTTACCGGAAAATTGATGAAAGGTATAAAAATGAAAGATGCTGAGCATGCAATTAACGAAGAATTAAATAAGCTAAGAACTGAAATAGTGCCTGATAATGAATTAAATAAGATAAAAAACAAAATTGAGTCTATGCATGTTTTTTCTGAAATAAGTGTTTTAAATAAGGCCATGAATCTTGCACAACATGAGTTATTAGGCGATGCAAAAAATATTAATAAGGAAGTTGAAAAATACCGGTTGGCCGATGCTTTTCAGATTCATAAAATTGCTAATAAATTGTTTCGTTCCGAAAATTCATCAACATTGTATTATAAATCAGCTCAATAAGAAACAATGGAAGTTTTAAATAGAAAAACAGCACCCCAAATTAAACCGGTAGTCATAAATAATTTTCAAAATCCTGAAAAATTTATTTTAGAAAACGGCATACCTGTTTATAGCTTTAATGCCGGATCTCAACCGGTGGTAAAAATCGATTTTATTTTTGAGGCTGGTATTTGGCATCAGCCTAAACCTTTAATTGCTTCTACAGTTAGCTCAATGTTAATGGAAGGAACAAAATCGAAAACATCAAAGCAAATTGCTGAAAAATTAGATTATTATGGAGCTTTTCTTTCATTAAACAGTAATAACGATTTTACCATCATAACCTTGTTTTCTTTAACACGTTTTCTCCCCAAAACACTTTTAATAGTTGAAGATATTGTAAAGAATGCAATTTTCCCTGATGATGAATTAAGAATTAACCTTAATAAAAGGAAACAGTCTTTTTTGATTGACCGGGAAAAAACAAATCAATTAGCTTCCAGGAAATTTTTGGAAATTTTATTTGGTGCACAGCATCCTTATAGTAAAGTTTTGCAGGCCGGCCATTATGATATGGTTAAAAGGGAAATGCTTCTTGAATTTTATAAAAAAAATTACACATTACGTAAGTGCAAAATAATAGCTTCAGGAAAACTGGAAGATAATTTTTTAGATTTACTTAGAAAAAGCTTTGGCACAAATAATTGGGGAGGGGCAACAACCCCCGGAATTTATAACTACAATATTCAGGTAAATAAGCAACAAAAATATTATATAAAAAAAGAAGGTGCAGTACAATCTGCAATAAATATTGGAAGAGTGTTATTTAATCGGCTGCATCCCGATTTTATGGAAATGAAATTTATTACAATTCTTTTTGGAGGTTATTTTGGCTCGCGGTTAATGAAAAATATTCGCGAAGATAAGGGATATACTTATGGCATTTCGGCACAAATTAATTCTTTTTTGCAAAGCGGAATGATGAAAATAAGTACCGAGGTAAAAACTGAAGTAACACAAAATGCCGTTAAAGAAATATATTTTGAATTGGATAAAATGAAAGATGAATTGGTAAGTGAAGATGAATTGGAAAAAGTTAAAAGCTATGTTATGGGAGATTTATTAACTGTGTTCGACGGGCCTTTTTCATTATCGGATAGTTTTAGAATAGTAAACGATTATAATTTAGATTTTGACTACTACAAACAATACATTGAAAAAATTAAAAATATAACTCCTGCAAGAATTAAAGAATTGTCACAAAAATATCTCGATAAAAACGATATGTTTGAAGTAATAGCCGGAGCATAGTTTTTAAATTAATAAACATTCATTTATCTTTATAAATTACTTTTTAAACATAGTTGTTGAAAATAATGCCTCGAAAAAATATATTTATCCTTATTGGTTTTTTAATTAGTATTAATTTCTCTGCCATAGCACAATATAAAGTAATTCTCGATTCAGTAAGTGTAAATGCTGACAATAACGTAATAATTGGATGGAAAGTGCTTGATTCTACCGGAATTACAAATTTTAAAATATATTATTGGGATGGAATTACCTGGCAATATATTAGTGACTCGGTTCCTTTAACTGAAACTGTTTATATTGATACAATTCTTGACCCAAGCGAAAGCAGCCTGCAATATGCAATTGCCGGTAACGATAGTACTGGCCCTGACCCGATTAGTCCCGGGCATAACACTATTTTTTTAGAATCGGAATTTGATTTTTGTAACTCTGAAATAAAATTAACCTGGAACGGTTATAACGGCTGGACAAGCCCAAGTGTCTCACAATATAAAGTTTATTCAATTAAAAATTATACTGATACTACAGAAGAAGGCAGGGTTGGAGGAAATGTTTTGGAATACACCGTTAAAAATCTGGAAGGTGAAAGTCATTATGGATTTTTTGTCCGTGCTTTTAGCGATAATAGCTCTTCTACTTCAAACATGGTTTCATTAGATGCTGATATTCTAATAGCACCCGATACTTTAATAGGAAATTATGTGACTTATACCGGAAAAATCCTTGAAATTTCGTTTACTGTCGATCTTGATGCGGATGTATCATCATATAAATTAGTCCGCTCAAAAGATTATTATGATACTTACGATACCGTAAAAGTTATTCAAAGTTCTCAAATTACAGATTCTGTATTTACCGTTTACGATACTTTAGATTATTATGAAGATAAATATTACTATAAATTAATAGCAGTTAGTATTTGTAATAAAAATATCAGTGAGTCGAATATTATTGGAAACCTTATTATTATAAGCAGTACAGACGACAATCAGACAAATCTTCTAAACTGGTATCCTTCTGTACCGGGTATTGATGAATCATACAATATATACAGGCGCAGAACATCAAACTGGAAGGATAGTATTTTAGATTTGGTAACAACAGTTGCCGATACTGCTTATTCAGATGATGTAAGTAGTTTGTATTTAAACGAAAGCGATGGAAAATTCTGTTATTATATTATCGGGACAAAAGCAAGTAATACAAACTATCACTATCAATCAAATACTGATTGTGCTGTTCAAATTCCGTTAGTATATATTCCAAATGCTTTCACCCCGAATGGAGATGGTAAAAATGATGAATTTAAGCCCATTATTTCTTATGCATCAGATTACAATTATCAATTAATTATTTATGACCGTTGGGGAGAAAAAATATTTGAATCAAAAGATATTACACAGTCGTGGAACGGTACTTCAAATAGTAAGCCGGTTAAGCCGGGTGTTTATATTTATTATTTGAATTATTCCGATGCCGAAAAAAGATTAATTAACAAAACCGGTTCTGTAACAGTAATTTATCCTTAAATCAGTGAGACTTTATATTGTTTAGAGTTACAAACGAATTAAAATATAAAGTCGAACTGATTCCGAAAGTGAAGCGTATCGGTATCTCGGGCCTTATTCCCACTGCTTGCAGTGAAATAAAAGAGAAAATTATTCCGCTTCAATACCTCGTCTGCTTATAGCGAGGCTGTTTAATAATTTTCTGTATATTAATTTTATTAAGCCAACAAGTAGCATTTTTTAATAAAAATATTTATAAACTCAGTCTAAATCAGTTAATTTTGTAACAGAGTAATCATAAAAATTGCGTATGCAAACAGTTGAAGAAAAAAAAATAATTGAAGATAGTTTTAAAGAACTATTAAAAGTTTGTATTCGTTGCGACAAACCGGGTGATAAAGAGATGATTACCCATGCCTTTGAGATTGCTAAAGAAGCACATCAACACATGCGTCGTCGTTCCGGCGAACCTTATGTTCTTCATCCGCTGGAGGTGGCAAAAATTGTAACTCGTGAAATAGGTTTGGGAGCAAAATCAATGACATGTGCAATGTTGCATGATGTAGTAGAAGATACCGATTATGAAATAGAGGATATACGAAATATTTTTGGTGAAAAAATTGCTTATATTATTGACGGGTTAACAAAAATTTCTGATGTTTTTGATCGTGATTCATCTTTGCAGGCAGAGAATTTTAGAAAAATGTTACTTACACTTTCCGACGATGTTAGGGTAATTCTTATAAAATTAGCCGACAGGCTGCATAATATGAGAACATTAAGCTCAATGCCGCCAAATAAACAACTGAAAATTGCCGGTGAAACTTTATATTTATATGCTCCGTTGGCACATCGATTAGGATTATATGCTATAAAAACCGAATTAGAAGATTTAAGTTTTAAATACAGGCATCCGCAAATATATGAAGAGTTATTACGCAAAATTAAGGAAAATGAAAAACACCGATTGCACAAAATCAACCGGTTTACTTTACCGATTGCACAAAGATTAACTGATGAAGGACTTAAATTCAGGTTAACCGGAAGGCCAAAATCTATTTACTCTATTTGGAATAAAATGCAAACTAAAAATGTTGCATTTGAAGAAGTATATGATTTATTGGCTATTCGAATAATTTTTACACCTCAGAATGGAGTTTCTGAAAAAAATCAATGCTGGAATATTTATTCTTTAATAACCGATATTTATAAACCAAATCCGAACCGGATACGCGATTGGGTAAGCACACCTAAAGCAAATGGATATGAAGCTTTGCATTCAACCGTTATGGGGCCGGGAGGAGAATGGGTTGAAATTCAAATTCGTTCTGAACGTATGGATGAAATTGCTGAACGCGGTTTTGCAGCACACTATAAATATAAAAATGTAAAATCGGAAGAGAGTGAGTTGGACAAGTGGATAAAAAAAATTAGAGAGCTGCTGGAGGATCCACAATCGGATGCGTTAGAATTTATTGACGATTTTAAATTAAATTTATTTTCATCTGAAATATTGGTTTTTACACCTAAAGGACATATTAAAACTTTACCAAAAGGTGCAACAACACTTGATTTTGCTTATGATATTCATACAGAAGTCGGAAAGCATTGTATTGGTGCTAAAGTAAACCACAAGTTAGTTGGACTAAGTTATGTGTTAAATAGTGGCGACCAGGTTGAAATACTTACTTCTGAAAAGAAAAACCCGGAACCGGAATGGATTAATTTTGTAATTACTGCCCGGGCAAAAGCTGCTATAAAAAATGGTTTTAAAATTGAACGTAAAAAATATATAAAAGAAGGAAAAAACAAGCTGGAAGAAAGACTTAAAGAAATAAAGCTTTATCCAAATTCAAAAATAATAAAAAAGATATTCGATCAGTATGAAATAAATAATAAAGACGATTTATATTATCAAATAGGAAATAGTTCAATTGATGTTGAGGAAATTGTAAAATTAATAAAGAAAAGAACCCGAAATAAATTAATTCGTTATTGGCGGCTTCAGTTTTCTAAAGGAACAAGTGAAAAAAAGAAAGGAGAAATAATTAAGACTAAAAACCTTGATAAAAAAACTACCTTTCTTGTTGACGAAAGTGCCGGCATTATAATTGCAAAATGCTGTAACCCAATTCCCGGCGACGATGTTTTAGGCTATTTAAATCCTGATAATACAATCACTATTCATAAAACAAAATGCCCGACAGCTATAAAATTAAATTCAAGTTTTGGCGAACGAATGGTTAAAGCTGAGTGGAAAGCACAGAAAATTCTTTCTTATTTAGTTAAAATTAAGTTAAATGGCATTGACGATGTTGGTGTATTGAAAAAAATAACCACTATAATATCTGAACAGTTGGATGTAAATATGCGCGCAATTAATTTTGTTAGTTACGATGGTGTTTTTGAAGGAACAATCGAAATTTATGTTCATAATACTAACGATTTAAATAATCTTATTTTAGAGCTAATGAAAGTTAAAGGAATTTTATCTGTTAACCGTATAGAAAATCCGATTGAATAATTTCTTTTTTAAATTCATTCTAAATATGAATAATTTTAATTATTTTTATCTCCTTATTTTAAATTAGTCCAATTATGCTTTGTGTAAATACGAAAGATACTGTAAAACAGGTTTTTACAGAATACCTGGAAAAAAAAGGACATAGAAAAACACCAGAAAGGTTTGCTATTTTAGATGAAATATACTCTCGCGAAGGCCATTTTGATATTGAATCGCTTTATATTTTTATGAAGAATAAGAATTACAGAGTAAGTAGAGCAACACTTTATAATACTATCGAACTATTGTTAGAATGTAGTTTAGTTATTAAACATCAGTTTGGTAAAAACATAGCACAGTTCGAAAAAGCTTATGAATGTCAGCAACACGACCATCTAATTTGTACCGAATGTGGTAAAGTAACAGAGTTTTGCGATCCGAGAATTCAGGAAATACAAACAACAGCTTCTGAACTTATGGATTTCAATATTGCTTATCATTCATTATATTTTTATGGTATTTGCAGTGAGTGTTCAGAGAAAAAATCTGTGAAAAAACCAGCCTGAAAATTTTTCTAAAAAAAATAAATACTACCTGAAATATTATTTCAAAAATAGTTTGCCATAATAATTATGCTTAATTTTAAAGCTTTTAATAATTAGCATTATTGTTGGCTAACAAATCTTAATATTTAATGAAAGCAGATGTACTTTTAGGACTTCAGTGGGGCGACGAAGGGAAAGGGAAAATTGTAGATGTATTAACTCCTGCATATAACGTTGTTGCACGTTTTCAAGGTGGCCCAAATGCAGGCCATTCGTTGGCTTTTAATAATATTAAACATGTTCTTCACTCTATTCCTTCAGGTATTTTTAGAGAAAATGCAATAAATGTCATTGGTAACGGAGTGGTAATTGATCCTGTTATTTTTTCTGAAGAAATACAGCAGATTGAAAAATTAGTAAAACATATTAAAAATAATCTGCTAATATCAAAAAAAGCACATCTTATTTTGCCAACACACCGAATGTTAGATGCTGCTTATGAAAAATTTAAGGGGAAAGCAAAAATTGGTTCTACTTTAAAAGGAATTGGGCCAACATATACCGATAAAATTAGTAGAAACGGACTTCGAATTGGTGATATATTATCAGGTGATTTTTTAGAGAAATATAATTCTTTAAAAGAAAAGCATAACCGAATTCTTAAATCGTATAATTTTAGTGAGGATTATTCAGATTACGAAAAAAAATGGTTTGAAGGAATTGAACAAATTAAAAATTTCCAATTAATTGATAGCGAATATGTTATAAATGATTTCCTGCAAAAGGGAAAATCAGTTTTAGCCGAAGGCGCACAAGGTACTTTGCTGGATATTGATTTTGGCTCTTATCCATTTGTAACTTCTTCAAATACTGTTTGTGCAGGTGCTTGTACCGGTTTAGGTATTGCCCCTTCGAAAATAGGTGAGGTTTATGGAATTTTTAAAGCTTACTGTACCAGAGTTGGCAGTGGCCCTTTCCCAACTGAATTATTTGATAGTGCCGGAGAATTACTGCAAAAAAACGGGCACGAATTCGGTGCAACTACAGGTAGGCCACGTCGTTGCGGTTGGCTCGACTTACAAGCATTAAAATATTCAGTTATGATTAATGGAGTTACTCGTTTAATTATGACAAAAGCTGATGTTTTAAGTGGTTTCGAATATATTAAAATTGCACATGCTTATAAAAAAGATGGACAAGTTTTTGAACAATTTCTATACAATATCGAAGGAAATATTGAACCCTTATATACTGAATTAAGGGGTTGGAATGATGATATTACTAATATGCGTAAGTTTGAAGACTTGCCGGTGGCCTTAAAAAATTATATCAAATTTATTGAAAAAGAGGTTAATGTACCTGTTTGGATTGTATCTGTAGGCCCAAACAGAGATCAAACAATTTATAATCCTAATTACACAAGTAAGAATTAACTTATTAGTATTATTTACAACTTTCAAGTCACAATTTTACAGCCCATAATTAACTACTAATACTGTATTTAATTAATATTATGATTTATTTCAGGTCTAAATCTTAATATGTTTGCACTTCCATTTTTATTTTCATTTGATATAAACAAATCTCCATTTTTCGAAAAACAAATACCCTCAGGCTGGTTAAATATTCGTGTATCCAATTCAAAAATATCTATTATAATGCCAAGTTTGTTCATTACAATTAATAAATTCCCGACACTGGAAATGATATAAATATTTTCTTTATTAATTGGGCTTATAGCTATTCCTGAGGGTTGAAAACTACTAATGTCTCCAGCAATATTTATCTTTTTTGCAGCATCAATGAATTTTTTCTCAACAGTACCCTTAATTCTTATTTTATCTGTTTCTGAAAGATCAATCAGATAAGCAGGCTTTTTTAAGAGTTTGTTGTCTTTCAGTCCAAATCTGTATATTGCTTTAAAGCCTTCATAAGGTTTTTTTTTAATAATTGAAGGAGACCATTTACAGGCAATTAAGAGAGAATTTGTGGCTTTGTCATAAACTAATCCTTCAGTATTATTTTTGTAGTTTAGCAGGGTTTCAATTTTGGTTGTTTTTCTTTTCTTCTTTTTTTCAAAATTTTTAACCTTAAATATTGTGCCATTACTTTTTAGTACAAAAGCATTATCTCCAACAATGGCAATATCTTCATAATCATCATTTTTCCCAAAATCAAATTTTGAAGTTACCTGGCCCTTTTGAATGTCAAAAATGTAAATAACAGCTTGTTCGTCCTGAATACAGGCAATTTTATTTTCTTTAAAGCAGGAAATGCCTGAAATTTCTTCAAGATACGAAGGTAAAAGGTAAATATTATCTGGATTCATTAAGTCATACGGAAGGTAATTTTTCTTTTCTGTGTCTTCTGTAATCTGTTTCTTTTCACTTTGTTGAAAATTACAGGAAATAAAATATAATAAATAAAAACACAGAAAAATAAAGGAAAACAAACCTTTATTAGTGTTAACATTTTTTCTATTATTCTTTATATAAAACATTATGAATTAGTTGTTTTTTTAATTAATTAAATTGGTACAACACATTTATTTGACCATACAATTTACTGATAAATTTTTATATCCGTCTCTATGTTCAAATTCCCATCCTTCCTTTTTGAGTATTTTAATTAGTTCTCTGTTTACTACTCCATGGGCAACAATAACACTTTTACCATATGTTTCAGCATAGTCTATTATCTCTTTTGAAAAATCTTCAAGCTTTTGTTTCCTTTGTTTGTAAGTTGGCTTATCGTTCTGGTTACTGCCAGCCATCCATGAAATAAGGGAAATAGCCTGCCAAATTTTTACCGGAACTATAATTAGCGGTAGTTGAATTACCGGGTAATCAAGTTCCATAAGGTTTTCATTAGTTTTCAGGTTTACCCGATTATTAAAAAGCCAAGTAGCAGTTTGTACAGCACGTAGCTGCGGACTGCAAAAAACTGTGTCAATTGTTTCGGGATGATCAATTTTTTTTAATACAATTTCGGGGTCAAAATCCTGAATGCAATTTTTATTGTATTGTTCTTTATAGTTGTGAATACATTTTGTATTACACCACCCAGGATTCTCAATCTCAACAGTTGCGTGTCGTATCAAATATATTTTTGAAATTGCAAAAGCATCTACAGAAAGAAGAATAAATAGTAATGTATAAAAGAAAAATGATTTAATCATAAGTTTAGAATTGATAATTTATTGAAAAATTAATGAGGCTGTCTTCTTTACTCACTGCATACGAAGTAGTAAGCAATGCCATATCAAAAAGTGACCACCACAAACCCACACCATAACCATCATGCCATTGAGAAGAATTTTCTCCTTCAAGCCATACACGGCCAGCATCATTGAATAATAGCATTCCGGCAGTGCCATTCAATATGTATGTTTTAAAATGTTTGACTCGTATTCGTATTTCCGTATTCATATAAAGACTGGCATCGCCATAAAATCTTGTATTGCGAAAACCCCGCAGGTTCTCTTTTTGTCCAAGTTTGGCAGCTTCATAATATACATAGTCACCAATGAGTTTTTCTCCGCCAAGCCTTAGTGCATAAACAACACGCGGACGTTGTGAAAAGCTCAGATAAGAAGCCCATTCTCCTGATATTCTTGCAAAATCCTGTGAATTATTACTAAGCCCTTTGAAATATGAGATTTCTGTTTCCAGTAGCATTCCACGGGTACGAAACATATTACTACCCCAAAATTCTTCCTCTTTTTTCAAATTCTGATTGGGTATAGTGTTTAACTTATAATTAAAACTAAGCCCGACAAAGGAGTGGGGCAAGAGGGCATCAGGCTGAAGATCGTTTTGTAAGAAATCTGAAACGAAACGATTAGGGGTTGCCTCCACATCGGTATTTTTATAAAAAAATCCGAGTCCTGCTTTATTAATTTTCTTTTTGTCAAGAAATTTTATGAAATCAGTTTTTACAAAATACTCTTTCATTCTTACACGGTAATATTCTTTATCCGATTTATCAATTATCCACTCAGTTTCATTTCCCATGCCAAAATAGTTATTTACATAATTTGGTGATTTGATATCGACAATTACATTCAATTCAAAGCGTTTTAGCGGATAGATATTTTTTCCTGTAAAATATATGTTAAAAGCTTCTGTCAAAAATGCATAATTAGCATGTACTTTATACCTCTGCTGACGATAACGTGAATACTTATTAATAACCGGCCCACCACCTAAAAAAATGCCATCATCCTGACTGTATCCCAGGAATAAGCCAGGATAAACAATATCGTATTTAAAAGCCCGCCAGTCGTATTTTAGTTCATTATCATCATAGATATTTATCAGGCGTTTTTTTAAATTATTCGATAAAATGGTGCTTTTTTTATCATAAATGGTAATAAAACGGGGAGCTTTAGTGCTTTCATAAATTACTCTGTCATCGTCATGCCCACCAATTATAGTGAGGTTTATTTTGTTTGTTGGAATACCATTTATGATAAACCTATCTTTTTTGTCAAATCCGTAAATACGAATTTTCTTAGTTTCGGAGGCATAAAAAACCCGCTTATATATTTCTGCTCCTTTTTTATTTTTATTTTTGAGGTGAAAGCCTGTTATGCTGATAGTTGTATCATTGAGCACATCAATTTCGAACATATCTTCTTCATTAGTACCCGTAATATTTACCTCTTTGGCAAGGGATAAATATAGACTTCTTGTCATGCTTTCTAAATTATTAAGCCTGGCCTTTAATATTTCTGCCGTATGATCAGCACATAATGGTTGAATTTCTTTAGGAAAGCTTAATACTGCTTTGTCAATTCTATCGGGCGTCAACAATGTTTTAAGAGAATCAATTTGTATTTGCCAATCTTTCCAGTCGTTTTGCGTCAATAAGGCCCGGTCTAAATATCGTGCATTGAATGATAGTCCGTTAACATTTTCTGTATATTCATCGAAATTCTGAAACCTTGGTGAAAGCCATTTACGTGCTGAAATCCACGTAATTACGCCTTCATTTACGAAAAAAGCCTGATCGCGATCTCTCGGAATGGGTTTATAAATGGTTTTTTCACCATCTTTAAAACTTGCCCAGCGCCATTGGTCATAATGCCTGTCCCAGTCGTTTATCAGTATGTCGAACAACCGGGCTCTGAGAAAAGCATCATTATCAATTGAATGGTCTTCATCCTTAAAAATCTTTTTAATCATCTCTTCGGTGGAAATTATATTTTTTGAATGGCCAAAACTTGCAACATCGCGCCTGTCTCCATCAGGACGTTCTTCAAAAATATAAAGTTGATTTGCCATATCCTGCCGGTATATACCGAGATTAGGATCATCTGCAACATAAAACACTTCAGGGTTAGTATGGAAAACTCCTGCATACCCGGCCAACTTAGCTACAACAGGAGGTGCGTAAGGATTAGCTGCTGAAATTTGATCTTGTACAAGATCTTTGGCAAAAGTACTATCCAATTCATCCGGCAGAAAACCTTCAACGTATTTTTCAAATGAGCGTAGCACATATTGTTTTCCGTTTTTATCCTCAAGCCTGAGCGAATGTGTTTGCTTTCCTCCACCACGTTTAAGAATTTGAAACCCACCTTTCGTTTTCTCTAAAGAAAAAACAGGAACTTTTACCGGTGTGTTCCAGATCGTACGATAGTTTTCTCCTACCCAAAAATAAGCTGATTTTGGTATATTGTATTTACTACTGGCTTTAATTGTCATACTATCTGGCAAATGCTTTCTGGTGTTTTTTTTCGTAACGTTATCAATAAAGGTTTTTTTGTAAATAGTTTTACGAAAAATATCACCTTTTACACCCGTAAAAACTACTTCACATTCTCCTTCATTTGAAAAGTTTAAACGGGCAAAGCCTTTTTCAGAACTTGCATATTCAGGCTTGCTTGTACGAACAAATTCTGTTTTAACCATGGAGCCTGAAACTACGTAATTGACCTTATTTATGTTAAAATACTGCAAGTTTGCATCGCCGGCTGAAACGTAAATTATGTCAGGGTATTTTTGTAAAACAGAAAGCATGTCATTACGAAATTCTTTAAAATCAGGATGATGATTATCACTCCGGATGCCAAGTATTTTTCGGTATAATGTATATGGAAATTGAAGAATGTATTGTTTAAGAGAAAAATAGCCACTGCTATTTCCAAAACTTTTAAGTGTATGATGTCCTGCAATTATCACATGTTTTGAAGGATAGTGCCTTCGTATGGCATCTTCAATCTGAATTAAAATGTCTTGGGTTGTTTCTATATCACACTTTGTAAAGCGTCTGTCATATTTATGCACCCACCAATAACTATCTATCAGTATCACGACTATATTTTTATTTAATACTACTTCTTTTGGACCGGGACAGGCTGCATCAGGCATATTAACTTTTCCTTTATAACGTTCTTGTAACTCATCTTTTATATATTCAATTGTTTTTTTACCTAAATAACTACCGTTTGCCCACTCTTTTTCACCAGGAACAAGCAATAATGGATATTTGTTGTCATGAAAAAGTTCTTCTGAAAATTTATTCTCTTTGGAATTATATATATTTCCAAGCATCAGGAAAGCAATGTTGTTTGAATTTTGGGATATTTCCTGCCACTTTTCTAACAATTTATCATTCTGGCTTAATTTGGAAGTATTACCAGTAATTAATATACTGTAAGAGTTTGATTGTTGTGCATTCAATATATTTAAATTGAAAATAACCAATGATAACAGAAAGGTTTTTTTTATATATGTTAATGTATAAGAAATTTGATTCATGAAAAATTTGTTAAATATTATAAGTATCGTGTGATATTTTCAAAAAATCAGCATCGGCAAGTTTAGGAAGCATTGTTTCCCTTTTTTTCTGAAAATGTTGCATGCGCCTTAGTATTTTATCCAACATTTTTACTGCCTTATCAATATATGTTCCTTTGTTTAACATCACACATTCAGCACGCTGAGCCAGGGCGGCATCTGTTATTTCCGACCGGGTAGGAACGCCTTTTTTTGCCAGGTTTTCCAATACCTGTGTTGCCCAAACATCGGGTATATGTGCAGCTTCGCAAATACGTAAAATTTCTTCCTGAATAGTGGCAAAATTTTTCCAACCCGTTTCTATTGCTAAGTCGCCCCGGGCAATCATAACACCAATAGGATAAGTTTGCATTGCTTTTAAAAGAATGCGGGGTAAATTTTTAAATCCCTTTTGTGTCTCAATTTTTAATATAATGCCTAATGACGATTCATACTTGCTTAATTCTTCTAACAACTGATGTACATCATTTTCGTCGTTTACAAAAGAGAAGTTTATGGTATCGGCATTAACTGCAACAAATTCCAGATCTTTCTTGTCTTTTACTGTTAAGCCGCTTACTTCAAGATTACTATCAGGCAGATTAATACCTTTGTCGGCTTTAAGTTTACTACCGGTGTTTTTTGCATGAATAATGTTTATCAATAATTCATCCTTAGCTACTTCCTCAACAATTCCTTCAATCTTTCCATCATCAAAAAAGATAGGTTCACCCTTTTTAATGTATTTAAAAATATCTTTGAGTGTACAAGAAATGTGAGCGTATTGTATAACCTTTCCGTTTTCATCATACTGCGTTGGTTCACCAGGCTCGGGATTGCTTTGAAGAATCAGTTTATCACCAATATTAAGTGTAATAAATTGTTCTAATGGTAATAACTCTCCAACATAAATCTTTGTTTTTCCGCTTTCTTTTTCTTTGTTTAGCATCATCTCTGTTCCTGTTGTTAGATAAGCGGAATCGCTACATACGCCCCATTTTCCCTTAGCTTGTTTTTTTTCGATAATGATTTGACATTTTTTTCCGCGTGAGTCGGTAAACCTAATCGTATCTCCGCGTTTGATTTTTGCCAAAAATAATTCACTTACTGGAATTATAGCATCGGCAGAATCATCAGGAGGTAAAATATCGGGAGGTGCAATCCATATTTTTGCAGGTATAGTAACTTTCCCAACCTGGTCGCGTTGTGGTTTAATGTGTATTACTTTTGGCCCTTGTTTTATGGCTCCTGTCCTTAATTTTGGCCCGCCAAGGTCCATCATTACTCTACAATTTTTTTGCTGTATTTTATTGGCTTTATGTATATTGGCTATCATTTTTGCCCATACTTCAGGTGTGTCATGTGCACAGTTAATTCTTGCACTATTCATACCTAAACGAATAAGACGGTTTACCATATTATAATCCTCTGCAGCAGAAGATGGCAAAGTTACCATTATTCTTGTGCGTCGTTTTTTTGATTTATACCCAAATAGATGCTTTGTATTTTTACGGAGTAGTTTTTCACTTTTTTTTATAGAAATGATATTCTTTTGTTTTTCAATTACATTATTTCCACTTAAGTGATTAATAATTGTTTTGATTGCAAGGAGGCTTTTCATTACATGCCCTTCTATATTTGAAAGGCCGGGTAAGCCCTGATTCCTTAATTGTTCTTGAAGTTCATTAATGCTAAAACTCCTGAAAGCAAGATAATGGATTAGATTTAAAGCACTTTCATGATAAAACGGATGGACTTTTGAAATCAAACTATCATAATTATTTTCCAAAACTTTTGCTTTGTTTATAATTTCTCTAATTTGATTGTTTATAGTTAATAGTTTTTCTTGATTTTTCATCTGTTTATAATTTATGTTTCAATTGTCAGATGGAACCGCATGAAAAAAATAATCATTGTCATGTGTTAATAATTATTTTTATCATGCTTGTTTCATTATAAATATTTTGAACTATTTTTTAAATAAAATACTTTATGAAAAAACTACTATAATTGCAAGAATACCAGTAAGTATGCAATTACAGAAATTACTAATCCTGTCATAAAAACATTAAATGCCCAACGGAGCAATTTATATTTTTTGGCAAGCACTTTTCCTAAAAAATATTGGTCTCTCGTCATTGTGGAATACAAATACTGATCATCATTTATCATTTCTTTCATTGCCCATTCGTATTCGTTTAGTTCCATATTGTAAAAATTTCCAAAAAACAATAAATTAATGCGCTTTTGTTTAATGTCATTTTTGGTAAACGTTCCGGACGAAATATGTGGCCTGGTTGATAAAATTGCCAGAATAATGGTTGATAAGCTAAAAACAATAAAGATTATAGTTGGCAAAATAATAGCCGGCTCTTCTTTAAATTTACTTGCTAAAGCAGCTAAGCCTATTGAAATAATTATGCCGTTTAGGGATATCAGGATATTTGATTTATTATCGGCAATTGAACTCAGGTTTATTTGATTCCTGGCAGTAAGTTTAAACATAGAATCAACACCACGCGAAAACTTGTTCGCCTCATTCAATGCAAGCTTCTTTTTTTGCTGTCGTTTTTTTATGCGCTCTTCAAGAAGTTTTAAATTTTTCTCTTTTGTTTTTGAGCATTTGTCCTTACAATAACTTGTGTAGAAAGAGTGTTTTTTAAAAATAATTACAGACTCTTTTTCAAATTCTATTTTTTTTATTTTTCTGACACCTGTATTTGCAAATTCTTGTCTTACCTTTTCAGCAAGTTCAAAATAGTTTTCCAGTCCAAAGTGCATTAAATCTGCATCACACAGAACTTGAGCAATTTTATTAGCAGGTTGTTGATTAAAACTGGTTGCCATAATACATTCTGAAACCAGATTTCTTATTTCTATATCAATGTTTTTGAGTTTTAAGAAATTCACAGCAATATCCACGCTTAATTTTTCATGTCCTTCATATTTTTTAATGTATCCTGTATCGTGAAACCATGCACTTGCCAGCAGAATATTCATTTCGTCTTCAATCAGATTCTCTTCGTTTCCTATAATTCTTGCATTTTTTACAACCTGAATGGTATGTTCTATAGTGTGATACGTTAGATTTTTCGAAGATTCGTTTATTATAAGCCCGCTAACATATTCTTCTATTTCTATTAATAATTCTTTATTGATTTTCATTGTTTCTATTATTAAGGTTTTTTACATTTTTTCATCAAATTTGTAAAGCGAAACCAGTTTTTCACTTCCTTTTATTTTTGAGTATTCAAGCCAAACAAAAGTGTCTTGGAGGTAATTATTTAATTGTTCGTACACTTCCTTTGAAATAAGCAAGCTTGTGTTATATTTTTTATTTAACTGTTCAATTCGTGAGGCCATAATTACCACTTTACCGGTAATTGAATATTGTTTACGTATTGAAGAACCTATATTTCCGGTTACTGCTTCGTCATAATGCAGTCCTATACCTAAACGAGTTTTAGGAATGTTCCCTTTATCGAACTCAATATTTAGTTTGGAAATTATTTCTTGTGATGCTTCGGTAGCATGCTGGCTACTATTACCTATTGAAACAGGAGCCCCAAAGGTAGCCATAAATCCGTCGCCGAGAAATTGATTGATTACGCCGTGATGAGATTGTACTATTTCAATCATAAAACCGAATAAAGTATTCAGATAAGAAACAACCTCTTCCGGTTGATGTTGTTCAACAAAAGGTGTAAACTTTCGAATGTCAAGAAACATGATACATACTTTTTTTCTTGTTCCGGAAAGCTCATTATGTTTTTTTAAAATATTATCTGCAATTTGCGGTGATATTTGTTGTCCGAATAAATCAATTACTTCGTTTTTTTCCTTTATTTGAGTCCATGAAACTATCATCGTTTTGTTAATGAGATCAGCAACAAAACCTGCGGCTATGCCTGTAATTATCATAATTAGTCCTTGCCCCAGATATTGCATACCTGTTATGTCGGGAGGAGTTATAGTAATAAGGGTGTTTGTATAATAAGTTGAATAATAGATAGATATAAGAATGTATTCAACTGCTGCCAAAGTTCCGGTAAATATTGATAATTTAAAATTCAGCCTAAAAGTAGATAGAACAATAAATATAAAATAGGTTAAAGTTGCC
Source organism: Chlorobiota bacterium (assembly GCA_013152655.1). Lineage (GTDB taxonomy): Bacteria > Bacteroidota > Bacteroidia > Bacteroidales > B39-G9 > JAADFW01. The sequence continues at coordinate 27,901 of JAADFW010000251.1, forward strand.
GGTGATTGTAGAATAATGGTTTGATTTGAATATTCAGTTATAAATACTAAAAGAATGCTTAGCAAACTAACTTCTGAAAAGATGTTAAAGTATCCGAAAAAACGTTGATTCAGGAATAAAAATTTACTTTTCTCACCAATTAAATAATGAACTAAGGATTCATAAATGATTATAACGACTGTAAAAATCAAAATAGCATAGAAAGAAAAGTGAGTTTTAAAAATTTGCAGGTATTCTTCACTATAAAATAAGTAAATGATTAACAAAAATATAGCTTCAATTCCTAAAAGGCTGATCAGTATTAATGCGCGCAAGCGTTCACTTTTGGAAATTTCAATATTGAATGATTCTTCAATAGACATCATTTTATTGTTATGTTTTTGAGTGTTGTTTTTCATTTAATTTGAACCATTACTAAAATTCCTTGTTTTTTTGTTATAAAAGTTAGTATATGCTAACTTTTATAATTAATTTATAGTACTGTTCTATAAGCATAGTTAATTGCAAATATTTGAGTATTATATGTTGATGTTTTATCCATTTATACTGTATATTCAATTGTTTTAGTGCGTTATTCTATAAATTTCAACTAAAAGGAGATTGATATTTTTGTGCTTGTAATTAGAATAATAGTACAATATCAAGTTCGTTTTAAATAAAAATTCGGTATAAAGTTAGTGAATATTTACTAACTTACTATTAATTATTGCATTTTTTTTAAATAATTTTGAATTATCAGGTTAAGAAATTGTACAACTCTTTATTAAATTAGTTTTCATTATAGCTTACGCAACCTTGGAAACAACCTATGTTGAATCCGGTTTACTAATTATTGGTAGCCTGAAAACCTGATATTAAAATAATTAAACTTTGTTACAACAACGTGGACAAGTTTCTTTTACTAACCTATTTTTATTATAATTGAATGAATTCTGAGAAATTGTAGAAAGTGTATGTATTTTCCGGCTTAACTCTTTAAATTTCCCCATCGGATTTAATCAATAATTATTCTTTTTATTTATAATAAATTTATCATTTCTTTATGTAAAATGTGTAATTTAAGTGTATAAACAGTCATTTATAGTTTTCTTTTGTACCTTGTGTCAGGAATTTATTTTAAACAGAAAGTAAAAATGAAAAATAAAGCTTTGTTCAAGCTAATAACATCTTTTATATTATTAATAAATACTGTTTTTTCGTTTTCACAAGTGGGCTTTACCAATAAAGACAGGGCAGAGTATATTCTGGATATAATGAAATATGTAACATGGAATAGTGAAAATAAAATATCTAATTATAAAATTTTATTATTAGATAATGATTCGCTTTTATTTCGGCAAATTGACTCGTTAATTTTAGAAAGAAAAGTAATACACAATAAGCCAATAAAAGTTTCTTTAATTAATAAGATAATTGAAATTGATGATTGTCAGGTACTTTTTACGAAAAAAGAAAGTGGTTTTGATATTACTAACATAGTTGATAGAATATCAGGTAAAAATACATTGTTAATTACTGAAAATTTTGCATTTCACCGCTCAATGATCAATTTTATTGTAGTAAACAATGAAAAAAGATTTGAAGTAAACGAACACATGTTAGCGAATAATAACTTAACCGTAAAGCCATTATTTTTAGCACTGGCAGTCAACAATCGCCGCGATTGGGAAAGCTTGTTTTATAAATCTGATTCAATGCTTATAAATGAGGAAAAAATTGTAAAAAAGAAAACAACGAAAATTCTGGCTCAAAAACAAACCATAGAAAATCAATTTAACAGAATTATTTCGCAAAAAAATAAAATTGCACTTCAGGATAACAAAATAAAAGTTCAGCAAGAAAAATTAAACAATTTGTCATCGGAAATATTTCAAAAACAAGGCATATTGAATAAACAACAAAAAAATATAAAAGAAAAAGAAGCGGAAATTGATTCGTTTCGTATTATGATAGAAAAACAACAAGATTTGCAAAATAATTTACAAGCTGACATTAATAAAAAGCAGAAGCTGATTATAAATCAGAACAAAAAAATGATAACAATTTTAAGTGAGATTAAAAAACAAACTTTAATTATTTATTTGTTTGCTGCATTTATTTTATTGTTGGTTGCTTTCGTAATTTTTATTTACAGAAGTTATAAAATAAAAAAACGGGTAAATAAAAAATTAGCTGAACAGAATACCGCTATTTTGGAGCAAAATGAAGAAATTTTACAACAAAAAGAGGAAATATTAGCACAACGAGATGAAATTGAGGCGCAGAGAGATAAAATATTAATTCAAAATGTTGAAATAAAAGATAGTATTTTATATGCACGAAGAATACAAAATGCAATATTACCCGGTGAAAGTTTTATAAATACCATTCTATCTGAGTATTTTATTTTTTACCTGCCACGCGATATTGTTAGCGGAGATTTTTACTGGATAATTAAGAAAAAGAATAAAATAATTATTGCTGTGGCAGATTGTACCGGGCATGGGGTTCCGGGTGCATTTATGAGTATGCTGGGAGTTTCGTTCCTAAATGAAATAATTGGTAAAAACGATTATTCTGCATCTCAAATTCTTGATGCACTTAGGGCTAAAGTAAAAATTACACTATCGCAAACAGGTAAAAAAGACGAGGCTAAAGATGGGATGGATATGGTAATATGTATTTTAGACGAACAAGAAAAGATTTTACAATATGCCGGGGCAAATAATCCTATATATTTAGTTAGAAACGGTGAATTGATAAAATACAAGCCTGACAAAATGCCCATTGGTATTTTTATAAAAGATGATATTCCTTTTACCAATCAGTTAATTGAATTACAAAAAGGTGATTGTTTTTATATGTTTTCCGATGGTTTTGTTGATCAATTTGGTGGAGAAAAAGGACGCAAATTTAATAGTAAGAAGTTTAAAGAATTATTATGTAGTATTTATTATAAAAATATGAATGAGCAGGAACAAGATATTAAAAATACTTTTTTAAATTGGATTACTAATAAAAATCAACCGGATGGAAAATATCAACAAATTGATGATGTTTTAGTTGTAGGGGTGAAAATAGAGTAAAGGTTTGACACAAAACTATTTCTATATTTATAATTTTCTAACTATAAGCTATATATAAATTTATGCCATTATTGAAAAAAACAAGTTTTCATATTTTCTTCTTCTTTTTTATCTCTTTATCTTATTCTCAAAAAATAAATTTTAAAATTGATAGTTTATTGCATCTTGCTGAACAGGTTGATGATTCTACAAAGCTGATTTTATATAAAGAAATTTCATGGAGTTATAGAAACAATGAACCGGCAAAATCAATACTATATGGTAAAAAAGCACTGGAATTAACTCAAAAGCTTCACGATTCAATTCAAATGGCATCTGTTTTAAATTACCTCGGCGTTTTTGAACGTAAAATTAATCAATATGGTTTTGCTTTAGAGTATTATTACAAAGCACTTAAAATTGCTGAAGCAATAAAGAACGATATTGAAATTGGATATTGTTACAATAATATTGGGGAAATTTACGGTTTACAAAGTAATCATAAAGAGGCATTTAATTTTTTTAACAAAGCATTAATTTCTTTTAAAAAAGTACCACATTATAAGGGTATTTATTATGCTTATACTTTTATGGGGCAATACTATACTCGCATGAAGTTATTTGATACGGCTTTAGAATATTATCATAAAGCTTTGGAAATTATTGACAAATATGAAAAAACAGGAACCAAAGCCACTGCTTTTAGAAGTATTGGGAATATATATTTTTTACAGAATCAATATCAGAAAGCAATTGAGTATAGTAACAAGTCTTTAGCTATTAGTAAAAACAATAATAGCTTAAAAAGAATGGGGGAGACTTATATCCTGCTGGGTTCTGTTTATTTGAAAATGAGCAAGTTGGATAGTGCAAAATATTATTTTAATAAAGCACGCAACATAAGTAAGACAGTTAATGACTTGAGATTAGAAAGTAATGCATATGCACAACTTAGTAAAGTGTATTCAGAGTTAAAAAACTATAAAAAAGCTTATATGTACAGCGAACAATATAAATTTCTGAGCGATAGCTTGTCGAATGCTGAAAATACAAGAATTATTACCCAGTTAAACATGCAGTTTAATTATGATAAGGAAACACATGATAAAGAAGTTGCGCAGCAAAAAAAGAATTTAATAATGGATGCTAAATTGAATCGTCAAAAATTAATCAGAAATTTTATCTTAATTGTTTTAGCATTTGTGCTTGTTTTAACGTTTTTAATTTTTAGAAATAACAGGCTGATTAAAAAAGCTAATACTTTACTTGAAACACAGAACCAGCAAATAATTGAACAAAATGAAGAAATTCTTGCACAGCGTGATGAAATTGAAAATCATTTAAGAGAAGTTGAAAAACAAAGAGACCAAATTATTAAACAAAAAAAGCAAATAACGGATAGTATAACATATGCCGAAAAAATACAATCAGCAATTTTGCCGGCTAATAAGTTTTTTATTGAAAATTTTAGCGATTATTTTATTTTTTATCGTCCACGAGATATTGTAAGTGGCGATTTCTACTGGACTGTGAAAAAAAATGGCATTATTTTTCTAACTGTAGCCGATTGTACTGGCCACGGTGTTCCGGGTGCTATTATGAGTATGCTGGGAACTGCTTTCTTAAACGATATTTTAAATCAGCAATTTGTGAATAAGGCTAATTTGATTTTAGAAGAATTAAGAATAAAAATTAAATATGCTTTAAAGCAAACCGGTAAATTTGATGAATCAAAAGATGGAATGGATATGGCTTTATGCGTAATTGACAAAGCAAAAAACAAGATGAATTTTTCCGGTGCAAACAGGCCTGTTTACATTTTTAAAGAAAATGAAATGACAGAGCTGCCGGCTACCGATAATCCGGTTGGTGTTAGTTTTAGAGAAATTCCTTTTGAAAACCATGAAATTGAAATAAAAGAAAATGATAAAATATATTTGTTTACCGATGGTTTTGCTGATCAGTTTGGAGGCATCAGGGATAAGAAATATATGACACAACGATTTATTAATCTTATAAAGTCAAATTATAAAAAGAAAATGGATGAACAAAGATTAGTTTTCGAAAATGAGTATATGAATTGGGTAAGCCATAAAAAACCCGACGGCTCAACATATACGCAATTAGACGATATATTGGTTATTGGAGTAACTATTTAGTTCTTTGTAAAATCATATCTTCAATAGCTTTCTGGCATACCGGGCAAAATCTGTTTACTAATCTCGATTTCATTGAACAATCAATTGTTGGCCGGTAAACACCTTTGGCAACATAACCACCACCTTCAAAAGCACCAATTTTGCCTAAATACTTTTTCTTTTCCGGAGTTGGAACAGGTGTTTTTTCATCCACCATATTTTTCCATTTGCTTTCAAAATCAACCAAGGTAGTAATGTTTGGTTCGTAAGGCTCAATATTTAAGTCAAAATAGTCGTTATACGCTACATCCGAAGTGAAATATTCATCAGCTAAGGATGCAAATCCGTGGCCGAATTCATGAGTAAAAACAAACTCTGAATCTTTGTTGTCACTTGAGCAAACACTATAAAAGTTATAAATTCCGCCGCCACCGTATTTATCTGAATTTACAAGTATTAAAATTTGGTCGTACGGAACTGAAGCTGCAATATCACGAACTGAATTTATGTCATAGGTCATTAAATACCGTTCACTGTTAAAGGTGTAAAAACTGGTGTTAAGTATAGTGTTTTTCCAAATGCTGTCTTTTGGAATATCTGTGCCAGATTCATTTGAAATTGCTTCTACAGCTCGAACATTAAATTTGTTTTTATATTTATCGTAAGGAGAACAACGAAATAAATATTCGGTAAAACGTTTGGCATCAACCCTGAATTTTATCATTTCCTTCTCGGTATAGCCATCAGGAATAATTACCAGGTCAATACATTTAGATGGAATTCCTGAACTTAGTAATTTTATAGTTCTGTAGTTTCCATTTTTTTCTTTTTTAATAAAATAATTGTCCGGATTAACAGTTAAACTAAATATTTCAGAAAATTTATTCTTTTTATTGCGACTTTCAATATGCACATTAATTGTGTTTTTAGGAAAAGGACAAATAACTGTTTCATAAAAACTCCTCTCCATTTTTTTAGCTTCCTCTGTTGTTTGCCATTCTCTGAACAAACTTCCAAATCCACAAGAATAAATAAGTTGGTTACTGGTTGAATCGTAAACCATTATTCTATAATCGCCATAATTGAACGGATCTATTAAATTAACCTTACTTCCAGCCCAAAAAGGCTCTTGTTTTATTTGTTCAAAATAAGCCGCTTCTGTTTCAAAATTACCGCAATGAATAAAATCAATACGCAAAGCTTGCATTTCAAAATAATTGCTAAAATTAACTTGAGCTTTTAGGCTAAAACTTAATGAAAAGCTTAAAATTACTATATATGTTAACCGGTTCATAATAATAAGTTTAAAATAGATTAGTAGTTTATTCAAAAATACTTATTTTATTCAGTTAAGTTTTATAAATTATAAAGTATCTTTATCTTCGGTGTAACTAATTATTTTATTAATATGGCACATAAAATAGATTTCTTGTTTGCCGAATGGCTCAAAATTATTGGTATGTCTGATATGGCTATTATTTGGCTTAAGTCTGGTATTTACATAATTTTAATGTTAATAGTGGCATACATAGCCGACCGTTTGACAAAAAAAATACTATTAGGCTCATTGAAAAAATTTGTTGATCATTCAAAAAGCACGTGGGACGATATTATGTATAATAAAGGTGTCTTTAATCGTGTTGTACATGTGGTTCCGGCACTTATTATTTTTTATGTATCCCATTTTATATTTAAAGAATATGAAACCATTCTGGTTATAATTAGGTCTTCATTTTATATCTATCTTATTATTCTCGGCATTTTCGTATTCGATTCATTTATTAATGCTCTGCATGATATTTATAACCAGTATCCTTTTTCTAAAAACCGGCCCATTAAAGGATATATTCAGGTGGTTAAAATCTTTCTCTATTTTATTGGAATAATTGTTATACTTTCTATTTTATTGAATAAGTCGCCGGTTTATTTCCTCAGCGGCTTAGGTGCTTTAGCAGCGGTTTTATTATTGGTTTTTAAAGACACTATTTTAGGATTTGTTGCCAGCATCCAGCTTTCTGCCAATAAAATGGTTCGCATAGGCGATTGGATTTCAATGCCTTCTCATAAAGCAGATGGTACGGTTGTCGAAATTAGCCTGAATACAGTAAAAGTACAGAACTGGGATAAAACAATAAGCACAATCCCAACCTATGCTTTGGTTGCCGAATCGTTTAATAACTGGCGCGGAATGGAAGAGTCAGGGGGTAGAAGAATCAAACGTTCAATTAATATTGATATGAAAAGTATTAAATTTTGCACTCCTGAAATGCTTGAAAAGTATAAAAAAATAAAAATACTTTCTGATTATATTCAAACTAAGAAGAAAAAACTTGATGAATACAATACAAAAAATAATTTGGATAATTCTGTCCTGGTAAATGGCAGAAGAATGACCAATATCGGAACTTTTAGAAAATATATAGAATTGTACCTGCATGAGCATCCTAAAATACACGATAATATGACTTTTTTAGTCAGGCAGTTACAACCTACCGAAAAAGGCTTGCCTATAGAAATTTATGTTTTTAGCAAAGATCAGGAATGGGCTAAATATGAAGCACTTCAGGCCGATATTTTTGACCATATTCTTGCCATAATAAATGAATTTGATTTGCGTATTTTCCAAAATCCTACAGGCAATGATTTTGAAAAACTGGTAAATAGATAATTAGCAGGTGTTTAACAAATTTTAACACTTACTTAAATTCATCTTTCATCTTCCGAACTTAAAAAATATTAACTTTGTATGTTATCAGAAAGTTAAATTTAATATTACAATAATGAAAAAGATATCTATTGGATTGTTTACTATTTTATTTTTTTGGGTAGCTTCAATAAATGCACAACAAAAAAATGCAAAAATAGAATTTAAATCAAAAACAAATAATTTTGGTACTATACATGAAGAAAAAGGCCCTGTAAGTTTTACATTTGAATTCACTAATTCCGGTCAAAAACCTTTGATCATTACAAATGTTAAGCCATCGTGTGGTTGTACAACTTCTGATTATACCAAGAAACCGGTTCCTCCTGGAGGTAGCGGTTATGTTACTGCTACTTATAATCCGCATAATCGTCCTGGTAAATTTAATAAGTCAATTAATATTACTACCAATAGCGATAATCCTATTACAGTATTGCATATTACAGGTGTTGTTATACCAAAGCCAAAATCGCAGGAAGATATTTATCCGAAACTTTTAAGTAAAATAAGGCTTGATAAAGACCATGTTGGCTTTACACGAATATTAAATACAGAGGTTAAAACTGAAGAGATAAATTTTGTAAATGTTTCAAACGAATTGGTTAAACTTGATTTTGAGTTGATACCGGTATATGTTACCATTAATGTGATTCCTGAAACTATTAAACCAAATGAAAAGGGTAAAATAATAATAAAATATGATGCCGGAAAAGTAAACGATTTTGGTTTTAAAATAAATAAAGTAATAATTAAAGAAAACGGAGTAGTAAATAATAAAAACAGAATTACCATTAGTGCAAATATTTATGAAGATTTTTCAAAACTTACTCCTGAACAATTAGCTAATGCACCAATTGTTACATTTGATAAAAGATCATTTAAATTTGGTACTATTAAACAAGGCGAATCAGTTAGTACAACATTTCAAATTTCAAATACAGGAAAATCTGATTTAGTTATTAGAAAAACGAAAGCTTCTTGTGGCTGTACAGTTGTTCAGCCTGCCAAAAAGGTTATAAAGCCTGGTGAATCAACAGATATTAAGGCAACTTTCAATTCACGTGGCAAAAGAGGAAAGCAGTCGAAAAATATTACAATAACTACCAATGACCCGAAAAATCCGGTTAGTATTTTAAAAGTTACCGGTGTTGTTGAGGTACCGGCTAAATAGTCATATCAGCAAAAAAATATATTAAAATAGCGTGGAAGAAGTTTCACGCTATTTTATTTTTTTAACATAAAATAATTAAACAGAAAGTAGATTTTTATAATTTTGCAATCAATTATCTATATATATAAATATTTAAATAAAGATTAAAAATGTTATTACAAACGAATTTAAAACACATAGCTACTGAAGATGATTTTAATAAAATCATTAATGAAAATGAAAATGTTATGATTTGTTGTGGGCGAATGGGCCCTATGTGCCTTCCTGTTTACGATGTAATGGAAGAATTTGAGAATAGCGGAGATTATAATCATGTTGGATTTAGAGACATGTTATTTGATAATCCGGATGCACATGTTATTAGGAATTTACCTGAATGTAGTGGATTCATGGGTTTGCCATTTACCGTTTATTTTAAAAATGGGAAAGTTGTAAAAGCAACTTCAAGTATTCAGTCAGCCGAACAGGTTAAAGAAATTCTTGATACCGAGTTTAAATAATATTTAAGCGTGAAACATACCTTTAAAGGAGCTGTCAATTTTTTGATAAAGCTCCTTTTTTATGGTAAGTATTTCAGGTAATTTTTGTCAGATGTAAAAAAATAGAAAAATGGAGAAATATGATTTTGATTTAATTATAATAGGAGCAGGGCCAGCCGGTTTAACAGCCGGAATTTATGCATCAAGGGCTAAAACTTCAACTTTAATACTTGATATCGGTATAGTTGGTGGACAAATGGTATTAACTTATGAGATAGCAAATTATCCGGGTGTTGAACAAACTTCAGGCTTTATGCTTTCAAAAACTATGAAAAAACAAGCCATTTCGTTTGGTTGTGAAATAAAGTCGAATGTGAAAATTACCCATTTTGATTGTAGCCGAAAAGTAAAAAAAATAATTGTGAACGATTCAATAGAATACAATGCGAAAGCTGTAATAATAGCAACCGGAGGAAGGCCAAGGTCATTGAATGCAAAGGGCGAAGAAATATTTAAAGGGAAAGGGATTTCGTATTGTGCTACTTGCGATGGTGACTTTTATCAGAATAAAGAAATTATTGTTGTGGGTGGTGGTAATTCTGCCCTTGAAGAAGCTGTTTCACTAACTAAATATGCCAGTAAAGTAACTGTTGTGCATCAGTTCAATTATTTTCAGGCTTTTGATTTTGCTATAAAAGAAGCTAAAGCAAATGGAAAAATTGAATATATCATGGAATCGACTATTGTTGGTTTTGAGGGGCATGAAAAACTGGAAAATGTTATTATTAAAAACTTAAAAACCGGTAAAGAACATTATATGAAGATAGATGGTGTATTCATTTTTATTGGGTATGAACCAAATACTGAATTTTTAAAGGGAAAAATTGATCTGAATGAAAGAAATGAAATTTTGACGAATGACGATTTGGCTACTTCTTTGGATGGTGTTTTTGCTGCGGGCGATGTACGAAAAAAAAATATACGGCAGATAACAACCAGTGTTGCTGATGGCACTATTGCTGCTATTAATGCTGTAAATTACATTCAATGTAAATAGTATTTGCTGAAAACCAATAAAATATAGTAGGTTCTAATTTTTGTCATATTTTTTCCGACTAACAAAGAACTGAAAATTTAGCAGGTTGTTTTAAACGGTATAATATTTGTAAAACGGCTAATCGAAATTTAATAATAGTTGAGTTTTGTACAATGGATATAATAAATGTAAATTCACATAACGAAATGCTTGGTCATATAAGTAATGACAAAAAGGCATACTTATTATTATTTAAAAAAGGGTCTGATGCAAGCGAATGTGCACTAAAAAATATTCAAAGTGTAAACAACACTTCTGAAAAAGTTGAAATTATGGTAGCAGATGTAAATAATGTACGCGATATTCATCCGAATTATCCTGTTACATCGGTTCCAAGTTTGCTTGAATTTAGTAATGGCCAGTTTGTTAATCTTTATAAAGGATGTAATGATGGCCAATATTATAAATCAATTTTTGAGAACACTGTTTTTGAAGTAAAAGGAGGTGAAGAGAAACCACAAAAAAATGTTGTGGTTTATTCAACGCCAAGTTGTTCATGGTGCAATACATTAAAAAAATATCTGGATGAACATAAGATACGATATCGCAATGTTGATGTTTCAACAAATCAAAAAATGGCGGAAGAAATGGTGAAAAAAAGCGGGCAGCAAGGCGTTCCTCAAACATTAATAAATGGAGAGATAATTGTTGGATTTGACAGGCCAAGGATAAATCGGCTATTAGGTATTAAGGCTTAAGTTAAGGTGAAGTTTATAATTATTATTTAAATATTTTTTAACCCAAAATAAAAAAAGGAGAAAATTAAAATGAAAGAATTATTGCCACTAAATCAGAATGTATTATTAGATATTACTGAAGAGCAAGCTGAACAAAAAACTGCTTCCGGTATTATCATTCCTGATTCTGCAAAAGAAAAGCAAAAATTTGCTAAAGTAATTGCTGTAGGAAATATTGAAAACCCACAAGTTAAAATTGGCGATACTGTTTATTATAAAGAATTTTCAGGTACTGAAACGGAAATGGATAATAAAAAGTATTTAATTATTGCATATGATGATTTGTTAGCAAAAGTTGTGGAAACAGAGAAAATATAATTCTGAAATATTGAAATACAAAAAAGGCTTTTAGATATTCTAAAAGCCTTTTTTTATGATGTTATATTTTAATTAGCCTATTAATAATGGCTTGTTTCCATTTTTAATTAAATGCTTGGTTAAACTACCTACAAAATAATCTAACATTCCACCTTTTCTGGAATGAGAACCAACCACAAATGCATAAACTTCATTAATATAATGTTTGTCAATATAGTCAACAATTGGCTCGTCAGTCCAAACTTTTGAAATATCAGTAAAATTATGGCTATGCAAATAATTTTCAGCTTCAGTTAACAAATAATCTGCTTCATCTTTATTTTCAGAAGAGTTTAATATTATTACCGGGCTAACTTCCGGAATTGCTAAGTGTGCAAAACGTTGGAGTGCCCTTGCAGCCGGTAAACTTCCGTCAAAAGCCAATAATGCTTTTAGCTTGGTTTTATTTATATCCGGTATTTTAATGTTTTTAGGTACTGCGTAAATAGGCGTAATAGAATCCTGCATTAATTTTTCTAGTGAGTCGCCTTTGTCGTCTTGTGTTTCAAAATGGAAGTAAGTGCGCAATCCAATAATAATTAAATCATAATAAATAGATTCTTTTACTATCCAGTCACTAGGGCTTCCCTGACGGTTTGCAGCTCTATATTTAACACCGGCTGCTTTACATTTTTCCGAAAACTTTTTTATTAATTTATCAATTCGTTCTTTAGCCTCTGATTTTTTAGATTTTTCCAAATGATCGGCATAATAAGAGGCTCCTAAAGGAATAGCTCCAATAGATTTTTCAATTCCCGGTAAATCGAGTATTACTAATCCTGTTAACTCAGAACCGTGTCTCTTAGCCATTGCTATTGCAAATTCAATAGCTGAATCAGAATACGGTGATGGATCCAGTGGAACTAAAATTCGTTTAATCATCGCGTTTTTTTATTTTGGATTAAATTTAACAATGTATATATTTCCTTAGAATTTTATCTTAAGAAAGGCTAAAATTAGTAAAATATTTTTATTTTGTTAAAACATGCTAAAATTTATATTTTAAGTTTTTTTCATACGTAGTTTGTTATCTTTTAGAATTAGTATTTTTAAATAAAAAACAAAAATTATGATAGCAATAATTCAAGCAGGCCCTGTATATTTTAATTTGCATGAAAGTATAAATAAAGCATTGTTTCTTATTAAAGAGGCAGCAAAATCAGGGGCAAAAATAGTTGTATTTGGCGAAACATGGCTTTCCGGGTATCCGGCATGGATTGATTATTGTCCTGATGTAGCTGTCTGGAATAATGAAGCAGTTAAAAATTCATGGGCCGATTTGTTTAAGAATGGGGTTGAAATTAAAGGAAAAGAAGTGATTCTCTTAAAGAAAGCTGCTAAAGAAAATGGCGTTTATATAATTATTGGGATAAATGAAATTATTAAAAAAGGGAAAGGAAACGGTACTATCTATAATGCTATTATTACAATTAATAATAATGGTGAATTATTAAATCATCATCGCAAATTGATGCCAACTTTTAGTGAAAAATTGGTTTATGGTATAGGAGACGGTTTTGGCTTAAACTCATTTAAAACTACTTTTGGAACTATTGGTTCGCTAATTTGTTGGGAACATTGGATGCCTCTTGCCAGGCAAACAATGCATGACGAAGCTGAGGATTTCCATTTTGCTTTGTGGCCATCGGTGCATGAAATACACCAGTTAGCCAGTCGTAATTATGCTTTTGAAGGAAGATGCTATGTAGTTGCTGTAGGGCAGGTAATGCGTGCCCGGCAAATTCCTAAAGGATTAAAATTACCCGATAATTATTCAGGTAATGAGCTGTTATTGAATGGAGGAAGTTGTGTAATAGGCCCCAATGGCAAGTTTCTGTTAGAACCACAGTTTAACAAAGAGGAGATAATATATTTTGAAATTCCTTCAAGTGATATATTAACCAGTGAAAAAATGAATCTTTCAGTAAGCGGGCATTATCAAAGGCATGATGTTTTTGAATTGAATGTGAATAAAAAAAGATATTTTTAAGTTTAAAAAGTTAGAAATGTTAAGAGTAAAAAAGAATTGAAAATGGGAAGAATATTATTTTTTAAAATAGCATTAATAGGATTTGCAATTACAATTATTACATCATGTGATAAACAAACAGCCTTTACGGGTGTTGACAAGGAGTTTACTTTAAGATACCTTTCAACAAAAAATAATCATTTTATGATTGGGTCGCTATTTAATTATAAATATGTTTATGACGTTTCAGATCATGAAAAATTTGAAAAAACATTATCTGATGAGTTCAATATTATTTCCGGCGAGTGGGAACTCGAAGCTGAATCAATATGGATTGGGCTAAATTCATATAACTTTAAATATGCAGATGCCTTATTAAAATTTGCGCAAGATAATAATATGAAAGTTAAATGGACACATTTACTTTGGCATGGTGCTTTACCTGAATGGCAGGGTTTTCAAAGTCTTTCGGATGTTGAGTTTGAAACGGCTGTCCATAATTATATCGATACGGTAATGCATCACTGTAAAGTGTACTTTCCGGGGGTTGTACATGATTACAATGTTGTAAATGAAGTAATTGACCCGAATGAGGAAACAACCTTCAGGCCAACTGTATTTGTTGAAAAAATGGGGAATGATTTTGTTGAAAAAGCTTTTACCTGGGCACATGAAGCAGACCCTGATGCAAAATTATATATTTGCGATTATGATTTTCTTGGAAATCCTGTTGATAACCAATCAAAGCAGGATTTAATGTATGCATTGGTTTCTGATTTGGTTAACAAAGGTATTCCCATTCATGGCATTGCAGAACAAGCTCATTTAAATACGGAATATATTGATGATATTGATTATTATACTCCTCAGGATATGAACTATTGGTCTGAAACTATGGATTTATACGCTGATTTAGGACTAAAATTCGAAGTATCGGAAATGACAATAGCTATAAATGAAGACGGGAAAGGTGTTAATTCTGAGAGATTAGACAGGCAAGCTGAAATTTGTAAAGAAATAATAGAATTGTGTTTAACAAAACCTTATGTTGAAGCAGTTATTTTTTGGGGACTTACCGACAAATATACTTATTTGGGTTCAAATGAATTTCCTGTATTATTTGATGAAAATTATGCCCCTAAACCTATGTATTATTCTATATATAATACATTGCAGTAATTTAATAGTACAACTGAAGAACAATAGAAAATTATGCTGAAAAATGAAGGATAAAAAGAAAAGTGCTTTAATAGTTAATAAAGGAATAAATCCACCACCTTCGGTTGATAATAAGGCTATACAAAGATTTAAATCGAAAAAGAAGAAACAATTTACAGTTCAGGAATATTTGGATGGAATTCTTTCAGGCGACAGAACAATTTTAAGCAGGGCTATAACCTTAATTGAGAGTTCCTTAGTAGAGCACCATGAAACAGCGCAGAAAATTATTGAGGCTTGTTTACGCTATTCCGGTAATTCAATACGAATTGGAATAACAGGAGTTCCTGGCGTTGGGAAAAGTACTTTTATTGAAGCACTTGGACAGCAAATAACAGAAGAAGGGCATAAGCTGGCTGTTTTGGCTATTGACCCAAGTAGTGAACGGTCAAAAGGAAGCATTTTAGGCGATAAAACACGTATGGAATTATTGTCAGCTAATGAAAATGCTTTTATCCGGCCTTCTCCGTCAGCCGGTTCATTGGGTGGAGTAGCACGTAAAACAAGGGAATCAGTTATTTTATGTGAAGCAGCAGGTTTTGATACTATTTTTATTGAAACTGTAGGAGTAGGACAGTCAGAAACTACTGTTCATTCAATGGTTGATTTCTTTTTGTTATTAATGCTGGCCGGTGCAGGTGACGAATTGCAGGGAATTAAACGAGGAATAATGGAAATGGCCCATGCTATTGCTATAAATAAAGCGGATGGAGATAACCTGAATAAAGCGAATAAAGCTAAAACCGAGTATCAGAATGCTTTACATTTATTGCCCGTTTCGCCTTCAGGTTGGGAACCAAAGGTTTTAACCTGTTCATCATTAAATAATTCAGGAGTGAAAGAAATTTGGGAAACAATTTTGAATTATAAAAAGCATTGTATTGTTAACGGTTTTTTTAATAAGAACAGGCAAGAGCAGTCTAAATACTGGATGTATGAAACAATAAATGAAAACTTAAAAAATAGTTTTTATAATAATGAAATAATAAAGGAACAAATAGAAGAGATTGAAAAGCAGGTTATAGAAAAGAAAATCAGTTCCTTTCGCGCTGCACAATTATTGTTTGAAAAATTTAGGAGTTGTTAAAAATTGACAGTGTTGTATTGTTATGCTTTACTTATTTTATATTTACAATTTATAATTCAATCCAACCAAAAACAGCATTGTTTCAGTTGTTGCTGTTGCTCCATCTATTCTGTTTTTCGATAAATTATTCAATCCTTTTTTATATCTGAGTTCTGCCATTAAGTCAAATTTTTCAGATAATGGAATAAGTCCGCCTACTCCAAGGTTTATATCAATTTCAAAGCGTTTATAATATTCAATATTACTTGTATTTTCTATTTTATCCCCATAATCAACCATTAAATTATTTCTAACTAAATAATTCGTAGAAAATCCTACATTTCCATAATATTTAATTTTATTCCCAAATTTAACATTAAACAAAACTGGCAAACTTATAAAGTCAAATTTATGATTAACTTCCCATTTAATATCACTTCCTAATGTGTCTGTAAAATTAATATTAGCAATAGAGTTTCTGCTATCATAATCTAATCCTGTTATAATAGCAAATCTTTCATTAAAACTATAACTATATAATACTCCAAAATCATACCCTATTCCATTCAGAAAAGATGAATTATTGCTTAAACCACTTCCTGCAAAAATACCTATATTATGTTTTGTTGATTGCGACAAACTCACTAAACCAAACACAATTCCAAAAATTATACTTAGAATTATTTTTTTCATTTTAAATAAGTTAATTATCAAACTAACGATAATTAATATCTATTATTGTAATGTTCTATGTCTTTACACCAAATTCAGAACAACTGACCCAATAGAATTTAAGCTAATACCAAAGTTCCAATTTTGAAAAACAGATCTAATAGATAAATCTTGGCACACTCATAGGCATATTAATACATATCAATATGCCTGTTAACCCCCTTAATTGGCTTTGCCGAGCACTTCGTGGTTCATACAAAAGCGAAACGAATTGTATGAATTCCGAGAAGTTGGAACAGATCGTGCGATGGATAGTGGAAAGCAAAGCCTACCTGTAGTGGCAGACAGGCGGGAACCGACCGAAGGGAGCTCCTGCAAGTAAACCCCGAACCGATAGCTGTCGAATTACTAACACCCAAATTTGGGGTGTCAAAAAGATCCGAATTTGTTGGTATTACTTAATCGTAGAAAATTTATAAACCGAACTTGCG
>JAADFW010000252.1 GCA_013152655.1 Chlorobiota bacterium
GTTAAAATTAACAAAGGCAGGACGGGTGCTGCAAAAGGCCCGGAAAGTATTAGAAAACAATTAGCAAATTTGCCTGATAATTTTAGTAACAAGGCTTTGATTTTTGATGCGGGGAATATTCATTGTCAAAATGAGGCGTTGGAACAAGCACAGGAAAATATTAGAAAAGCAGTTGCTGAAATATTGAGTCTTAATATGAAACCAATTTTGCTTGGAGGAGGCCATGAGATTGCACTGGGGCATTATAATGGGTTAAAATATTTTTTAAAAAAAAGTAGCTGTAATATCAATACGCTTGGCATAATAAATTTTGATGCACATTTTGACTTACGGCCAACTTTTGAAGGAGCCAGTTCAGGAACTATGTTCTATCAAATAGCTGAAAATTGTGAAGAGGATAATACGAAGTTCAATTATATGTGTATTGGTATTCAACAAACAGCTAATACTAAAAGTTTATTTAAAAAAGCTGACGAATTAGGGGTAAAGTATATTTTAGAAAAGCATATAACTGAAAATAATTTGAGGAAAATTGAAAATGAAATTGAATTGTTTTGTAAAAGTGTTCAATATATCTACTTAACAATTTGTGCCGATGTGTTCTCTTCTGCTTTTGCTCCGGGCGTTAGTTCTCCCCAGCCTTTTGGCATGAACCCGGAAATAGCCTTGCGATTAATTAAATATGTTATTAGAACAAAGAAAGTATTATCATTTGATATTGCGGAAGTTTCGCCCCGTTTTGATGATGATAGCCAGACAGCAAAATTAGCAGCGGTTATAATATATGCTTATGTAAATACTATTTTATATCCTGAAAAGTAATATGAAAGAAAAAAGTGGATTTATAATTCGTGTATATGGAATACTAATTAACAATAACAATGAAGTTTTGTTAAGCGATGAATTTCAATTAAACATGAAAATGACAAAATTTCCGGGTGGAGGCCTGGAACAAGGCGAAGGAACAATTGATTGTCTTAAAAGAGAAGCCATTGAAGAGCTTGGGCAGAAAGTTAAAATAGTAAAGCATCTTTATACAACTGATTATTATCAGGAGGCACTCTTTTTTAAAAGCAAACAGTTATTGAGTATTTATTATTTAATTGAATTATTAGGAAAACCTACATTTAAAATTTCGGCCAAACCATTTGATTTTAATGAATTAAAAAACGGCAATCAATCTTTCAGGTGGAAAAGCATTCAAAACCTTCAGCAAAATGACCTTACTTTTCCAATTGACAAAAAAATGGTTGAAATAATAAAATCTATAATTGTTGATAAAGATTAAGAATTTCTTTCGCAAAATTCTCCCACGATAATTCTTCTTTCAAGGCTTTTATATTTTTTATAAAAAAACTCTTTTTATCCTGCTCAAAATATTGAATAATGGCATTGCCAATCATTTCAACATCTGGCCTTTCAACTATTATTCCGGTTTGTTCATGTTTAATAGTTTCTTTTAATCCACCAACGTTAGTTGCAATAATGGGCAAGTCAAAGTGATACGATATATAAGTAATACCGCTTTGTGTAGCACTTTTGTAAGGTAAAATACAAACATCGGCTGCACTAAAATAAGTTGAAACCTCGTTGTCGCTTATATATTCATTTTTTAGAATAATCTTATTTTTAATCTTCTCATTGTCAATTATTTCTAAATACTTATCAAAGCTGCCATACGATTCGCCAGCAATAACCACCTGGTAATCGTCAGGCAACATTTTAACTGATTTGAGAAGCAAGTCTAAACCCTTATAATCTCTGATAATTCCAAAAAACAAAACGATTTTCTTTGATAAATCAAGGCCTAATTCCTTTTTTGCATCATTCTGGTCTTTTTTATTGCCAAAATGGTTGTACAATGGATGTTGTTTTTGAATGTATTTTGCATGGGGCTTTAAAGTTAATAAATCATTTTTAACCGTTTCGCTCATTACTATAAACCCGTCAACATTTCTTAAAAAATATGTTGTAAAAGCTTTATCAAAAAATCTTTTCTCGTGTGGTATAACATTATCTAAAACTGCAATACTTTTTGTATTCTTTTTCATAAACTTTGAAACTGTTCCGAGCGACGGGCCAAAAAAGGACATCCAATATTTCATAATCAGAATATCAGGATTATACCTGTTTATTTTACGAATAGTTTTAAAGTAAGAAATAGGATTAATTGTATCTAAAAGCTCAACTGATGGTATTTTTTCAACCTTGTCTTCTTTTGTAACATATTGAGTTTTACCGGGGAAGAGTATGTTTGGATATTGTCTTTTAAAAGTAAAAGCCTTTATTTCATGTTCTTTATTAAACTCATTAAACACCGAAGCATTAAAATGTGCTATTCCGCCTCTAAACGGGTAGAAAGTTGAGAGGTAAGCAATTTTCATTTCAGGAAGTTTTAGGTA
The DNA here is from genome assembly GCA_013152655.1 of Chlorobiota bacterium. Taxonomy (GTDB): domain Bacteria; phylum Bacteroidota; class Bacteroidia; order Bacteroidales; family B39-G9; genus JAADFW01. The sequence continues at coordinate 2,403 of JAADFW010000252.1, forward strand.
AGTTGTTTTGTAATTTCAAAAACTGATGCAGGTTTCAAATCATTCATGCATGGAATATCACGCAAACAGGTAATTCCATAATAACAATCACATCCTGTTTCCGGTTCAATTATTTTACCACGGTTGTATAAGTAATATTCGTTTTTATTAAAAATATTATTCATTAGTACCAATTTCTTTTGTAAAGCAGTTGCAATGTGCATCATCATAGATACTTGTGTAACAATAATATCGCAATTTGAGGTTAACGAAATAAATTCTTCTAACGAAAAATGCCCGGGATAATATGTGTTGGTTTCATTAGCAATAAATTGATTGTTAGCATCTTCATCAGCACCACCAAGTAAAACGGGGAAATAATTATTTTTATGTAGTAAATTTATATAGGCTATCCAATGATTATTTGGCCATAAACGCGTTTGCCATCTTTTACCACAACCTGTATTTAGTCCAACAATAACTTTTTTTTGTGCTTTTTCTTCAAAAATAGCTTTCCATTTTTCAGCAATTTTGCTGTTAAAATTTAATAAGTAAGGCTCGTCATTAAAATCAAGATGACAAATCTCAAAAATTTCGTCTAAATAATGTTTGGTGTTTTTTATTGATATTGAATCAAATAATCCGGTTATTAATTTATGCTCAGCATTATTAGTTGCAATGTCAATATGATTGTTTTTCCATATAAAGCCATATTTTTCATCAGCATTAACATCAGAAAGCAAAGCACAAGCTTCAATTTCTTTATCAAGGTTTATTGCAATATCAAATTGCTGATGAAGAATATTAAAAACAGCTGTGTGGTTGTACTTATAAATAACGTGAATTTGATCTTTAGGCAATACGTCAGGGCTTAATGTTAACCAGGTAAAATGTGCATTAGGATATTTTTTTTTATATTTTACAATTAATGGTGTAGTTCTGATAACATCTCCAATAGCACCTAATTTAATAATTAAAATACGTTTTTCAATTTTTATATAATCTTTACAATTATCACAAACCGATTCATTTTGTTTATTTGGTTCACACGGAATATGTCCTTTAAAATAAATACAATCAAATTTTATATCAGATAGTTCCATTAAGTTTTAATTTTTATTTTTCTGCTCCTTTTTCTCCAAATTCACTATTTTATATTTAGCTCTGATTCAATTAAGTAATTATTTCTATCAGAAGACGAGCGAGACATTAATTCGCCAATAAAACCGGTTAAAAACAGTTGTGTCCCAATTATCATACATGTTAGAGCAATGTAGAAATAAGGGCTGTCTGTTACTAATTTTGAAGGAATATGATTAAAAAGATTTATTAATTTTTGAGTACCTAACCAAATCGACGCAACAAAGCCAACTATAAACATTAAAGTGCCAAGAGTTCCAAAAAGGTGCATCGGCCTTTTTCCAAATTTAGTAATAAATGTAATTGATAACAGGTCTAAAAAACCATTAATAAATCGTTCCAATCCAAATTTAGTTATTCCATATTTTCTTTTTCTGTGCTGAACTATTTTTTCGGTAATACGAGAAAACCCGGCTTGTTTTGCTAAAACAGGAATATAACGATGCATTTCGCCATATACTTCAATACTTTTCACAACTGCTCCTTTATACGCTTTTAATCCACAATTAAAATCGTGTAGTTTTATTCGTGTTACTTTTCTGGCTGTCCAGTTAAAAAACTTACTAGGCACGGTTTTTGAAATAGGATCATACCTTTTTTTCTTCCAACCCGAAACAATATCCCAGTTTTCTTCCTTAACCATTTTATATAATCCCGGTATTTCATCAGGGCTGTCTTGCATATCTGCATCCATTGTTATTACAACTTCGCCTTTTGAAATTTGAAAAGCACTATGCAATGCAGCAGATTTGCCATAGTTTCGCTGAAATTTTATGCCTTTTACATTTTTACTTGAATGCGCTAATTCTTCAATTATTTCCCACGATTTATCATTACTTCCATCATCAATAAAAATAACCTCCCATTCATAATGTTCGGCTTCAACAACACGTTCAATCCATTCAAATAATTCTTTTAACGACTCATCTTCATTGAATAAAGGAACAACAATTGATAAATCCATAATTTATTCTTTTTAATATTTTGTTATTCTTCTTTATTGTCAATTTGTTGCATATCAGCTTGAAACGGATCGCCTTCTTTCTTCAAAATAGCACTTGTAATTAAAGAGAAAATGAATCCAAAAAAAGTAAAAACCGGAACAGTCCAAATAGCAATCATGCCGGGGGTCATAAATTTTTTATTTATTTCCATGGCTGCTTCAATTTGGTCATCAGGAATACCTTTGCTAATCATTTTTTCTTCAGCAAGGCTAATCATTTTTTCAATAGCATCCGGATCAATAACTTTAATAAAAATGTACATGTAAAATCCGAGTATTATAGCAGCAAATAGAGCAATTAAAGTACCTGAACCAAGTGCATTGGCATAAGTGATTATTCCGTTATTGTAATGATCGCGGAATTGTTTTGTTCCTATATATATTCCTGCTATTAATAATACATAATTAAAGAAACCGGCAGTAGTAGAATTATTTAAATCTAAAACAAATAAAATAACTGCATAAACTATAAATGCCAATCCTACTATAGCACCAAAGTTCATTGAATTTTTCCAAAAAAGTGATTTATTTTCCTGCATAGTTATAGGTTTTTAAAGTTTTAAACAAAGATATCTTTTTTTTCAGAATGAAAAATTCAAAAATTAAATTGTTTGGTATTTACAATTTAAAATTAATATGTAACATTTTGATTTAATGCCGAATATAAAAAATATTATAAAATATTTATAGTTTGAGTATAAAAGCAAAATAATCTTTGCCAATAATTTTAATATTACTACTTTTGTGCCGGGTAAGTCTTATACGGCCAGCTCCTGTTGAACTCCCCCAGGTCCGGAAGGAAGCAAGGGTAAACGGTTGTAGCGGCGCGATGTAAGTAGCTTACCCACTTTTTATTTCATTAAGCTAATTGAATTCTACAGAATTAGTTATCTTCGCCCAAATAATTTCAAAATTCAAATTAATTAAACAATTTATATTCATGAAGTTTTTTATTGATACAGCTAACCTTGAACAAATTAAAGAAGCTCAAGGCCTTGGTGTTTTAGACGGAGTTACTACTAATCCTTCGTTAATGGCAAAAGAAGGAATTAAAGGTGAAAAAAATATTATTGAGCACTACAAAAAGATATGCGAAATTGTTGATGGTGATGTAAGCGCAGAAGTTATTTCAACTGAATTTGAAGGAATGATTGCCGAAGGTGAGAAACTGGCTGCTTTGCATCCGCAAATTGTAGTTAAGGTACCGGTTATTAAAGAAGGAATTAAAGCAATTAAATATTTAACCGATAAAGGAATAAGAACCAATTGCACACTTGTTTTTTCATCGGGGCAAGCTTTACTGGCTGCAAAAGCAGGCGCAACTTATGTTTCTCCGTTTATTGGTAGGTTAGATGATAATTCAACCGATGGCGTTGAACTAATCAGGCAAATAGTGGAGATGTATAATTATTATGAGTTTGATACACAGGTGTTGGCAGCATCTATTCGGCATACTATGCACATTATAAAATGTGTTGAGGCGGGTGCTGATGTGGCAACTTGCCCGTTAAGCGCAATATTAGGGTTGCTTAAACATCCGTTAACCGACCTGGGATTAGAAAAATTCCTTGCTGATTATCATAAATTAAACGGTTAGTTTTTAATAAAAAAGCCAATGCATATTAGAATTAGTGCGAATAACCCTGAACAAAACCAATTACTGGAAGTAGTTGAAGTTTTGCGACGAGGTGGTGTAATTATTTATCCCACTGATACGGTGTATGGCTTAGGTTGCGATATTCGAAATCAAAAAGCAGTTGAGCGAATAGCCAGAATTAAAGGTGTTAAGTTACAAAAGGCTAATTTTTCATTTGTTTGTTATGATTTAAGCCAACTATCAGATTTTACTAAACAAATTGATACACCGGTTTATAAATTAATGAAGAAAAATTTACCGGGGCCGTTTACATTTATTTTGCATGCCAATAGCAATGTTCCCAAATTATTTAAGAGTAAGAAAAAAACGGTTGGTATCAGAATACCTGATAATAACATTGCCCGTGAAATTGTAAAGGAATTAGGCAGGCCTGTATTATCAACTTCAATACACGATACTGATAAGATTATTGAATACACTACCGACCCTGATATAATTTATGAAAATTATAAGGATAAAGTTGATATGGTTGTTGACGGTGGTTTTGGCAATAACATGCCATCTACCATTGTAGATTGTACGGGAGATGAAATTGAAATTTTGCGAGAAGGTTTAGGCGAACTTATTTCGTGAAAACAAATGATTAAAATAAAAAGAATACAAGTATTATTATTAATAATCGCCTAAGGTTTCTTCCAATTGGCTAAGTGCTTCTGCTAACTGTTCATCATTTGGAGCAACGCCGTGCCATTTATGCGTTCCTTCCATAAAGTCAACGCCTTTTCCCATTATTGTATGCATGAGTATAACAATTGGCTTTCCTTTTCCTGAAAGGCTTTTTGCTTTTTCAATAGTGTTTAAAATATCATTAAAATCATGTCCGTTCATTTCTAAAACATCCCAGCCGAAGGATTCCCATTTAGCATGTAAATCGCCCAGAGGCATAACTTTATTAACGGGCCCGTCAATTTGTTGTCCGTTATAGTCAATGGTAGCAATTATATTATCAATTTTACGGGCCGATGCAAACATGGCAGCTTCCCATATTTGTCCTTCTTCCAGTTCACCATCTCCATGCAAACTAAAAACATAATGATTATCATTATTTAATTTTTTTGCCAGTGCTGTTCCAAGTGCAACAGATAAACCTTGCCCTAACGAACCTGAAGCTACTCTTATTCCCGGCAATTTTTCTTCAGGAGTAGGGTGTCCCTGTAGTCTGGTATTTAATTTTCGCAACGTTGATAGTTCCTTGATATCGAAAAACCCGGCTCTGGCTAAAACACTATACCATACAGGTGCTATATGGCCGTTTGATAAATAAAAGACATCTTCATTTTTACCTTCCATAGTAAAATTTTTTGCATTATATTCCATAATTGAAAAATATAATGCAACTACAAAATCGGCACAACCTAAAGAACCACCCGGATGGCCGGATTTAGGAGCATGTATCATTCTAACTATATCCCTTCTTACCTGCAAAGCTATTTTTGTTAAATCATTAATGTCTTTCATTGTTTTAAATTATATGTAAAAATTTTAAAATATCAATTCACTTCTCACTGTTCACTACAAATCCATAAAGCATCTCAATTTCCTGTGCCCACAAACCGTCATTAGGTGTTTCAAGAATAATAGGAATATTATTAAATCTTTTATCATTCATAAAACGTTCAAAAAATTCTTTGCCAATTAATCCAATTCCAATGTTATCATGCCTGTCAACTCTGCTGCCTAAAGGTTTTTTTGAATCATTCAAATGAATTCCTTTTAGGAAATTTAAGCCTATTGCCAATTCAAATTTTTTCCAGGTAGTTTCATAACCTTCTTTTGATATAAGGTCATAACCTGAAGTAAATGCATGGCAAGTATCTATACAAACACCCACACGATTTTTATCATCAACTCTATCGATAATTTGTCTAAGTTGTTCAAAAGTATAGCCTATATTACTGCCTTGTCCGGCTGTATTTTCAATTATAGCAGTTACATTATTAGTTTTTTGTAACGAAATATTTATTGATTCTGAAATAGTTTTTAAACAATCGTCTTCAGATATAAGTTTTAAATGACTTCCCGGATGAAAATTTAACTTTTCAAGCCCCAGTTGCTCACAACGTTGCATCTCATCTATAAATGCCTCGCGTGATTTTTGCAGTTTTTCTTTTTCAGGATGGCCAAGATTAATTAAATAACTGTCGTGAGGTAAAATATGTTTTGGACTATAGTTGTATTTTTTACAATTTTCTTTAAAAGCTGAAATGTTGTTTTCTGTTAGTGGCTTTGCTACCCACTGTCGTTGATTTTTTGTAAAAAGAGCAAATGCTCTTGCACCTATTTTATGAGCATTAACCGGGGCATTTTCAACTCCGCCTGAAGCACTAACGTGTGCACCTATAAATTTCATAAGTTTAAAATTTTGTCAAAAATAAACAAAATATCGGTACCTGAAATTTATTGAGGGCTTTCTAATAAATGAGATGGTTTAAGTAAACTTATTTTTATAAAAACTACACATATATAATTTATATGTAACCTAATAAAACATAAATCAAATACTTAATTTTATAGCCGTGAAGTAAACTATAGCGTAACACTAAGAGAGAAAAAAGATTTTTGATTATCAATTTTTTCAAATGAAAATTCTAAAGGTTCTTTGCTTACCTGGGTTATATCAATAAAACCTATTTCATTTCCTTTGTTCCCTGTTAATTCATTTTTATTTTTCAATTCGTCCAATAGAATTAAACGATTATTAAGAGCCTCAATATTTTTATTTTCAATAAAATTACCGGTACAAATTACGAATTGATTATTTTTTTTAGCGAGTATAAATATTCCTTCTTTTTTTTCGTTGACTTCAAATCCATGTTTATCAATGTTTTCAAGCATTTTAAGAACTATCTTATAAGCATCGTTAATTTGTTCAGATTCTGTTATTTCTTCATGCAAATTATTTTTAATGATATGTAAAACCGGATTTAATGAATCTTGCGAAAAATCACCTTTTTGAATAATTAAAATATTATTTTCTATCATTTTCTTATGAAGATCAATAGATTCTGATAAAGGAAGTATTTCATTTACGCTTTGTTCTGATATTTCTTCTTTTGCTTTAAGAATTATTTGTGAATAGTAAAGCGATAATTTATCATTGTATTTTTCAAAAATATAGTTGAGTTTTTGGTCTGATTTTCTTGCCATGGTAATTATTCCTAACCCTGCACCTCCTTTGCTTGATAACCTGCCATGCTGCATTACATATTTATACAAATCTTTTAATTCGGCTTCATCTAAGCTATTTACTTCTAATATTTGCTTTTTGAGGTTATCTACATTTGTGTTCTCAACTAAGTTGCCTGTACAAATAAAAATAACATCACCTCTGTTTATAGTAGAAAAGAAATTTTTGTCTTCAATATTTTTTTTTGTTTTTTCAGTTTTTTCACCATGTTTAATAATATTCTGAAATCCCTCTGCCATAAGAAACAACATTCTTTTCTTTTTTTTGCGAAGTTCTTCTAAAGAGTTAATTTTTATTTCACTTAAATCCATTACTTTTCTTAAAACTTCTTCGGTAAATAATCCGCTGTACAGTAAACTTAAGCTATCTTTCTCAAACTTTTTAAAAAACCAAAATATACTCTCACTATTCATTTATATATAAATATTTTATGAAACTAAGTTAATTAAACCTTGCTAAACAAAAAATTAAAATTAATAATCTTGTGAAAAATGATAGTTTTTTAAGGAAATATGTATTTTTTTCAACGTACCTATTTTTTGTAGATGTATAACTCAAAGTAACTTTTTTGACATTATTTATATTATCACAAGCTAGTTATATAATTTTAATTCTTTTATTCAAAATAAATTAGATTTTATTGCTGAGTTCTAAATACAATATTATAAATTTATATTTTACAATTTAAATTGAATTATATGATAAAGATAAACCCTTCTGAATTTTCAATTTTAGTGGTAGATGATATACCTAATAATCTTCAGGTTTTAGGAAGTACTTTAAAAAGGGAAAATTTTAAAGTTGAATTTGCTATAAATGGGAAGTATGCACTTGAATGGCTTTATAAAAGAGAGTTTGATCTAATTTTATTAGATATAATGATGCCTGAAATGGATGGTTTTGAAACATGTTCAATTATCAGAAAAAATGAAAAATATAATGATTTGCCGGTTATTTTTTTAACAGCAAAAAATGACACTAAAGATATTATTGAGGGGTTTAAAATAGGTGCACAAGACTATATTACCAAACCTTTTGATGAAGAAGAACTAATTGCAAGAGTAAAAACTCATTTAATGATAAGAAAAATGAGTTTGCAAATGCAAGAATTAGTGAACCAACGTACAGCTGAATTGCAAAAAACACATGAAGAACTTGTTATTTCATTAAAACAACTTGAAATATTAAAAAACAAGCTACAGGATGAGAATATTTATATGCAAGAGGAAATAAAATTGAATCATAATTTTGAAAATATTATTGGTAAAAGCAAAAAGCTTACTAAGGTCTTACATAGCGTTGAAAATGTTGCTAAAACTGATTCAACAGTTTTGGTTTTAGGTGAAACAGGTAGTGGAAAAGAATTAATTGCTCGCTCTGTTCATAATTTGAGCAAACGTAGTAATAAACCTTTGATTAAAATTAATTGTGCTTCTCTTCCTTCAAATCTAATTGAAAGTGAACTCTTTGGACATGAAAAAGGTGCTTTTACAGATGCTCATAAAGAAAGGAAAGGGAAATTTGAGCTTGCAAATGAAGGTACAATATTCTTAGATGAGATTGGTGAAATACCTTTTGAATTGCAGGCGAAATTACTTCGTGTATTGCAAGAAGGTGAGTTTGAGCGACTTGGAAGTGATGAAATTGTTAAAGTTGATGTACGTGTAATTGTTGCAACCAATAGAGATTTGGAAAAAATGGTTGAAGAACAAAAATTCAGAGCAGACTTGTATTACAGATTAAACGTTTATCCAATAAAGTTGCCTTCATTAAGAGAAAGAAAAGAGGATATTCCACTTTTAGTTAATTATTTTATTAAAACCATAAGTAAAAAAACAGGTAAAACTATTACGGGTATAAGTGATGAATCAATGAATATTTTGCAAAATTATAACTGGCCGGGCAATATTAGAGAGTTGGAAAATATTATAGAAAGAAATATAATAATTAGTCAAAGTAATGTTTTAAAAATTGATAATACTTTAATGCCTCCTAATTTAATTCAAACATCTGATAGTGATGAGTTTGATACACTAGACAATATAATCCGTAAACATATTTTAAGGATACTTGAATTAACAAATTGGACTATTTCAGGATCTAAAGGAGCTGCTGAAATTTTGGGCTTACATCCAAATACACTTCGTTCACGAATGGAAAAATTGAATATAAAGAAATCTGTAAATTATAAATAATACACGAAATATCGTATTTGTTTGATATTTTGTGCTTAATTATTTCTCTCCCTAATTAATAATTTTTGTTAATATATTGATATTTAGGTTTTTATTGGCATTTGCACATTAATTGTATAATGAGGTTAAGTTTAATTAAAATCTAAAATCATGAAAAGAATAATATTTACTTTATCTGTTGTAATTACCACAATTTTATTGTCAATTAATTTATATGCACAACCAGTAAATGATTTAATGATAAACGCAATTGATGTTAGTACTATTATTAATTCATGTTCTGCAAATGCTGCCTATACAACAAAAGATGGAACTTCTGATGGAATTGCTGCTTCTAATTGGAACACGCATCCTGATTACAATGTTTGGTTTAAGTTCAGGGCAACCACTAACCAGATATTTGTTGAAGTTAAAAGAGGTGGCAAATTTGGCAATATTAAAAGAATTAATTTGGCTTTATGGGAATCTGACGGTACTACCGAATTGATAAGTAAAAGGTATTCTAAAGAAAAAGATAATGTATCAATTGCTCATGCAGGATTAATTCCCGGAAATTGGTACTATATTTCTGTTGATAATAAGAAGAAAAGCAGACAGGGTACTTTTACATTATGTATTAATGATAAGTTAAGTAATGATTATTTTGAAGGAGCAATTGATGTTTCTGAACTAATTGATACATGCTCTGCTTTTAAAGCTTATACAACAGTAGATGCAACACCTGATAAAATTGCTGCTTCAACGTGGAATACAAAACCATATTTTAATGTGTGGTTTAAGTTCATTGCAACATCTCAACATATGAGAGTAACAATTAATCGTGGTAAAAACCAAGGTAATATTAAAAATATAAATGTAGCACTTTGGGAAAGTGATGGAATTAGCGAACTTGCTAGTAAAAGATATCATAAAAAAGGAGATTCTGTTACTATTGAAGTACAGAACACACTAATTCCGGGTAAATGGTATTATATTTCAGTTGACAATAAAAGAGAAAAGTATTGTGGAAGTTTTACTTTATATCTTGATGATTTAATTGACGAACAGTCAAACTCAACCAGCAATGGAGTTGGTGGAGGTAATTGGAACGATCCAAATTCGTGGACTGATGGAACTATTCCTGCACTTAATAGCAATGTAATTATCAATGCAACAGACTCAATTATTATTACTTCCAATATCATTGTGAATAACTTAAGTGTACTAGGCGATTTAACAACAGCTTCATTAAATGATACTTATAATATTGAAGTTAAAGGAGATATTATAAATAATGGAGTTTTTATCACCGGTAAATGTGAAATAAAGCTTACAGGAAGTAATAATCAGAATATTTCCGGCACATTTTATAATTTAACTGTAAACAAAAGTTCCGGGCAGGTTAACTTATCCAATAATCTTGTTATAAACAATATATTAGATTTAACAAGTGGAAAATTAGTATTGGGCAATTATAATTTGCAAATAGAAAATTCTGCTTCTACTGCCATTAAAAATGGAAATCAAAAGAGTTATATTCAGGCAGATCAGTTGGGTAAAGTAATATGGAAAGTTGTACAAGGCAATACCATGAATTTCCCAATAGGAGATGTAGATGATTATTCTCCTTTTAGTTTTATTTTAAATAGTGGTGTTTTAAATTCTGCAAATATTAGCTTACAAGTTACTGATGGTGTTTATAATCAATTATCAGGAAGTAATTATATCTCAAGATATTGGACATTAGAACCTACCGGAATTTCCAATCCGGATTATAGTGTAAGTTATATATATACTGATAACGATATTGTTGGTGATGAAAGCGCCATTTTTCCGGCAAAATATCATTCTGGTTGGTCACATGGCAACGCTTTAGCCGATGTTGTTAACAATACTTTAAATTGGAACAATATTACTTCATTCAGCGATTTTACTGGTGGAGGTTCCGGTACTTTGCCAGTTGAATTGGTTGAGTTTAATGTTAAACCGGAATCTTCAACTATCAATGTAAAATGGGCAACTTTATCCGAAAAAAATAACGATTTTTTTACCGTTGAGAGATCTAAAGATGGTGTTAATTTTGATATTTTGGATTTTGTAAACGGGAATGGAAACTCTAATAGATTGATAAATTATGAATACATTGACTTATCACCTTTAAATGGAATTTCATACTACAGGTTAAAGCAAACCGATTTTGACGGGAAATTTGAATATTCTGATATAGTTTCTGTTTCAGATCAGGTTACCAATATATTAGAATTTAAAATTTATCCTAATCCTGTTATACAAAACAAGCCATTTAATATCAGAATATATGGTTTAGTCCCCGAAACAGAAATTACTGTTGAGATAATAAATAGTATTGGAAACATAATGAAAAGTGAAAAAGTAAAAGCAGATTTATCAGGAAATATAAATCAATTCATAGATACTTATAATTTAAAATGCGGGCTATATTTTGTAACTTTTGTTTATCAAAATCAAATGAAATCTAGCAAATTAATAATTAAATAATAATTAAGGTTTTATATTAGCGCAAGAAAATGAGTAAAAGAAAAAAATATTATTTAGATAATTTATTATTAATAATAACACAAGATATATATGGATACACTTTTGTATAACAGGATTAGG
>JAADFW010000253.1 GCA_013152655.1 Chlorobiota bacterium
GTTGCCCTAAAATGAAAAAGCCGATGAAAACTTCACCGGCTTTTCTTGAGTTAAATAGCTTAGGTTATATAATCTAAGCTTCTTCTCTTTTATAAATCCCCATTTCTTTTAAATCAGAATTATTAATAAAGTCAACTTTCTCTTTATTTTCGGCATGAACCATTTTAATAAAAATTTCAGCTTTGCTTTTATAACTATCATCGCGCATGGTATCAGCTAAAAGTAAATGTCCCATAACGATATTACCTGCCATTTCAACAAGCCTTCTGGCATGAAAATCAAGATATTCATTTTCACCATAAGAAGTTACTTTAGTTACAGCAGCCTCATATTCGTCAGCCATTCTGAATAATGTACGTTTCAAGTATTCCAGTTCAGGTTTTACTTTATTTGACTCGTACACACGCATCTGATTTAAATATGCTCCCGTGCTAACTCCTCTTATAGCAGCAACAACTTGTAATTGCGATGTTCCTTCATAAATAGTTGTAATTCTGGCATCACGATAAATTCTTTCTATTGGAAAATCTTTCATAAATCCTGTACCGCCATGTATCTGAAGTGCATCATAGGCTATTTGATTGCTATATTCACTTGCAATAAGTTTAAGTAATGGTGTAAATACATCAGCTAACCGCTGATATTTTTTTTGTTCTTGCTTTTCCTCTTTTTCAAGTTTTCTATCTTCTGAAATTTCATTGTAAATTTTATAAATATCAACAAACCTCGCAGTTTCATAAAGCAATGAACGTTCAGCTTTTAATTTAACTTCCATATTTGTAAGCATTTCATAAACAGCAGGAAACTGAATAATAGGCTTTCCAAATTGTGTTCTTTCCTGTGCATATTTTAGAGCTTCGCGATAAGCAGCTTCTGAAATTCCAACCGATTGTCCACCAACACCAAGCCGTGCTGCATTCATTAACGACATTACATATTTTATAAGTCCTAACCTGCGTGAGCCAACCAGTTTAGCCGGAGCATTTTTAAAAACCAGTTCACAAGTTGGAGAACCTTTTATACCCAATTTATTTTCTATACGCCTTACTGTTACAGCTTTAGCAGTCCTGTCATAAACAAATAAAGATAATCCGCGTCCATCCATTGTTCCTTCTTCCGAGCGTGCCAAAACTAACGAAATATCAGCATCGCCATTGGTTATAAATCGTTTTACGCCATTTAAATGCCAATTATCATTTTTCTCATCATAAGTAGCTTTTAATTGTACAGCTTGCAGGTCAGATCCTGCATCAGGCTCAGTTAAATCCATTGCAGCAGTAGCTCCTTTAGCAAATCTTGGAAGAAATTCATTCTTAATTTCTTCAGAACCAAATTCATATAATGTTTCTCCACAATCCTGCAATCCCCAAATATTTGCAAATCCGGCATCAGCCCTGGAAATCATTTCTCCAGCAACAATATATGGAAGTATTGAAAAATTTAATCCATTAAATTTTCGCGGTAATGTCATTCCAATTAATCCGGCCTGAACAAGAGCATCATAATTCTCCTGAGTTCCTTTGGCATAAATAACCTCATTATTTACAACATGAGGGCCTTCTTTATCAACAGAATCAGCATTTGGATCAATAATGTCGCCACAAATTTCTCCAACAATTTCCATAACTTTATGATATGAATCCATTGCATCTTCAAAATCGAGCGGTGCATAATCATACTTTTTTTTATCTGTAAAATTCCTTTCCTTCAGATTAACTATTTTTTCCATTAAAGGATGTGAAAGATGAAATTTCAAGTCTTTGTTATCTTCATAAAAATTAGCCATGCTTTTTGTATTTAACAGTTAATCAATTATTTGGAATTTTTTTTGTAATATTTTATCATTTTAGGAATTACATCCGAAATATCGCCTTCAATTACGTAATCAGCAATTGAATTAATAGGTGCTTTTATATCGGTATTTATAGAAATTATCATAGCAGATTGGTCCATTCCTGCCCGGTGTTGAACAGCGCCTGATATACCGCAAGCAATATATAACTTAGGCCTTACTGTTACGCCGGTTTGCCCTATTTGTCGTTCGTGTTCAATAAAATTAGCATCAACAGCAGCTCTGGAACCTCCAACTTCACCTCCAATAACATCTGCTAAATCATAAAGTAATTTAAAATTCTCGGCAGAACCAACACCATACCCCCCGGCAACAATAATTTGTGCTCCTTTTATATCTACTTTTTTTGCTTCAATGTGCCGCTCAATAATTTTAACTACAAAATCTTCTTCATTTACATATTTATCAACTTCTAATTTATGTATTTTGCCTTTATATTTTGCATCATAAATTTCCTTTTTCATAACCCCTTCACGCACGGTTGCCATCTGCGGGTGCATCTCAGGATTAATAATTGTGGCAATAATGTTACCGCCAAAAGCAGGACGAATCTGGTATAGTAAGTTTTTATATTCCTTGTTTGCTTTTTTATCAAAATGTTCGCCAATAACAAGGCTGGTACAATCTGCCGTTAATCCACAACGCATTGCCGATGCAATTCGGGGTGCAATATCACGGCCTATCGAGGTTGCTCCAAACAATACAATTTGTGGTTTTTCATCTTCAAAAAGTTTTTTCATTATTGAAGCATGCGGAAGTGTCTGAAACGGATATAATCTTTTATCCTCAGCTATATGAATAGTATCAACCCCATAAGGAAATAATTCTTTTTCTATGTTTTTTAATTCATCACCTATTACAACTGCTTCTAACTGACATTTTAGCTCATTAGCTAACTTGCGGCCTTTTGTCAGTAATTCAAGACTAACATCTACAACATTACCTTCGTCAATTTCGCAATATACAAATACGTTATTCATATTTATTATTTTTTATTGTTATCAATTAATTAATTGGAGTTGAGCTTCCGGGTTTTTAGTTTTGGGTCTTTGCGTAAGTTTGTAAATAATCTTTACAATTATTAAACTGTCATTCCATATTGTAAGTTCTCTAAAGTTTTTCATAAATTTTAATGCCTGATACCAAAAACCTAATGCCAAAAGCCAAATTTTATCCAATAGTATGATTTTCAATTAATTCTTTTATCATTTCTTCAATATCATTATTTGAATCTGTAAGAATTTTAGCATCTTTTGCTTGTAAAACAACATTTTCAATAGATTTAACTTTAGTAGGCGAACCTGAAAGCCCTAACCAATTCACATCTGCCTTAATATCGTCAACACTTAGTTCTTCAATATCCAAATAAGGGCGATTTTGATGCAATTTTTCATAATCAGTAGTTGCATCCTGCATTTCGGTAACTGTTAATGCGTGTTTATATTTCATAATAAATTTAGCATTTCTGGTACGGCATTTAGGAGCCGAACTGTGAACAGTAATTAAAACAGGCCTTGGGGCTTTTACTGTTTCAATGCCTCTTTCCAGGCGGCGTTTTATAGTTACATCTTTATCGGTAACTTCTAAAATTTCTTCAGCATAAGTAACTTGTGCAATTCCTAATTTTTCGGCAGCTTGCGGGCCTACCTGGGCAGTATCGCCATCAATGGCCTGCCTTCCTGAAATTACAATATCAAAAGGTGCTATTTTTTTTATGGCAAGCGAAATAGCATACGATGTTGCCAATGTATCTGATCCGGCAAATTTTCGGTCGGTTAATAAAAAACCATTATCGGCACCACGATACAAACCTTCCCTAATTATTTCGGCAGCTCTTCCCGGCCCCATAGTTAAAAGTGTAACTGTTACATTTTTATATTTATCTTTTATGCGCAAAGCTTGTTCTAATGCATTTAAGTCTTCCGGATTAAAAATAGCAGGCAATGCAGCACGATTTACTGTTCCATCCGCTTTCATTGCATCTTTACCAACGTTTCTGGTATCAGGAACTTGCTTTGCTAAAACAATAATTCTAATGTTCTTCATAATTTCTTTTTCTTAATAATTTAAGTGGGGCAAATATATAATAAAATTTTAATTGGTAAAAAGAGATATTTTTCTTCTTTAACTTCATTTAATAAATTATCACGATTAGTAATTATTAAGGTAATTACTAAAAAAATAAAAATAATTACTACATAATTCTTTTTTAATTAGAATTCTTATTATATTAGCATTTTAAATTATATACTTAACTCATCGTTCTTTCAAATTTTATTTATTAACAGACAACGCCCACTTACCCCACCGCAATAACCAAAAATCCACTATTTACTGCTCACTGCTTAAATTGATTACTGATTACAAAATCTAACATAAATAACTATTTTAAGTTTAACAAAAAATTATAAAAATGGAAAAGAAATACAAAAATTGTCAAAGCTGCGGAATGCCAATGAAAAAAGATCCAAAAAATGGAGGAACAAATTCTGATGGAACAAAAAATTTAATGTATTGCAGCTATTGTTATGAAAACGGAGATTTTACCCAACCTGATATGACCGTTGATGAAATGAAAACCTTAGTAAAAGGGAAAATGAAAGAAATGGGATTTCCCGGTTTTCTTTCCGGATTTTTCACAAAAGGAATTCCCGGGCTTGAACGCTGGAAAAACGCTTAATTACAAAATACCAGTTTTTCCTGTTGGTTATCCCGATATCAGAATAACAACATGAGCAAAACAGGAACAATAGTAACTTTTATTTTAACAAACACCCACCGCACACTCATCACTCACTACTCTCTATTCACTAAATTATAATAACATGAATTTTCTAGGACAAAACTTACGATTATTACGAAAAGAAAAAAGTTTAACCCAGGAACAACTGGCCGGCAAAATTGGAATAAAACGTTCACTGATTGGTGCTTACGAAGAAGGCCGTACCGAACCCAAATTACAAACCATACTCAATATCTGCCACTATTTTAATGTTAGCATTGATATGCTTATCAACAAAGATATGAGCAAAGAGGAAAAAATTGTTCAACCGGATATAAAAGGGCAACAATTGCGAATTCTTCCTATTGCCGTTAATAAGCACGATGAAAAAGAGCTTTGTACCATAGTGCCGGTAAAAGCATCAGCCGGATACACCAAAGGATATGGCGATGTAGATTTTATTGAAAGCCTTCCAAAATTCAATTTTCCGTACCCCGATCTTCCGGCCGACCGTACTTACCGTTTATTTCAGATAACCGGAGAAAGCATGTTGCCTGTTCTTCCGGGTTCATACATTATTTGCGAATACGTACAAGACTGGTTCAATATTAAAAACGAAAAATGTTATGTACTTGTAACCAAAGACGAAGGAATAGTTTATAAACGTATAATTAATAATTTAAACCATAAAGAACTGCTATTGAAATCAGATAACCCAGAATTTAAGCCCTATATATTAAAAACAGATCAACTTGTTGAAGTATGGGAAGCCAAAGGCTATACCAGTTTTGACTTGCCCGGTTCAGAGCCCCCTCAAGTTAATATAAGTGAACTGGCCGGTACTATTTATGAATTAAAAAAAGATGTAGAACAACTAAAGAAAAAGCTAATTGATGATACAGAATAATCGTTCTATAGTACATATGGACCTGGATACCTTTTTTGTATCCTGCGAGCGTTTATTAGACAGCCGGTTAAACGGGAAACCCGTGCTTATTGGGGGAATAAGCGACCGCGGAGTAGTTGCTTCATGCAGCTATGAAGCCCGCACCTTTGGTATCCATTCGGCTATGCCTATGCGAATGGCGCGTGAGCTATGTCCTGAAGCAGTTATTATTAGAGGCAATACCGGAATTTATACCAAATTTTCAAGAATGGTTACCGATATTATTAAAGAAAATGTTCCGGTATTTGAAAAATCATCTATTGATGAATTCTACATTGACCTTACGGGAATGGATAAGTTTTTTGGAAATCATAAACTGGCTTCCGAAATACGAAAAAAAATAATAAAAGAAACCGGGCTTCCTATTTCCTTTGGATTATCGAATAATAAAACAGTTTCGAAAATTGCCACCGGAGAAGCTAAACCCAATAACCAGATAAAAATAGACTATGGCAATGAAAAAAAATTCTTATCTCCATTGTCTATTCGTAAAATTCCTATGGTGGGCAATAAAACATACCAGATTTTAAGAAACCTTGGGGTAAAACAGATAAAAACCATACAGCAATCGCCAGTTGAACTTATGGAAAAAGTACTTGGTAAAAATGGAAAAATAATATGGAAGAAAGCAAATGGTATTGATAACACACCGGTTATTCCTTATTCTGAAAAAAAATCAATTTCTACCGAACGAACTTTTGAGCGTGATACCATTGATATAGGCAAACTTAAAAGAATACTGATTTCCATGGTTGAAAACCTGGCATACCAACTACGAAAAAAAGAAAAAGTAGCTGCTACCATAACCGTAAAAATTCGTTACTCAGATTTTAACACGTACACTTTACAACGAAAAATACCCTATACATCAGCCGACCATATACTTATTCCGGTTGTTGCCGAATTATTTAAGCGACTGTACAACAGAAGGTTATTAGTACGTTTAATCGGTGTACGGTTCAGTAATATTGTACACGGAGCATATCAAATAAATCTTTTTGAAGATACTGCGCAATTTATTCACCTGTACCGGGCTATCGACAAAATGCGTAATCGTTATGGAAGTAAAGCTGTGATAAGAGCTGTCGGAATAGACGTTAAATATTTAAAACAATCCGAATCTTTTAACGCATTGTCTGCCGACAAGCTAATAACAATAAATTAAGAAAACAATTTAAAAAGAAACCAACATACTCAATATTTTGTTACTCTGCAATATAAAATTTTAAACTTTAAACCACTTAATAATGAACATGCAAATAGAAAATCAAAATATACAAACCGCAACAAATAAACCCATCAGAACCTGTTTACCAACCAAAAAATTTATCAAGTTAGAAGCATGGAGAAAATGTAAGGAAATAAAATCTATTGTTTACGCAGAGATTATTCCTGCTCTTCCGGCTGACCAGCAAGGCAATTTAGGAAGCCTTCTGAAAAATGCTGCTACAAGCATAACCACCAATTACATACCCTATAACAGGAAAATATCAGAAAATCTTGAAAAGATTAATTACCAACAAGATGCACAATTTATAAAAGCAGCCAGGCATGCATTAAGCCGATTAAAAAATTACATCACAATTTGTAGTGACTTTAATTACATTGATACTGGTGTTTATAATAAAGGAATTTTATTAATTGAAAATACAAAAGCACTATTAAACAGATATATTTATTTTTTAAGCAGGTAAAAATTTAACCCGGAAAATTAACTTCGTTGAGCTCGCAAGTTCAGTTCATAAATTTTCTACAGCCTGTCCCGTTTTTTACAGTGACTAACCCACAGCTCACCCTTCACCCTTCACTTTTCACTTTTCACTAATTACAATTAAATGTACCTAAACACTCACACATATTACAGTTTTCGCTATGGAACAATGAAGCCGGTTGAGTTATTGGCTGAGGCAAAAAAATGCGGTGTTACAAAATTTGCTTTGACCGATATAAATAGTACTTCTGCCTGCCTCAATTTTACACGCCTGGCTCCTGATTATAACATAGAGCCTGTTTTAGGCATTGATTTCAGAAATGGCGCACAGCAACAATTTATTGGTATTGCAAAAAACAACGAAGGGTTTAAAGAACTCAATGATTTTTTATCAGCATATTTGCATGCCGGTAAAAAAATTCCTGATACAGCTCCCCCGCTAAAAAATGCCTACATTATTTACCCCTTTTCAAAATTCAAAGGTCAATCGCTACAAAAAAATGAATTTATTGGTATTCATCCGCTGGAATTAACCCGGTTAAAATTTTCAGATAAAACAACAGATAAAAGCAAGCTGGTTATTCTGCAAACTGTAACATTCAGGCATAAACGCGACTTTAATGCACACCGGCTACTGCGTGCCATTGATACTAATACACTACTTAGTAAGCTGTCAAAATATGAAGAGGGAAAAGAAAACGATGTAATGTTTTCCCAAAATAAACTCTTATCGCTTTATAACGCATTCCCTGAGATTATTGAAAACACACAAAAGCTTCTGGAGAGTTGTAGTATCTCATTCGCATTTGGGCCGGAAAATCCACCTAAAAATAAAAAAATATTCACTGCTTCAGAAAAAGAAGATTTCAGGCTTTTACAGCAATTATGCCGTGAAGGGATTACATATCGATATCCCAATACGGATGAAAAAATATTGCTTCGTGTACAAAAAGAACTGGAAGTTATACAACAGAAAAATTTTGTTTCTTATTTCTTAATCAATTGGGATATAGTTTCTTATGCACGCCGAAAAGGATATTTTTACGTTGGGCGCGGTAGTGGGGCCAACAGTATTGTGGCTTACCTGCTTCGCATTACCGATGTTGACCCCATTGAACTTGATTTATATTTTGAACGATTCATAAACCTGTATCGTAAAAGCCCTCCTGATTTTGATATTGATTTTTCATGGAAAGACCGCGATGATATTACCCGTTATATTTTTAACCGTTTCCCAAATGTTGCTTTGCTGGCAACATACAATACATTCCAATTTAAGGCAGTAGTTCACGAATTGGGAAAAGTTTTCGGGTTACCCAAACATGAAATTGATTTGCTCAGCAACGGAAAATACGATTACAATAAATTAGACCACCTGTCGAAATTAGTAATAAAATACGGTAAGTTAATCCATGGTTTTCCAAACCATTTAAGCATTCACGCCGGTGGTATATTAATTTCAGAAAAGCCAATACATTACTACACAGCCACCTCGTTGCCACCTAAAGGTTATGCCACCACACAGTTTGACATGATTATTGCCGAAGATATTGGCCTGTACAAATTCGACATTTTAAGTCAACGCGGACTCGGTAAAATAAAAGATGCTATTGACATTATTCATAAAAATAACCCTGAATCTAAGCCTATTGATATTCACGATATCAAAAAATTTAAAGAAGATAAACGTGTGAAACACCTACTGAAAAATGCCCTGGCTATAGGTTGTTTTTATGTTGAATCGCCGGCCATGCGAATGCTTCTTAAAAAGCTGGAAGTAGAACATTATCTGGGCTTAGTGGCTGCCAGCTCGGTTATTCGCCCCGGAGTAGCACGCTCCGGCATGATGCGCGAATATATTTTGCGGTTTCGTTACCCGGAACGAAGAAAAGAAGCACATCCGGTACTTTTAAATATTATGCCCGAAACTTTTGGCGTTATGGTTTACCAGGAAGATGTAATAAAAGTAGCACATTACTTTGCCGGATTATCCTTGTCGGAAGCAGATGTTTTGCGTCGGGGCATGTCAGGAAAGTTTCGTTCACGTAAAGAATTTGACCTGGTACGCGACAAATTTTTTGCAAACTGCCGGCAAAAACAATACAATAATAAGCTTGCCATTGAAGTTTGGAAACAAATTGAAAGTTTTGCAGGTTATGCTTTTGCTAAAGGCCATTCAGCCTCGTATGCCGTTGAGAGCTTCCAGAGCCTTTATCTTAAAGCTTATTACCCACGCGAATTTATGGTTGCCGTAATAAATAATTTCGGTGGTTTTTATCGTACTGAATTTTATGTGCATGAAGCCCGTATGTGGGGAGCAAACATTCATGCTCCGTGTGTGAACAAAAGTAAATTGCAAACCACTATTTACGGAAAAGATATTTACCTTGGCTTTATGCTATTGCACGGACTGGAAGCAAATACCGCTACCAGTATTTTAACAGAACGTACTAAAAACGGAATATTTATTGATTTTAATAATTTTCTTGAACGCGTTTCAATTAGCCTGGAACAAATTAGAATTCTTATTCGCATTGATGCTTTTAATTTTACAAAAATTAATAAAAAGGAGCTTCTATGGGAAGCACACTTTAAAATTGCAAACCATGAAAAACGAACTCAACAAATGGAACTATTCCGGGTTAAACCAAAAAATTTTACAATTCCAAAACTGCTTGAGTCGAAGTATGAAGATGCTTTTGACCAAATGGAATTGTTAGGTTTTTCGCTTTATAATCCGTTTATGCTTTTAGTAAACTATCCGGAAAATAATTTATCGGCAAGCCATTTACCAAAATACCTTGGCAAAATTGTTACCGTTTGGGGTTATTTAGTTGCCATGAAAATTACCCGGACTATTAAAAATGACACCATGTTTTTCGGAACTTTTTTAGACCAACAAGGTACTTTTATTGATACTACACATTTCCCTGATGTAGCAAAGAACTATCCGTTTAAGGGAAGAGGGGTGTACGCCATTACCGGGAAAGTGGTTGAAGAGTTTGATTTTTACAGCCTTGAAGTTATTAGAATGTTAAAAGAGCCTATCATAGAAGACCCGCGTTATAGCGAAAAGAAATTGCCACTGATAAAACAACTGGTTGATGAATTTTATATTAGTCCGCCGGTGAATTAATAATTAAGTAGAGTTTTGAATTTTTTAGCTTTTAATTCATAATAATAACAGACTTATATTTAACTGTATATAAAAAAATGAAAACAAAAATTATTAAAAACAATCAAATTAAAGTATTCAAAATTGCTGAAAGTGTTTTGTGCGAAATACCATTACTTCTTACAAAAATTCAAGCAGGATTTCCTTCTCCTGCTGAAGATTATATGGAAGAAAGATTAAGCTTAGACAAAAAGCTTATAAAAAACCGAAGTGCAACTTTTTTTGCTCGTGTTACGGGAGATTCGATGATTAACAGCGGAATATACAACGGTGACTTGATTATAGTTGACAAAGCTCTTAATCCAAAACCAGATTCGGTTTTGCTATGTGTATTAGATGGTGAATTTACACTAAAAAAAGTGAGAAAAATTAAAAACAAAATGTATATGATACCCGAAAATCCAGATTACCCACCAATAAAAATTTCAGAATATAACGACTTTAGAATTTGGGGCGTGGTAACATATTCTATCAGAACACACTATTGAATGAGGAAGTAAAAAAGCGAGTCGTAAGCTATGTTGGTGAATATTTATTTCTGTTTGTTATTAAATATTCGTCTTTTATTTAAATTGTTGTAGCTCTTAATTACAACAGCCTTATGTCTATTGTTTAACAATCTTATTTGAATAAAATGTTTGCACTGGTGGATTGTAATAATTTTTATGTGTCGTGCGAACGTGTTTTCAGGCCAGAGCTTGAAGGAAAACCTGTGGTAGTACTATCGAATAATGACGGTTGTATTATTTCAAGATCGGAAGAAGCAAAGCAATTAGGATTAAAAATGGCAGAACCTGCATTTTTAAAAAAAGATTTCTTAAAACGCCACAAGGTACACGTATTTTCATCAAACTATACATTATATGGCGATATGTCGCAACGTGTGATGGATGTTCTACGCATATTTACAACCGAAATGGAAATTTATTCTATTGATGAAGCTTTTTTAATACTTACAAATACAAATAATTTGTATGCTACTATTCAAAAAATTCAGCAAACCGTCTTCAAATCAACAGGAATACCGGTAAGCATTGGAGTTGGCAAAACAAAATCGTTGGCCAAAATTGCAAATAAAATTGCTAAAAAAAACAAGGTTTATCCCGGGCTCTTTATTATTAACAACACCCAACAACGCGATTGTATTTTAAGAAATACCCATGTTGAAAAACTTTGGGGAATAGGCAGGCAACATCACAAATTGCTTCGTAAGAACAACATTATTACCGCTTATAATTTTACACAAATCAATAATCAATGGATAAGGAAAAAAATGTCGGTAGTCGGGTTGAGAATTAAACAGGAATTGCTTGGTGTCTCATGTATGCCAATTGAACTGTGCCTACCCGATAAAAAAGCAATTGCCACCACACGTGCATTCGGAAAAAAAATAAACAGTTACACATATCTGTGTGAAGCAGTTGCAACTTATGCTACACGCTGTTCTGAAAAACTGCGAAAGCAATCATCTGTTGCAAGTATTATTACCGTATTTATTCATACCGACCCCTTTAATTCAAGAGACAAACAATATAACAAAAGCAAAACATTTGCTTTGCCGGTTCCAACCAATAGTAATTATCAATTGGCACATTATGCAATTATTGCATTAAAGCAAATATACAGTATAGATTATTACTACAAAAAAGCCGGCGTTATTGTTGATGGGTTAATGCCTGAAAATGAAATACAATATGGTTTTTTTGAGGTGAATAACAGAGTGAAATGGAACATGGTTATAAAAGCTACCGACAAAATAAACAAAAAATACGGCAGAGATAAGATCAAGCTTGCAATAATGGGTATGAGTAATAAATGGAAACTGAGACAGAAAAAACTCTCAGGAAGATACACTACAAACTGGGATGAAATAATACAAGTATTGAAATAAATTTCAGTTACTTATACAATATTATTTTTTTTAAATTTTTTATATCGTTTTTACTGAGTTTTATGGTAATCATTCTTGGCCCTGTGTAATATCTAAATCTTATATCATCAGATTTAGTTATTTTGTTAATTATTTCCTGATTTAATTCATAACTTATTTTCGCAAATTTCCAGTAATCTTGTGTATAGCCAGTTACAACAGTAGTATTAGTTGAATCTGCCGTCATTATTGTTTTAGTGTTTTCTGAAATACTTGCTTTTCTTGAATTCTCATAAAAGAAAGCATCAAGCGGAAACACTTTTTCGTCAATAATCATATAAACAGTTTTTTCTAAGTCAAAACTTTTTGAATTTAAAGAAATGTTATCATATATGGTATATTTAGTATCTCCCGAATAGCTTACCTCTTTAATAACTGTTTGTTTTATTCCAATTAAAGGTGATTTTTTCTCAACTGTTTTTCTATAATAAAAATCTTTCCATATACGTTTTTCAGATTTCACAATATCATTTTCAATATTAAGATTGTTAAATTGAGTATATCCGTTTTTTAAAATTAGGCCAAATATAATTAGTAATGCAATATTTTTCATTTGTTGAACTGTTTATACTATATTTTACTATTGTTTCATTTTTTAATATTAAACAGATGTAAACTCAATTTTTATACCAAAAATTGATTATTTTTAATTCAATTTAATGAATATATGTGTTTCTACTACCAAATAGCAAAAACTAACGCTAAGAGCTTAATAAAAAACAAAATTATTGATGCTGAACAACTGGAAGTGTTTGATGATAAATTAATTGTTAGCGGTTTTAATCATCCAGCCATGCCGGTTATTAGCAGCGATAAACCTGAAAAAATACAACATTTTTATTGGGGACTGGTTCCAAAACATATAAAATCAAAAAAACAAGCCGATGAATTTATTAAAAAGTATAACACTTTAAATGCCAAAGCTGAAACTATTTTTGAAAGCCGTATATATAGCGGCCCCATTCTCACAAAACGTTGTTTGGTACTTTGTTCCGGATTTTTTGAATGGCGCCATCGCAAAATTAAAGGAGATAAAACTGAAAAATATCCTTTCTACATTACTTTAAAAAACAATGAAATGTTTGTGTTTGGAGGAATTTGGGAATCATTTGTTGATTATTCTACCGGCGAAGTTTATCAAACTTATTCTATAATTACTACTAAAGCTAATAAATTGTTGTCAGTAATTCACAACTTAAAAAAACGGATGCCTTTAATTATTCCCCCCAAAGATGCCATGAATTGGCTACAGCCATCATTAACAAAAGAAGATATCAAATTCTTCTTAAAACCTTTTGATACAACACAAATGAAAGCAAGGCCCATAGCTAAAATTAACCCGTCTTTACTAAAAACTTATACTACTAAAGATTTCATGGCTTATTATTATTACCCGGAATTAAGCGGACTGTTAACATCAGGCAATTTCGAAAAAGGTGGCGATTTAATGGCATAGTTTATTATGTAGAAATAGCATTCCATAAACCACAAAACCTGCAATTAAGTTTAGCGTACGTTAGGCACTGGTATTCTATCATTTCAATATATTTTTTCTCTTTCAAACTTACTACAAGTTTCATTTTTACGGTACGTAGGCAAGACATTCTTTTTCCGATTTTTCATCGGAATGTGTATAGCTGCTGCGTGAATTTCCTTTATTATTTTTTCAGTTTTTTAATTTCTTCTTCAATCTGTTTTAATTCTTTAATATCCTCTTCGTCAGCTTTTAAGGCGTCGTATTCTTTTCGTCTTTGGTTAAATAATTTTTAGCAATAAAAATGTCTTGTTTTCTAACAATCGAACCTTTCCACGAAGTTAAATTCATAT
>JAADFW010000254.1 GCA_013152655.1 Chlorobiota bacterium
CTAATCTGACTTAAAGCAATAGGGCAAGTATCAAAATGCGTTCAATTTTGATTGATTTTTGGTTCTTTTTATCAAGAAAAAGAACAGTAATTATTTTAACCCGGAAAATGCATACATTTTCTACGATTAAGACTATACCAACAAATTTGTGTTGTTTCACAACCCCAAATTTGGGTATTACTAATCCGATAGCTATCGGATCGGGGTTTCCCGCCTGCCTGCTGCAGGCAGGCTTTGCTTCCCACGCCCCATCACACTACCTGTTCCGATTTATCGGAATTCATTCAATTCACTCCGTTCTTGTATGAATTAAGCGGGTTAATGTGTAGAATAAATATTGTTATAGCACCTTAAAATAATATTTAGCCCGGTTAGCAGGAAGTTGCTACTCGCTATTTGTATCGGTTTGTACATAGTTTACTGAATACGGTTTGCTGATTTACCAATTAAGTTAATCAACCTTTTCAATCCATGCTTTTACTTCATCCTGCGATGGATTTTTTAATCCGAGTTTATGTTTTTTATTCATGCCGCAAAGTTGTTGATGCAGTTTATTCGGGTTAAGTCCTTTTAATTCAGATATATTTAAAAATCCGCATTTTTGAACAATAGATATCCACTCTTCAGGGATTCCTAATTCCATGAATTTTTCCGGTTCATCTTTTTGTATTTTCTTTTCCGGCCTCATTTGAGGGAAAAAGATAACGTCTTGTATTGAATTGGAATTCGTCATAATCATTGTTAGCCGGTCGATTCCAATTCCTAAGCCTGATGTTGGCGGCATGCCGTAATCAATGGCACGTAAAAAATCTTCGTCTAAAACCATGGCTTCATCATCGCCTCTCTTGGCCAGCAGCAATTGTTCTTCAAACCTGTGTCTTTGGTCAATAGGGTCATTCAATTCAGAATAAGCATTGCAAAGCTCTTTTCCGTTACAAATTAATTCAAAGCGTTCAACCAGGCCTTCCTTACTACGATGTTTTTTTGCCAATGGCGACATTTCAATCGGATAATCAGTAATATATGTCGGTTGAATTAATTTTCCTTCAACAGTTTCGCCAAAAATTTCATCAATAATTTTACCTTTTCCCATAGTTTCATCTATTGGAACTCCCAGTTTATTAGCTGTTTCAATTAATTCTTTTTCATTCATTGATTCAATTGAAATTCCATTATATTCTTTAATAGCTTCAAACATGGTTAATCGTTTCCACGGACGCTTAAAATCAATAACATTTTTGCCAACAGTAACTTTTGTGGTGCCATGTAAGTCCATTGCTATTTTTTCAACCATTTCTTCAACTAAATCCATCATCCAATTGTAGTCTTTATAAGCTACATATAATTCCATTTGGGTAAATTCAGGATTGTGAAACCGGCTCATCCCTTCGTTTCTGAAATCTTTAGAAAACTCATAAACCCCTTTGAATCCGCCAACTATTAATCGTTTTAAATACAATTCGTTGGCAATTCTTAAATATAAAGTTTGATTTAATGTATTATGAAATGTTTTAAAAGGCCTGGCAGCTGCTCCGCCATAAACAGGTTGAAGAATAGGTGTTTCTACTTCAAGGTATTCTTTGTTATTAAGAAAACCACGAATTGAATCCATTAATTTTGTTCGCTTTATAAACGTATCTTTAATGTGTGGGTTCACAATTAAGTCAACATAACGTTGGCGGTATCGTTGGTCAGGGTCGCTAAAAGCATCATAAATTTTGCCCTCTTTTTCTTTTACAACAGGCAACGGCTTTACTGACTTGCTTAGAACCGTAAATTCATTTACGTGAATAGAAATTTCGCCTACCTGGGTTTTAAATACAAACCCTTTAATTCCTATAATATCGCCTATATCGAGAAGTTTTTTGAAAACGGTGTTATAAAGTGTTTTATCGTCATCTTTACAAATATCGTCACGTCTGAAATAAACCTGTATTCGCCCCTTATCATCCTGAATTTCAGCAAATGAAGCACTGCCCATTATTCTTCGGCTCATTATTCTGCCTGCAATACTGACTTCCTGATAGTTTTTCTTTTCATCATCATAATTTGATTTTATTTCAACCGAAGAACAGTTTACTTCATATTTATTTGCCGGATAAGGATTGATTCCCAATTTTTTTAATTCGCCTAACGAATTCCTTCTTTGTATTTCCTGTTCGTTTAATTCTAAATTGTCCATTTAACTGTATTTATTATTTTATGTCAATAACCTGCAACAAATTCTTAAATAAAAAATTCGTGCAAAGATATCAGATTTTCTTTAGATATAAATCCTTCGCCTTCCGAATCTTACAACAATGCTTATAAATAATGTTTGGAATTCAACAAAAATAAGCCAAACTTTACGTTTCTTTTTACTCGAATTAATATGCAAAATAAAATTACATTTCAGGATTTAGGCATTACAGAGTACAAAAAAGCATGGAATTTACAGGAAAGAGTTTTCGATAACATTCTAAACGAGAAAGCTAATAGTGTGAAAAATGCTGAAAACACCTTATTTTTTTGTGAGCATCCGCATGTTTATACATTGGGTAAAAGTGGCGAAAAAAATAATTTATTAATTGATAGTAAATTCCTTCAAAAAATTAATGCCAGCTATTTTAAAACTAACAGAGGAGGTGATATTACCTACCATGGCCCCGGCCAAATTGTGGGTTATCCTATTCTTGACCTTGAGTATTTTAATCTTGGAATAAAACAATATATTTATCAGTTAGAAGAAGTAATTATTTCAACTTTAAGTGATTATAGAGTTAAAGCATCCAGATTAGACGGTGCAGCCGGAGTTTGGTTAGATACGGCAAATAAAGGTAAAGCCCGCAAAATTTGTGCGGTTGGCGTTAGAGTTAGTAAGTTAGTTACCATGCATGGATTTGCATTTAATGTAAATACAAATTTAAATTATTTCAATTATATTAATCCGTGTGGGTTTGTTGACAAAGGAGTAACCTCGTTGGAAAAAGAGGTAGGTGAAAAAATTGATATAAAAGAAGTTAAGCATAAGCTTCTCTTAAATTTTTCACGTATTTTCCATGTAAAATTTAATTAAAAATTAATTCAGAATTGTGAGAAATGGAAAAACGTTGGATAATAAAAGAACCGGGAAATAAAAAAGATGTAAAACATTTATCGGAGGTTCTGAATA
The DNA here is from genome assembly GCA_013152655.1 of Chlorobiota bacterium. Taxonomy (GTDB): domain Bacteria; phylum Bacteroidota; class Bacteroidia; order Bacteroidales; family B39-G9; genus JAADFW01. The sequence goes on from JAADFW010000254.1 coordinate 3,152, forward strand.
TTGATAAATCATTAAGTAATTTATTGGTTCAACGTGGAATTCATGACTTTGAAAGTGCCAAGTCTTTTTTCAGGCCTGAATTGTCACAATTACACGACCCGTTTCTAATGAAGAATATGGATTTGGCTGTAAACCGTATAACGGATGCGGTTAAAAATAAAGAAAAAATATTGATTTATGGTGATTATGATGTGGATGGCACAACATCGGTTGCCATGACTTATTTGTTTTTTAAAGACTATATTGATATTATAGATTACTATATTCCCGACAGATACGAAGAAGGTTATGGTATTTCTTTCAAAGGCATTGATTATGCTGAAGAGAATGGATTTACATTAATTATTGCTTTAGATTGTGGAATAAAGGCTATTGATAAAATAGACTATGCTAATGAAAAAAATATTGATTTTATAATTTGCGACCATCATAATCCGGATGAGAAAATTCCGAATGCTATTGCTGTGCTCGACCCGAAACAGCCTGATTGTACTTATCCGTTTAAAGATTTATCAGGTTGTGGTGTGGGATTTAAATTAATTCAGGCCTATGCCGGGCAAAATTCAATTGAAGAAGATAAAGTTTTTAATTTGCTTGATTTTGTTGCAGTTAGCATAGCTTCAGATATTGTAACTATTATTGATGAAAATAGAGTTTTGGCATTTTACGGCCTTCAAAAACTGAATAAAAACCCCAGTGCCGGATTAAAGTCAATTATTGAATTTGCCGGAATTAATGAACAAAATATTGATATTACAAGTGTTGTTTTTAAAATAGGCCCAAGAATTAATGCGGCAGGACGTGTTGAGTCAGGTAAAAAAGCGGTTGAATTGTTGGTTTCTTCTGAAAAGAAAGATGTTTTTGAGCTTACCGAACATATTAATATTAATAACGATACACGTAAAAATCTTGACCGTTCAATAACTCTTGAAGCCATAAAAATGATTGAAGAAGACAAAGACTTGCAAGGGCGAAAATCAACAGTGCTATATAACCCGGAATGGCATAAAGGAGTTATTGGAATTGTGGCTTCAAGGCTTATTGAAGCACACTACAGGCCAACAGTTGTTTTAACAAAATCGAACGGATTTGCAACGGGTTCTGCCCGTTCAGTTTTAGGTTTTGATTTATACCGTGCTATTGAGAAATGTAGTTACCTGTTAGAAACTTTTGGCGGACATAAATATGCGGCAGGATTAACGCTTAAAGAGGAAAATGTAGAAGCTTTTCGAGAACAATTCGACCAGGTAGCTACTGAAATGCTTACTCATGAACAATTAATTCCGCAAATAGAAATTGATAGTCAGATTGAATTTAGTGAAATTGATGCTAAATTTTTTAGAATTTTGAATCAATTTGAACCTTTTGGGCCGGGAAATATGAAGCCGGTTTTTTTAACGCAAAATGTTTTGGATACAGGAAACAGTAAACTGGTCGGTAACGACCATAAACATATTAAGATGGCGCTTTATCAGGAGGGTTGGAATGGAAAATTTAGTGCAGTTGGATTTAATTTGGGGCACTGTTTTTCAATTGTAAAAAGTAAAAAAACATTCGATATTTGTTATACAGTAGAGGAAAACCGTTTTAAGGGAAATATAAATTTGCAGTTGAATATAAAAGACATTAAGGAACATCATTAGAGTAGTTTGAATAGAATTACTGCCTGAAATATTAATTTATAATCTTCTTTGGAGATAGAAAAAATATTAAGTAACAATCTGTTTTTTAGATTAAGGTGTCTGATTTGAATTTTAACATTCATAATCTTTTAGTGTATATTTAAAACCTGTAACTATTGGTTTTTAATAATAAATGAAAATAAGTACAACATTTAAAGGTTATTTTTTTGCATTTTTAGCCACTTTAGCCTTGGCCAACGTTTATATTTTCAGTAAAGCGGCAATGAAGGAAATTAACTTTGGACAATTTGCTTTTTACTGGTTTGGGCTGGCTATAATCTGGAACCTTGTTTACATGCTTTGGCGAAAAAAATTCAACCTGTTTAAAGCATTAACAAAACGATTATATTTGTTAATAGTCATAATCGGAATTTTTGAAACGGTTGGGACATATAGCTTTTTTAACGCTATTAAAATAATTGAAAACCCGGCCAATGTATCATTCTTAGCTAATTTAGTGCCTATTTTTGTTACTATTTTTGGTGTAACTTTTCTTCGCGAACGTTATAATTATATTGAAATAATTGGTATTGTTCTTACACTTACCGGAACTTTTTTAATTAGTTATAAAGGCAATGGCAGCCTAAGCACTATGTTTTTATCCGGTTCGGGTTATATTGTTATTTCATCGCTTTGTTTTGCTATTGGAACAATTATTTCAAAAAAAGTTATACACCAAATTGACCCTGTTCTATTATCACTTAACCGGGTGATTTATTTATTTATACTGGCATCAATTCTTTTAGGGCTTTCTGGAAAATCAATCATTATTCCGGCTTATGCATTTTATAATATTTCAATAGGTTCATTACTAGGGCCTTTTTTAACGGCCATTGCCTCTTATTCTTCATTACTTTACATTGAGGCATCGCGCAGTTCTATCATACAAAGTACTAAAGGCTTGTTTGTCCTGATTGGAACATTTCTCTATTTTAGTTTATTGCCGGTGTTCCATGAAATTATAGGAGGAATTCTTTCTATTTTGGGGGTTATTTTAATTTCATTGGGTAAATCTGCCCTATATAGAATAAGAAACAGGGCTTAATTCTTAAACGATCCATGTCGAATTATTGTAAATAATACTATATCAGTGTTGTAAGTAGAGTGAATTGGTGTTGTGCATTATATATTTTAGTATTTATCCTGCATTTTTTAACTGATTAACTACTATCAGTTCAATTCTTTTTAATAATTCATTATTCAATAAACTAACAGTTTAAGGTAAATAATAATATTACCATAAAGTAAATATAATGAGAGTGTTGTGTGAAAATATTGCTTCTTTGACATCATAGAAATTTAATATTATTGTATTGCCATCTAAATTGTACCTTCTACATTTACTCAAATTTTGTTTTAAAATGATTATAAAAAGTACAGTAAGCCAGGTTGTGATTGAATTCATTATTACAAATGAATTAAGAGAAGGACTGTAATTGAGTTAGTGATTAATTAAAGCCCTTCCATCAAAAACGGAAGGGTTTTTTTGTGTTTCAAAATTTGTATGAAAGAAAACAATACTTTAAGAAGTGCTTTGTTTGCAACCGATAAGAAAATGGCAGGAGCCAGAAGCTTATGGCGTGCAAACGGCATGCAGGAAAATAATTTTGGGAAACCGGTTATTGCTATTGCAAATTCGTTTACCCAATTTGTTCCCGGCCATGTTCATCTTGATAAGGTTGCTGATTATATTAAGGCAGAAATTGAAGCAAAAGGATTGTTTGCTCCAATTTTTAATACAATTGCCATTGACGATGGAATTGCAATGGGGCATCAGGGTATGCTTTATTCTTTGCCATCAAGAGAAATTATTGCCGATAGTGTAGAATATATGTGCAATGCACATAAAGCTGATGCTTTGGTTTGTGTTAGCAATTGTGATAAGATAACTCCGGGAATGTTAATGGCAGCCATGCGTTTGAATATTCCTGCAATTTTTGTTTCGGGCGGGCCAATGGAAGCCGGTATTGTAAATAATGAAAAATACGACCTGGTTGATGTAATTGTAAAAGCGGCTGACGATACTATTGAAAATAGTGAATTAGATAGAATTGAAAAGTCGGCATGCCCAACTTGTGGTTCTTGCTCGGGTATGTTTACAGCTAATTCAATGAATTGTCTTACTGAGGCATTAGGACTTTCCCTTCCGGGAAACGGAACTTTAGTGGCAACACACAAAAACAGGATGCAGCTTTACAAAAGAACAGCAGAAATCATTGTTGAGTTAACTAATCAGTATTACCGCCAAAAAAATGAAAATGTTCTTCCACGAGCAATAGCAAGCAGACAAGCATTTTTAAATGCCATGTCGTTAGATATTGCCATGGGTGGTTCAACAAATACAATTTTGCATTTACTGGCAGTTGCACATGAAGGAGGCATAAATTTTAACTTAAAAGATATTAACGATTTAGCATTAGAAATACCATGTATTTGCAAAGTATCGCCTAATTCTGCTTATCATATTGAAGATGTTCACAGGGCAGGGGGCGTAATGGGAATTTTGTATGAGCTTGAAAAAAAAGGGTTAATTAATAGTTCGGTTTTTAGTGTTGATATGCAATATTTAAAATCGAAACTTGAAAAATATGCTGTAACCTCAGGTGAATGTACTGAAGAAAATAGAAAGTTTTATAAAAGTGCACCGGGCCAAACAGGACGAAATTTAAATTCTGCATCACAGGAAAAATATTATACAGAGCTGGACTTGAACAGAGAGGAAGGTTGCATTCGTGATGTTGAAAATGCCTATACAAAAGAAGGCGGATTAGCTATTCTTTATGGTAATATTGCACCTGATGGTTGTGTTGTAAAAACAGCCGGCATTGAAGAATCGCTCTATTATTTTAAAGGAAAAGCCATTGTGTTCGAATCGCAGGATGATGCAGTAAACGGTATTTTAAATGGCAAGGTTAAAAAAGGAAATGTTGTCGTAATACGCTACGAAGGGCCCAAAGGCGGGCCTGGTATGCAGGAAATGCTCTATCCTACAAGCTATTTAAAATCAATTGGATTAGGTGAAAAATGTGCTTTAATAACCGACGGGCGTTTTTCCGGAGGAACTTCCGGCTTATCTATAGGGCACGTATCGCCTGAAGCTGCTGCCGAAGGTAATATAGGCTTAATAAAAGATGGTGATGAAATTGAAATAAATATTCCGGAAAGAGCAATAAATGTTATGATTTCAGACAGAGAACTTAAAAAAAGGAAAAATTTTGAATTAAATAAAAAAATTAATGCTTTCAAACCCAAAAGAGACAGAAAAGTATCAAAAGCCCTAAAAGCTTATGCCGCTTTTGTAAGTTCTGCCGATAAAGGTGCAATAAGATTAATTTGAAGCCATAGTTAATTATACAATTTTTCAGTATGGAAACATTAACAAAAGAAAAAACAGAAGTACAAAAAGATAAAAGTATTCGTGTAACAGGTTCAGAGGCATTGCTAATGGCATTAATAGCTGAAGAGGCAAAAATAATTTTTGGCTATCCGGGAGGAGCAATAATGCCGGTTTACGATAAACTAATGGATTACGAATTGCAACATAAGTTAAAACATATTCTTACACGGCACGAACAGGGTGCAATACATGCAGCACAGGGATTTGCACGTGTTAGCGGCAAAACCGGTGTTTGTTTTGCAACATCAGGCCCGGGAGCAGCTAATTTAATTACAGGTATAGCCGATGCGTTTCTCGATTCAACACCTGTGGTTTGCTTTACAGGACAGGTTTATTCTCACCTGTTGGGTTCAGATGCATTCCAGGAAACTGATATAGTAGGTATTTCAATGCCGGTTACTAAATGGAATTTTCAGGTTAGAAGAGCTGATGAAATCCCTGAAGCAGTTGCTAAAGCATTTTATATTGCAAAATCAGGCCGCCCGGGGCCGGTTTTAATTGACTTAACCAAAGATGCCATGCTCAATGAACTGGATTTTAGCTATAAGAAAGTTGATAAAATAAGAAGTTATATACCCGTTCCTGAAACTAAACAGTATGAATTTGAAAAAGCAGTTGAATTAATAAATTCAGCTAAAAAACCATTAGCTCTTGTTGGACAAGGTGTTATTCTTGCCGGTGCTGAAAAAGAATTAGAAGAGTTCGTTGATAAAACAGGTATTCCTGTGGCAAGTACTCTTCTCGGACTTTCTGCCCTTCCCAGTGAACATCCATTATTTACCGGAATGCTCGGAATGCATGGAAATGTTGCTCCAAATGTAAAAACAAATGAAGCTGATTTATTAATTGCCTTGGGTATGCGTTTTGACGACAGGGTAACCGGTAAAGTAGATACTTATGCACCAAATGCAAAAAAAATACATTTTGAAATTGATAAAGCTGAGGTAAATAAAATTATTAATGTTGATGTTGCTGTTTTGGGAAATATTAAACAAACTCTGCCCCTAATAACCAATCTGGTAAATGAAAATTGTCATGAGGTTTGGAGTAACAGTTTTATTCCATATAAGGATGAAGAAAAAAGGCGTGTAATTAATAAAGAACTTTATCCTTATAATGGTAAAATTTCAATGGGTGAAGTGATTCGTAATATTAATGAAACTTTGAATGGGGAAGCTGTGCTTGTTACTGATGTTGGCCAACACCAGATGATTGCATCACGCTATTTTAATTTTAAAAACAAACGCAGCCTGGTTTCATCCGGTGGATTAGGAACAATGGGCTTTGGCCTTCCGGCTGCTGTTGGGGCTAAATTTGGTGCTCCTGATAAAAATATTGTTTTAGTTTCCGGTGACGGAGGTTTCCAAATGACATTACAGGAATTAGGAACAATTGCACATAATAAGCTTCCTGTAAAAATGATTGTTTTAAATAATAATTATCTCGGAATGGTGCGACAATGGCAAGAACTTTTTTTTGATGAGCGTTATGCTTCAACTTCAATTACAAGTCCTGATTTTGTTGTTCTGGCTTCTGCATATGGAATTAAAGGAGAGCATGTTCATTCACACAATGAATTGGTTGAAGCAATGCAACGTTTATGGAATTGTGATGAACCATATTTGCTTGAAGTTCATGTTGCGAAAAAAGGAAATGTTTTTCCAATGGTGCCTGCCGGAGCTCCTGTTGACAGAATGGTATTCGGTGATGAAAAGTAGCAAAAGAATAAAATTGAATATTTAATATAATTAACTATGTATCAAGAATATACAATAACGGTGTTTTCAGAAAATCATATTGGATTATTAAACAGAATAACCTTGAATTTTACACGAAGAAAACTAAATATTGATAGCTTAACAGTTTCAGAATCGGCAATAAAAGGAATATATAAATTTACAATTGTTGTATATTGCTCAAAACAAACTATTATAAACCTGGTTAAACAAATTGAAAAGCAAATTGATGTTATTCGTGCTTTTTATCTTACTCCTGATGAAATTTTGCATCAGGAAATTGCAATGTACAAAATAGCCACTTCGGCTCTGCTTGAAACCAATGAAATAGAAGGAATTATCAGGCAGTTTAATGCTCGTATTCTTGAAATGACCAAAGGATATACAGTTATTGAAAAAACCGGACATAAGGCTGAAACACAGGAATTGTTTGAAAAACTTCAACCCTACGGAGTTTTACAATTTGTTCGTTCAGGCCGTGTAGCAATAACCCGGCTTAAAAAGGAATTATTAAGCAATTATTTAAGAAAATTGGAAAATAAACAGAGTGTTTTAGTATAAAATAAGTATTAATCATTTAAATAAAAAATTAAAATGGCAAAATTGAATTTTGGCGGTCAGGAAGAAAATATTGTAACCAGAGATGAATTTTCGTTAGAAAAAGCTAAAGAAGTATTAAAAAATGAAGTTGTGGCTGTAATTGGATATGGTGTTCAAGGGCCGGGACAGTCATTAAATCTTCGTGACAATGGAATAAATGTTATTGTTGGGCAAAGAAAAGGCTCTAATTCGTGGGATAAAGCCAAAAAAGACGGATGGGAAGAAGGAAAAAACCTGTTTGATATTGATGCAGCTTGTTCAAAAGCAACAATTATTATGAATTTATTGTCAGATGCCGGACAAATTTCTACCTGGCCAATCCTAAAAAAGAACCTGACTTATGGAAAGGCAATCTATTTTTCGCATGGTTTTGGAATTACATTTAACGAAAAAACAGGAATAAATCCGGGTAATGATATTGATGTGTTTCTGGTTGCTCCCAAAGGCTCCGGAACATCATTACGCAGGTTATTTTTAGAAGGTAAAGGCCTAAATTCAAGTTTTGCCGTACATCAGGATGCAACCGGAAGGGCAAAAGAACGTTGCCTGGCTTTGGGAATAGCCATTGGCTCAGGTTATTTATTCGAAACCGATTTTAAACGGGAAGTATATTCCGATTTAACAGGAGAAAGAGGAATTTTAATGGGTGCCTTGGCAGGGCTGTTTGAAGCACAATACAATTGTTTGAGAAAAAACGGACATACTCCGAGTGAAGCATTTAATGAAACTGTTGAGGAATTAACACAGAGCTTAATGCCTCTGGTAGCCGAAAACGGTATGGACTGGATGTATGCAAATACTTCAACCACAGCACAACGAGGTGCTTTAGACTGGCGGCATAAATTCAGAAAAGCAACCGAACCGGTTTTTGATGAACTATACGAAAGTGTTAAATCGGGCAAAGAAGCTGAAATTGTAATCAAAGCAGGTAAACAAAGTGATTATCGCGAAAAGCTGAATAACGAGCTTAAAGAGTTGAGAGAATCAGAACTTTGGCAAGCCGGTGCTACTGTTCGTAAATTAAGGCCTTAATATTATTTTATACAGCATTGAGAAAATGAAAACATTAATTAGGTGTTGAATGACATAATAAAGAAAGGTTTAATCCTTTTATTGAAAATCTGGTTAAAATTGGTTTTGCTTATGAAAATGTTACCTGCAATAGCGTAAAAATCGAGATTCATAATTAAATATTCAGGTTAAATCTTTGAATTTAGTAAACTAATTAGTTAACTTTGTATAATGATTAGAAAAGTAATTGCATACAAAGATTATTTTATTAATTTCTATAAATCTCAAGACAAAAAGATTCAAGAAAAGATTGAATACGTTTTGGATTTAGTTCGATTTGAAAAGCAAGTACCAAAAAAGTTCTTTAAATTTATAGATAGTACGAATGGAATATATGAAGTTAGAGTGATTACAACATTTAAAAGTATCCGGATTTTGTGTTTTTTTGATGAAGGAGAATTAGTAATATTGACTAATTGTTTTTTAAAAAAGACTCAGAAAACGCCAAGGAAAGAGATTAAATTAGCTGAAAGATTAAAAAATGAATATATGATTGAAAAATATGGAGGGCAGACAAAATGAAAAATATTACAAATTTTGAAGATTTATTAGTCGAAAAATATGGAAAAAAGGGATCACCGAAAAGAGATAAATTTGACGCTGATTCTCTTGCTTTTAGATTAGGTGAAATGCTTAAGGAGGCACGAAAAAATGCAAAAATTACCCAAGAGCAACTAGCAGAGAGAACAGGTACAAAAAAAAGTTACATCTCTCGGATTGAGAAAGGACAAAGTGATATACAAATCTCAACGTATTATAAATTAATAGAAATCGGATTAGGAAAACATCTAAATATATCTATTGGATAACAATGCTACAGCAGGCAATAATGTATATAAGTCATTGGACAAGAGGCAGCTAAGTTGAATTTTATGAGAATAAATAAGCAACATAGTAATTTGAAAGTTAGGGATTCCCAAACGCCCAATGCCTCATATACTCACCGACAAACCAAATTTGTTTCAGTATTTAGTTTAGCTTTTTAAATATTTAACTTTGGAAATGCTTTTAAATTAAATTATTTACTTTTGATATTATTAAAATTGATATTGTGAGTTATATCAAAAGTTAAGTAATCATGCTGAAAAAACTTATCCATTTTATTAAAAAAGAAGTTTGGGCAATTCAAATTTCAAAACAACCGCTGAAAAAAGCAATTCCTGTACGCATTATACGTATTATTCTTCTTGCTTTACGCGGTTTTAAAGAAGACCAGGTACAGATTAGAGCATCGGCTTTAACACTTTTTACTTTATTGTCAATTGTGCCTATTGTAGCTATGGCATTTGGAATTGCACAAGGTTTTGGGTTAGAAAAAACACTTGAAACACAATTAATGGAATATTTTCATGGACAAGAAGAAGTTTTTAACTGGATTATTCAGTTTGCCCAGTCGTTTCTTGCTAATACAAAAGGGGGTATTATTGCCGGAATAGGCTTGGTGCTGCTTTTTTGGTCGGTAATGAAAATATTGGGAAATATTGAAAAATCGTTTAATGCAATATGGCAGGTTGAAAAAGGCAGGGTATGGATCAGAAAATTTACCGATTATATTTCTATTATGATTATTGCCCCTGTTTTAATCATTTTATCAAGTAGTGCTACTGTTTTTATTACTACACAAATTAACACTATTACAAATGAAGTTGAGATATTAGGTTATTTTAGCCCGTTAATAGATTTTTCATTAACATTTTTACCTTATGTTTTTATGTGGCTGTTACTAACTATTATCTATATGGTAATGCCTAATATAAAAGTAAATTTCAGGTCAGCTTTAGTAGCCGGAATTATAGCAGGGTCGGTTTTTCAGATTACACAGTGGGCATATATTCATTTCCAGGTTGGTGTATCGCGGTATGGTGCTATTTATGGTAGTTTTGCTGCTTTTCCGTTGTTTTTAATATGGCTGCAAATTAGTTGGTTAATTATTCTTCTCGGAGCCGAAATTTCGTTTGCCGAACAAAATGTTCAAAATTATGAATTTGAAAATGAGTCGCTTAATATTAGTAATTCTTATAAAAAAATCATTGCATTATTAATTACAAATACAATAATAAAAGTTTTTGAAAAAGGAGAGAAAGCATTAACTGCATCTGAAATATCGCAAAAACTTGAAATACCTATTCGCCTTGTTAAAAGGTCTATTAATGATTTAGTTAGTGCCGGAATATTAACCGACACATCAACAAATAATAAAGGAAAAGCTTACCAGCCTGCCAGTGATATTTCAAAATTACATATAGTAGATGTGGTAAACGCATTAGATGAGGATGGAGAATCTGAATTTGATTTTACAAAGAATAAAATATTAGAAAACATTCAAAAGAAAGTAGAATTAATTCGTGAACAAATAATTAGTTCAAAGGGTAATGTTTTAATTAAAGATATCGGATTGCGCTAAATTTTAGTTGCCGTTTTCTTGTAATATCCTTTCAGTTAGTTATTGTTTGACCAAATGTAATAAACTTTCATATAGCTTCAAACCGGCAATTAAATCATTAATAGACC
>JAADFW010000255.1 GCA_013152655.1 Chlorobiota bacterium
GCGTTCAATTTTGATTGATTTTTGGTTCTTTTTATCAAGAAAAAGAACAGTAATGATTTTAATGTGTAGAATAAATATTGTTATAGCACCTCAAAATAATATTTAGCCCATAAAGAAGGTATTGCTTCACTATATCAATTTTAGTAATTCAATTCCAAATTATTTATAAAAAAGTTAAATTACAAGATTTGATTTTCCTTTTGTAATTTAGTAATTACATTTACCGCCTTGATTTGTTTAAATAAGATATTACTATGTTCAGCGAAGATATTATAAGCACAAAAGCCAAAGCTTTAAGAATAAACCTTAATAAATCTATTTTTGGAACTTTTGCTGAAATTGGGGCAGGGCAAGAAGTTGCACGAACTTTTTTCCAGGCAGGTGGTGCCTCAGGCACTATAGCTAAAACAATTTCGGCTTATGACAAATCGTATAGCGATACGTTTTACAATGAAGGAAAATCGGGGCGTTATGTGTCGGAATCAAGGTTAAACAAAATGTTAACTATTGAATTTAATGAACTTATCCGCCTGATTTCAGAAAATAAAAAAAACTCTATCCGTTGTTTCACTTTTGCCGATACACTTACAACGGTTAATTTTAATAAAGACAATGAAGGACATGGCTGGTTAGGCGTTAGATTTCAACTTGTTCCGGGTGCTAAGCCAAACGATGTTATTATTCATGTTAACCTGTTGGAAAATGATGCGCTTCTTCAACAACAAAGCATAGGCATATTGGGTGTAAATTTAATATTTGCCTGTTTTTATCATTACGACCGCCCTAACATTTTTATTCAATCGTTAATGGATAAACTTTCAAACGATAGAATAGAAATAAATATGATAAGGATGTCAGGCCCTAATTTAAGTTATGTTGACAACAGGCTGTTAAGCGTTCAACTGGTAAATAATAAAATGACCAAAGCTACTATTTTCGACAAGGATGGGAATGTTCAGCAACCCAGCGACATGTTCTATAAAAAAAATATTCTGGCTTTCAGGGGAAGTTTCAGGCCAATGACTCTTGCCGGGTTAGATATGATAAACGCTAGTATTAATCTTTTTAGAAAAGATAAAGATTATGATGAAAATAATACCATTACTGTTTGCGAAATAACACTTAATAACCTTATTGAACAGGGCGACTTTGACGAGCAGGATTTTTTAAACAGGGTTGATTTATTAAACAGCCTCGGACAAAATGTGATGATTTCAAATTTTAGGGAATATTATAAACTTGTTGATTATTTTGCACCATTTAAAATTAAAAACCTACGTATAATAATAGGTGTTTTAACATTTATAAAGGTTTTAGAACCTAAGTATTATACAAATTTAAGGGGTGATATTTTAGAAGCTTTCGGAAGGCTTTTTACACGAAATATGAAACTTTACGTTTATCCTGCACTTCAAAACAAATCAGATGAATTGCTAAACGCTGCCAATATACCTGTAAATGATGAAATTTTACCTCTTTACAATTATTTATTAAGTAATAAAAGAATAATTCAATTAAAAGATATACAAAAAGATGTTTTACAGTTTTTCCCGCATAAAGTAGTTAAATGTATTCAAGATGGAGACCCGGCATGGGAAAAAATGGTTCCTGAATCAATAAAAAAGTTAATTAAACAAAAAGAAATGTTTGGGTATCAAGGCTAATTTATTGAAGGACATCTGATAGAATAGATTAAAATTTAAAGTTAAATTTGAAATTAAATTTAGGTAACAAATGAATTTTGAGACAACTCAAAAACAAATAATCTATTTTTTCCTAATAATATTCACTTTTGTCCTTTATGGAAATACTTTACACAATGAATATGCACTGGATGATGCTATTGTAATAACGGAAAATAATTTTACTAAAAAAGGTTTCAGGGGAATAGCAGATTTATTTACTCACGACACTTTTACCGGATTTTTCGGCATCAAAAAAAATTTAGTTTCCGGTGGCCGGTACCGTCCTTTATCATTAGTAACATTTGCTATTGAATACCAGTTTTTTGGATTAAATCCTTCTGTTAGCCATTTAATAAATATCATTCTTTACACATTAACTATTTTGCTGATTTTTAAAATTTTAACTGAATTATTTAGTTCTTATAAGCCTCAACTTTGGTATTTCACATTGCCATTAGTGAGTTCAATTCTTTTTATGGCACATCCCATTCATACTGAAGTGATAGCTAACATAAAAGGCCGCGACGAAATAATGACTTTCCTTGGTTCACTTTTAGCCCTTTATTACAGTATAAAGTTTATTGACTCAAATAAATTCAAATATCTTGTTTATAGCTCATTAATTTTTTTTCTTGCACTTCTGGCAAAAGAAAATGCAATAACTTTTTTGGCAGTTATCCCAATAACTATTTACTATTTTAAAAAGCTTGATTTCAGAAGTTTTATAAAAATTGTTACTCCTCTATTAATTGCTTCTTTTGTTTTTTTAATAATCAGGCATAATATAGTCGGAACTCATAATAAGGTTGCATATGAATTGATGAATAATCCGTTCTTAAATGCTAATAAACCGGAAAAATTTGCAACAATTTTTTATACATTTTTGTTATATTTCAAATTACTAATCTTTCCATATCAGTTAACTTTCGATTATTATCCAAAACAAATCCCAATTTTAAACTGGCATAATATTTATCCTGTTTTGTCTGTTTTGTTAAATTTGTTGTTGCTTATTTATGCACTCCTTAAATTTAGAAAAAAAACTATTTTATCCTATTCCATTTTGTTTTTCTTCATTACTTTTTCAATTGTCTCTAATTTGTTTTTTCCTGTCGGAACATTTATGAATGAACGATTTATGTATATTTCATCGCTTGCATTTTGTATAGCTCTTGCATACGTTTTAGTTGAAATTTTCCCAAAAATTATAAAAAATAAAAAAAACTATTTTCCTGTTTTTCTTTTAGCTGTTATCCTCAGCTTGTATTCATTTAAAACAATAAACAGAAATAAAGATTGGAAAAACGATTTTACATTATTTACACATGATGTAAAAATATCATCAAACAGCGCAAAAAGTAACTGTTCTGCCGGAGGAAAACTTCTGGAAGAAGCAACAAAACCACAAAATAAAAAATTAAGAAATACCTATTTAAAGCAATCAATCAATTATCTTGAAAAATCAATTGAAATTTATCCCACTTATATTGATGCTTTGCTCTTATTAGGAAATGCCTGTTATGAATACAATAAAGACTATGTTAAAACATTTTATTATTATCAACAAATACTAAACAAAAACCCTAACTATCAACAAGTTTATACAAATACAGACATCATTTTAAGCAAACTGGACAGTGTTGATTTTAAGATTAAAATATGGGAGCGTTTTTATAGCATTAACCCTGATATTTTTGAAGCTAACTATAATCTGGGAAATTTGTACGGAAAGTATAAAGGGAATATTGAAAAATCAATCTATTACCTGAAAAAAGCGGTAACTATAAAACCGCAAAATAGTATAGCATGGAAAGACCTTGGAGTTGCCTATGGCATAAAAAAAGATTTTATTAATTCTGTAAAGGCACTCGAAAATGCTGTAAAATATAATCCAGAAGATGATCAAAGTTATTTCAATTTAGGAATTACTTATTTAAGACTGGGGAATAAAAATAAATCGGAATTTAATTTTAAAAAGGCAGTACAACTTAACACTGCATTAAAAAAGCAACTGAATCAATGATCAATAATAAGAAAATAGTAGTTGTCCTCCCTGCATATAACGCAGAAAAAACGTTAGAAGCAACATATAATGACATTCCATTTAACATTGTTGACGATGTAATTATAGTTGACGATAAAAGTTTTGACAAAACTATTCAAAAAGCAAAACAGTTAGGAATAAATCATATTGTTGAGCATAAAGAAAACCTTGGTTACGGAGGTAACCAAAAAAGTTGTTACAATAAGGCCCATGAGCTAAACGCAGATATTATTGTAATGTTACATCCTGATTATCAATATACTCCGAAACTAATTCCCAGCATGTGCTATTTAATTGCCAATAATGTTTATAAAGTAGTTTTAGGCTCCAGAATATTAGGGAAAGGTGCATTAAAAGGCGGGATGCCAATTTATAAATATATTGCAAATCGTATATTGACTTTTATTCAAAATATTCTTTTATCAGCAAAACTTTCAGAATATCATACCGGTTTTAGGGCTTACGATGCCGAAGTATTAAATAGCATTAATTATCATGAAAATTCAAACGATTTTATTTTTGACAACCAGCTATTAAGCCAAATTATTTTTAATGGTTATGAAATTGCTGAAATAACCTGTCCAACCAAATACTTTAACGATGGCTCTTCTATTAGTTTTGCACGAAGTATAAAATATGGCTTTGAAGTTATTTTAACATCGCTTAAATTCTTCTTTCATAAGAGGAACCTGATTAAATCAAAGCTATTCCGGAATTAAGCATAAAAAAAGCCTTGCAATTTCTTACAAGGCTTTTTTTCAATTTAAATTAACTAAAACCTAAAACCGACAGTTGCTACTACCTGACTGGTTGCCGAATTCAAACTTGATTCTTCAGCACCGTATAAAAAATATTTTTGGTCAGATTGTGTATATATATAACCAAGGTCGAAATAATATCCATTTCCCCTGGTACCAAAACCAATTGAATATGTTGAAAAAGTTGCATTGCTGTTAGCTTCAGATGAAGCATAAGGCGAACCATACAATGCATAACCTCCGCGTAAACTTAACGGGCCAATTTTATATTCTAATCCAACTCGTAAATTATTGGTAGCCTTATAGCGATTTCTTATATTGTTGTTTTCGTCGCTGAAAGTATAACTGCTTTCAAACATTTGAGCATTTGTATAATCTACAAATTCATAATCTAAACTAATAATAGCAGTCTTTTTAATTATAAAAGCCAAACTTGTATTAGCTTTATATGGTGTAGTTAATTGATAATTGAAATTACCTTTCGGCGTTTCATAAGAGTCATGCTCCAATCCATAGCCAAAATCAATTGAAGATTCCAATTCACTGTAATACTCTTCTTTTATATCATAAAACGTTGGCGTTTGTACTGAAGCACCAATCCTGACAGAATAAACAGGCTTAAAAATAAAACCAAGCTTAAGGTTAAAACCCTTACCGTAAACATTTAAATGATCTTTAAAAGTTAACGACCCAAAATACGGTATAATATCATTAGGGTCATTTTCATAAAGCTCACTATTCTCAGTATAGTGAATTCTTTGAAAACCAATTCCCCCACCCACATATAATTTATTATTATAATTGGCAGCAAAAGAAACCAAATACTCGCCTATGCCTCCTTTAGTATAAATAGACTTTCTTTGAAATTGCCCGTAACTTGATCCGGTAAAATCACTAATAAAATTGGCTAAAGTATCGTTATTAATAATATTATAAATTAAGCCGGCATCAAGGCCCATTTGTTCCACATCGCCATAATAACCCGAATTTACATTATTTACCCATGAATCAAGCAAAGAGCTTGAATTATTAACCCCTTCTATTACTATGCTTTTATCAAAATTATTCAATTGGCTATAAGAAATTGCAAAACTTGTGCTTTGCCATCCGCTACCTGATTCACCTGTTGAAGAGGTACCAACAAAACCTAAATTGCTAAAATTAAAGTCGTATTTACTGTTTACGTATGATGAATTTTTATAATTAGAGTTTACAGAATTATAATAAAAATTCGGGGTAATAGAAAATTCAGATTTTCTGAACAAGCCAATTCCGGCAGGGTTAATTGCTGCTGCTGACAGGTCGCCGCCAAGAGCGCCAAAAGCACCACCCATGCTCATAAAACGGGCAGTTCCTCCATAATAATTCTGAGAATATCGTAACGCATCTTCCTCGTTTTGTGCATAACTGAAGTTTATCAAAACTACTGATATAATAACTATTGACAATATTTTTTTCATGGCATTAAGGGTTTATTTTAATTCACTTTTATTTAATTTATTAACTAATTATCTTCTTCTTGGCGACGAACTGGAACTTTTTGAGCTTCTTGTACTTGAAGAAGAAGACCTGCTTGAACTGCTTGAGCTCCTGCTGTAACTTGAGCTTGACCTTGTACTTGAACCGGAACTTCTGCTATAGCTGGAACTTGAAGGTTTATAACTACTACTGCTTCTTGAAGAACTACTCGGCTTTGAATAACTTGAAGAAGAACTTCTTGGTTTAGAATAACTTGAACTACTCCTTTTAGGCGTTGAATTAGAACCTGATGAACTACTTCTGTTATAAGTGTTAGAACGTGTATTAGTTGGCTTAGAACTATTATAATTAGAATTATTAAAATTCTGTCTTCCAGTTGGCTTACTATAACTTGGCGTATAAGTGCTTGAGCGTGTAGGCTCTGAGAAAGACCGAGGCTTTGAAGTAGAGGTTGTACTAACCCTTGGCTTACTATAGTTAGTAGGTGTTTTGCTACTATAAGGCTTTCTGTCCTGAGGTTTAACAACCCGGGTAGTTTGTGTATTAACTTTTCCTCCGGTATTGGTTATCCTGGTTCCAGATAAACTTTCATTGCTTGGCGAAGTTATTCTAACATTTGAATTACCAGGCTTACTTCTATCTATTTCCCTGCTAACAGGATTTGAAACATCATTTGCCCCGGTTGTTCTAACATTGGTTCCACTTCCCGGTTTTGTGGCATTAGTAGTAACATTCTGCGGACTTCTGATGCGATCAGGATTAGTGTATGGTTCTTTTTCTGCATTTGAATTAGAGCCGGTTTGAGAATTTCTAACTCTGTGGTTGGTCACCTCATTCTCATATTTACTTACAAAAGAATCTCTGGTACCTGCAATTACCCGGCTGTTAGTAGCTCCGTTATTGGCAGTCCTGTTACGATGCCCGTAATAATTGTTGGTTCCATCATATGAATTATAATAATAAACATCGTTGTATCCATAATAATGTCCGCCATAGTACCCATCATAGTATCCGTTATAGTATCCATCATAATATCCGTTATAATATCCATATGAATAATTTGAATAATAAGGATAACCCCAACCCCAATAACTTGACCCATAATAAGGCCTATAATAAGAATTGTAGCTATAATATGGATAATATCCCCAATAAGAATTAGAATACCACCACGGATAACCCATATAAATACTTACGCCCCAATAATTAGGATCATAATTGTACCAATATGAATTTGTATAATATTCATCGTAATAATTAGATGAGTATGGATTTGAAAATCTCTTTATTCTGGCTGCATAACTATAATCATAATAGTCATCATATTCAAACTCATCATAATAAAACTCGTCGTCATCTTTTACATCGCTATAATATTCTTTATCGGAATAACCTGCTTTATCTTGATTTTTAATTGTATCAGACGAAATAATATTGTTGTTATTTGTTGCATTATTATTGCGAAGGACAGATTGCTGCTGAACAACATTTTGGTCTTTTACTGGTGTAGCTACATCTTTAGGATCAAAATAAATATCATCATCGTAATTTGATGATAAATATTGGCTTGAAGTGCATGAGCTAAATGCTATCAAGACTATTGGGATTATGTTTATTATTCTTTTCATGATGGAACCTCCTTTGGTTTTATTTATTATGATTTTATTATTTACTTTGCATCTCATTTATTTTCTGAACATAAAATTACAAATACTATACCAAAAAAAATCATGGCAAAAGTCTTAACAAGTAAAGAAGAGAATTATTCACAGTGGTACAATGATTTAGTAATAAAAGCCGACTTAGCTGAAAATTCAGCTGTAAGAGGATGCATGGTTATTAAACCATATGGATATGCAATTTGGGAAAAAATTCAATCTATATTAGATGGAATGTTTAAAGATACAGGACATAGCAATGCTTATTTTCCATTGCTTATTCCAAAATCTTTTTTTAGCAAAGAAGCAAACCATGTAGAAGGTTTTGCAAAAGAATGTGCTGTTGTTACTCATTACAGATTAAAAAATGATGAAAACGGGAAAGGAATAATTGTTGACCCTGAAGCAAAACTTGAAGAAGAATTAATTGTACGGCCAACTTCAGAAACTATTATTTGGAATACTTACAAAAACTGGATTCAATCTTATCGCGATCTTCCTATATTAGTAAATCAGTGGGCAAATGTAGTAAGGTGGGAAATGCGCACACGATTGTTCTTGCGAACTACTGAATTTTTATGGCAGGAAGGGCACACTGCACACGCTACTATGCAAGAAGCCAAAGATGAGACAAAATTGATGTTAAAAGTATATGCTGAATTTGTTGAAAAATTTATGGCTATTCCGGTTATTCAAGGTAAAAAAACCGAAAGTGAAAAATTTGCAGGAGCCATAAATACCTACGCTATTGAAGCATTAATGCAAGACGGGAAAGCCTTACAGGCAGGAACTTCACATTTTTTAGGACAGAATTTTGCAAAAGCATTTGATGTAAAATTTACGGGCAAAGATGGTAAAATTGATTATGTATGGGCAACATCATGGGGTGTTTCCACAAGATTAATGGGTGCACTTATAATGGCACATTCTGATAATAACGGATTGATATTGCCTCCTAAATTAGCTCCTATTCAGGTAGTTATAATTCCTATTTATAAAAAGCAGGACGAACTTGATGAGATTTCAAACAAAGTGAATGAAATAACCGGCAAACTCAAGAATTTAGGAATTTCAGTAAAGTTCGACAACAGGGATACACAAAAACCGGGTTGGAAATTTGCAGAATATGAATTAAAAGGTGTTCCGGTAAGGTTGGCGATTGGTGCCAGAGATTTGGCCAATCAAACTATTGAAGTTGCCAGAAGAGATACGCTGGAGAAAAAAACTTATCCTATTGAAAATATTGAAAATGTTATTTCAGAATTATTAGACGAAATACAAATTAATATTTATCAAAAAGCCTTTAAATTCCGAAAGGAAAACACCTACAAAATTGATAATTATAAAGATTTTAAAGATATTATAAAAAATAAAGGAGGATTTGTACTGGCCCATTGGGATGGCACACCTGAAACAGAAAATAAAATTAAGGAAGAAACAAAAGCTACCATAAGATGCATTCCTGTATCCGATGAAAAAGAAGAAGGCAAATGTATGGTTACAGGTAAACCCTCAAAACAAAGAGTATTATTTGCTAAAGCCTATTAATTAAATTATCTTACCCGACAAAAATAAATTGCCATGGGAAATAAAACTATAAATAAGCTAATTGTTAGCACTTTAGCAGAAAAATCCTGTATGAAACAAAAGGTGTATGACAATACTTTAGAAGCCTTTCAGTTATTAAAATCTAATTTAAAAGAAATTACCAATATTTATAACAGGGCTCTGGCAAATGTTGACGATAGAGTTAACCTGGAATATAAAGATAAAGGTGCTTTTGAAACAGAACTTAAAGTAGCCGGCGATGTGCTTATTTTCACTATGCATTCAAATATTTTTGAGTTTGACAGAGACCATGGCATATGGAAAACATCTTATATTAAAAGTAATAAATTATGCAGCTATACCGGAATTATTAATATTTATAATTTTCTTACCGACTCTCTTAAATATAATCGTGTTGATGATTTAGGCTATTTAATTGGCAGGATTTTTATAAATAAAGACAAACATTTTTTTGTTGAGGGAAAAAGGCAGCTTGGATTTCTGTATAATGATTTTGGAAGGGCTGTTATTAATGAAGAAACAATAAGACAAATTATTGAATCAGCCATTTTATATACATTAGAATTTGATTTGTTAGTTCCGCCTTATGATACTATGAAGATTGTTTCAGTTGGCCAAATGAATGAAAAAATAAACAAATCGAAAACTGCCACGGGAAAAAGGCTTGGATTTAAATTTTATGCCGATAACGATTTTAGCGATTAAATATAACCTTGCCCTAATTGCTATTTTGTAATCGTAATATTCTGCTCAAAATCAAATAGTGTAATTTTTCTAATTTGGTAATAATAAGTCCAATAGTTTTTAAGTTCGGTTAAATAATTGCGTTGTGCCGCATCATTGTCAGATGATGCAATGTTTAAATCGGTAATACTGATTTTCCCTATTAAATAACGTTTTTTTGAAATATCATAATTAATTATTGCAATTTTTTTTGCCTTTTCAGCAATTAAAACCTGTGCTTCCTGCATATTGAATTGCTCAACGCGCGCCTCCAAATCGCGAAATAATTCTTGTTCAGACTGTTGGGTAGTTAAATTAATAACTTCTAAATTACTTTTTGCCATTTCGTAATTTCCTTTACTATGGCCCCAGTCTAAAACAGGAATCTCCACACCTACTTTCAGCGATTGTTTATCTTGTGGGTTTATGTATGTGTTGCTTAACCGGCCGGCACTTTGTGTAAGCCCGTAAGTGGCAACTAAATTAGCATTTAATTGGTTTTCTCTTTTTGCTTTTTCCAAATCGCGCAGGGCAGTTATTTGCTGTTTTTTAAAATCGAGAAGAGAAGGATTATTAAGTTTAACCATTTCTTCAGCCTTATAAATATCAATTATAATTTTCTTTTTTACAAGCGGTATTACTAGCATTAGTTTTTTTTGAGGGTCAATAGCAAGGTATATTTTAAAGTCTGATATTGCTTTTTTGAGTTCAGTAGCAGATTTATCCCTCTCCGACTTAGCATTTAACAAATTCAATTCAAGCCGTAATAAATCGCTTTCTGTAATCAGTCCTTTTTGCAGTCTTTTTTTGGCAATTTTATATATAGTATCGTTATTGGTGTATTTTACAGTAGCAATATTATTGTTTAGTTCAGTAATTAAAACATTAAAGAATAGTTCAATGGTTTTAAGCGATATATTTTCCAAACCGGTTATAAAGTCACGTTTATTTTTTTCAAATTGCAAAGGTTCAATTTTCTTTTCCCATTTAAATGAATTAAAACTTAAAACAGGTTGTTGAAATCCAATATTAACAGGTGAAGCAAGATAAGATACTGATGAATTTTCGCCAAGAATATCAATACGTTGCAGCCCTGAATTAATATAAATTTGTCCGCCTGTAAATATATTTTGGCGAATTGATAAATTTATCAGAGAATTGTTCAGCTTACGTGCAATAAAAGCATCGTTTCCGTCGGGTAGGGTTATTTTTGAAATAGAATTGTTAATATCTGCCAGGGTTGACGAAACAGAAATAAAAGGCAATAATCTTGACTTAAACGATTTATACTGCCAATATCCCGATTGGTATTTATTTTTTGCAATATAATAATCGGTTGAATTTGCTTTGGCCATTTCAATTGCATTACTCAGGGTTAATGGCAAATTGTTTTGTGCATTTAACGCATTTGTAATAAAAAAATAAAATGTTATAAACAGAATAATATAAATACCTGATTTTTTCATGTGCTTATTTTTTAATTTTCAATTACTTCAATTAGCATATTCAATATTTTTGTTATTCATAATTTAACTAATTAACCGGATTTTGAGCCGATGCTTTTTTAGCCGGAGCCCATCCGAAAAAAACACCTGTTAATACTGAAATAATAAAAGCCAATATAATAGAGTTTAAACTGACAATTGTATTAATATCAGTTGAAAACGAAACAATTTTTGAAACCATTAAGCCCAGAATAACACCAATTATACCACCCGATACGCTAATAATAACAGCTTCGGCAACAAATTGAAAAGCAATCATTTTATTGCTGGCACCCATTGCTTTTCTTATTCCTATTTCTTTTATTCGTTCATAAACAGAGGCAAGCATAATGTTCATAATGCCGATGCCACCTACCAATAACGAAATTCCTGCTATTAAGCCCAATACAATTCCTAAAACCCGTTTCGATTGTTTATGCCGGTTAAGTATTTCCAACGGAACAATAACACTTATGTTTTCATCGCCCGGATGCCTGCGTTTTATTATTTTTTCAATCAATTTTGCCACAGGAATCAATTGTTCTACTGTGCTTGCCTGTAAAACTATTTTGTCAATATTGTTTTCATTTATTATGGCAAGCTTAGCATTGGCTGCTTTATTTTTTCCTGCCGTTTGCCCAAACCGGTATTTAAAATTGTTTAAGGTAGTATAAATGATATTTGAATTATTAAGAAACTCTAAATTTAAATCGGTTTTTTTTGCCTGTTTAAACGGTTTATAAACGCCAATAATTTTCATCCAAATTTTATCTGTTTTTATGGTGTTATTCGTATCGCCTATAAAGTTTAATTTTCGTTTTAGCTGTTCATTTATTATACATACGGGCATTGTATTTTCTTTTTGTATAGTGTTAAACCCGCTTCCTTCAATAATTTCAATGTTAAATATTTTAAAAAAGTCGTTACTTACTCCGGCAAGGGTAACTTTACTTAATTTGTTTTGTATTTGAATTTGGGCCGTTTTGGTAACATACGGGCTAATATGTGCTACTGGTGTCACAATATTTTCAATAGCGTAAATATCGTTAAGTTGAAGAACACTAATAAAAAAAACACCCTGCTTTATTTTTTTTTGTTCAATAATTATATTTTTTGCACCAAGTTTAGTTATTTGATCTAAAATTTCTTTTTGTGAGCCGCGGCTAATAGCAATCATTGTTATAACCGATGCTACCCCAAAAACAATTCCGGTTGCAGTAAGCAACGACCGTAGTTTATTTGAAGCAATAGCAAAAAATGCTTCTTCAATACTATATCGTATGTTATACTTATTTGCCATTATTTAAAGAAACAAATTTCAATTTATCTGAATTGTCCGGCTTGCTTAAAAGAATTATATCGCCTTCATTAAGTCCGTTTTCAACAATAATAAAATCTTCGTTTATGTCGGAAGTTTGAATCTCCTTTCTTAAAATTGACTTTTTTTGAACCCGGAAAACATAAGGGATATGTTGTTTGTAAAAAACAGCATCCTGCGGAATTGATATTACATTTTCAAAGCTGTTGGCTATTATTACATTGCTGGTTGTCATTAAAGGCCTTAAAAGGCTGTCGGTTTCCAATAATTTAATTTTTACTTCAAAAACTTTGGCTGTACTACCGGGTAATTCCTCGCCAACATTTGAAACGCTTACAACCCTGCCTTTATATTCTTTATGGTTATATGCATCTACTTTAACAATTACGGGCAAACCTGCTTTTACTTTGCCAATATCAATTTCATTAATGTAAGTAATTGAATTCATGTAATTTAAATCTGGCAATACTGCAATTACCGGGTCGTTAGG
This sequence comes from Chlorobiota bacterium, assembly GCA_013152655.1. Lineage (GTDB taxonomy): Bacteria > Bacteroidota > Bacteroidia > Bacteroidales > B39-G9 > JAADFW01. The sequence goes on from JAADFW010000255.1 coordinate 13,209, forward strand.
GCTAATATCCGAATTTATTTTGCGTTTGCTTCCGTCTCTTTCTCTTTTATAAATAACCATGCCTTTCATAGGTGCATAAATATCAAACCTTTCTTTTAGTTTAATGTTTTCATTACGCCAGTTTTCCTGCTTTTTGTATTGAACAAAAGCATCCCTTACTTTTGTTTCGGCCTGTTTTACTTTTAAACCGTAATTTCGCAACTCACTATTATATTTACGCAATGTTTTTTCATAACCAATTTCTAATTTTCTTTTAGCAGCCTGTGGTTCGAATTCCGATTGTTGAATTTCAATTTTCTTTTCTTCCAAATCGAGTTTAATATCTAAAATGTTGTCGCGATAATTGCTGAGTTCAATTGTTGTATCAATTATTGCCTGGTTATAAGTGTTTTTTAGTTTATCATATTCCGATTCAAGGTCTTTTAATTTAGAAGTTATTTCCGATTTATCGAGGCTGGCTACAAAATCGCCGGAATCAACCAAGGTGCCTTCCGGTACTAATTCGGCAATCTTGACTTTATAAATATATACACGGCGCAATCCCTGCGGAGCTTCAATTTTTCTGAATTTTTCGGCTTGTAATTCACCTGTTGTTTTAACTGAAATAATAAAATCACCCTTTTTAACACAATATTTTATGTTATTGCCTGAATTAGTATTAAAAGCATATTTAAAACTTATAATTATAACAATAAGTAAAATAATATAAACAGGAATATAT
>JAADFW010000256.1 GCA_013152655.1 Chlorobiota bacterium
CAAAACATTAAATCTTTTTAATTCATAAGTATGATTTTCATTTTCATTTGCAAGATGTTTTTTAATTATTCCAACATTTTTTGCAATCCATAATTCAAAAGTATCAACTTGCCATACATTACTATCTCTGTAATACGTTTTTTCTATTGTTTTTTTATAAAGGATATTATGATACCATTTATTTAAAATTAAAATTGAATCCATTTCTACAATATGTTCGTTTTCATTTTCTGCATTAATAAAGGTATTCTTGTAATATATGTACATTACAAAATTGCCTTCATCTTCAGAATAGATTATTGCATTAGTATCATTCGTAAATGCGAATAACTCATAATAAAATGATTTATTTTCGTTTTTCATTGACGATTCAATAGTCTCTTCTCTATATTGCATTTTGTCGTCAACAATGCCATCGTAAAACCCTGATTGATAATCATAAACATAAATACTATCTTCTGATTCTAATGAATCAATAGAATAAATCCAATAACTTCCGGTTTTAAAATCACCCCAGAGTTTTAATGCATCAGAGATAAAATATACTTTATAATTCTGCTTTAAACAAGAAGTAAATACCAAATCTGTAAATAGTAAAAATACTATGCCGTAAAGTAAATATTTAATCTTTTGTGTTAACATATTTAGTTGAACCTTATAGTTGTAATTGAATTTTTAATTGAAAAACAATTAACTGTGTAAGAAGAATTTATACAATAATTGATGAGTAATTATTTTCACTTATTTTAGTTATATTATACTAGACTGAAGTATATTTTTATCCATACTAAATTGTATAATACAAATATCCAATATCGGTATTATACAACAAAATAAGTTATTTACAGAAATAAAAATACAATATTTAAAAACAACAGCAAATTGGATTGGAAAAACTTATTCTGTTTTTTTCATTTTGTAACCAGAATACATTAATATTTCTTCACCATCCTCATTTGTAAACTGAATTGTTTCACCTAAATTTCTGCCTATTCCATAAGTTATGGCCTCAGAGCTATTAATTGGTTTAAAAGGAAAAGTAATTGTTTGTTTCATCATCTTCATTTGCAATAAAGGGAAACTGGTTTTTTTATCTACTTTTAAAGCAATTGAAGATGGTACAAATTGTTTGGCTGGTTCTGAATATGAATCACAGTCTAAATTTACAATTTCATAATCTCCAAATCTTTGCGACCAAACTGCTGGAACTTCAGGAGGAGTAACTTTTTCAGCATATCCAATCAAAGTACTGTCCATTAAAAAAGCAAATAAATTTTTTTGGTCAGTAAAAAGATATTGCATTCTTAATTTTTTTAGTGACTTGCTTTTTACAGGAAAGCCTAAAACTTTAACTTTCACTAAAAAGTTTTCATCATTCACAGGTAAGAACTTAATCTTTAAAACTGACTTTTTAGTTACTATTGAGTTTCCTTTTTGCTTAAATTCTAATATTCCAAAAGGTGATGCATAATATCCGAGGTACTGTTTCATTAGCTGTTTATTTAATACTGCTAATTCTTGTTTTTTACCTTTCCCTTCATTCTCATTCTTTTTCAACCCGGCCTTTACCTCAAGTGCTTTTTGCAACATTTTAATTACAATTCTACGTACTTCGCCTGCCGAACTGTTTGAATTGGATAATGCAATTGCTCCCAATTTATATTCCGGAATAACCATAAAAAAAGCATGAAAAGGGGGTAAGTCTCCACCGTGGCTTACCGGCTTAATTCCAGCTATCTCCAATGGATTCTCTAACCAATAAGTGATTCCGATTTTAAAACTAAGGTCAAGTGCTACATCCTTATTCTGACGTTGAAACATTGATTCTAATGTTTCTTTTTTAAGAATTTGGTTTTCATTGTATTTCCCGTTAGCAAAAATCATTTTCATAAAATTAGCCATATCGTCAGAACTTGATAAAATTGCACCTGCTGCTAAGTCTCTGATGTAAGGTGTTGGTATTTCTTCCTTCTTGAGGTATCCTTTCGACAGGTGGCTTTTTACTCTATCATTTACAATTACCGAAGAGTTTTTCATTTCCATCGGGTCAAGAATATTCTTCACCACATAGTCTGTATAATCCATTCCTGAAACATTGGCAACTACATTGCCTAACAACGAAAATCCTAAATTACTGTATGAGAAATTATACCATGGTTGTGTTACAACATATTCATTTTTAAGATATTCAGGTAGCTTTCTGTATTCCGTAGCATAATTTTCAGGTGGTGGTGAATCAAAGAAAAAATTGTAATAATAATCGCACGGTAAACCCGATTCATGTGTCAATACACTTCTTACAGTTATAGTACCTGCTGTATCAAAATGACTTTTTATGGAAAAACCGGGAATATACTTACTGAGTGAACTGTCTAAATTTACTTTTCCTTCTTCAACTAATTGCATAATAGCGGTAGCTGTAAATAATTTTGATATGGAACCAATTCTATATACAGTATTTTTATCGGCTTTTTTCTTTTCTGATTTAATTTCGTATCCAAACCCGGTTGACCAAATGGTTTCCTGATTATCAATTAACGCTACACTTAAGCCGGTTATTTTTTTCTTTTTCATGTCTTTTTTAACAAATTTTGTTATTTCTTCTTTTAATGAAGAATAATCAACTTGTTGTGCAACTGAATGTTTAATAAACAAAGCAATTATTGCCAATAAAAACAGCTTGAAAAAATAGGAAAGTATATTTTTCATATGATAAATAGTTTGGTTAGTAAACGAAAATTAGTGATTTATCACTAAAAGAAAAAATAATAAATAAAAAGTTGCAGTTGAATAAAATTCTGATTCTACAAACTTGCTAATTGTTTTAATCTTTTTTGAACCTATAATCTTCAATTAATTCTACAAATCCATTTTCATATTTTGAATAGATTGCTTCTGCCAGATGGTGAGCAGGTATTAATAAGTTATTTGCCAAATCAGCTTGTGTAAATGTTGCATGAATTGGTTTTTCATTATATAAATAATTACTAATCATTTTCAAAATATCTTCTTTCTCACTTTCTGAAAGGTTTTCAGTACCATATTTTTTGCTGTCGGAAATAATTGCAGATACAGCTTTTAATTGCTCATTTTCTTTTGGGTTCATTAATATGTTAATAAGAAAAACAATTATACCGAATTGTAAAACAGGAATTAACCATTTTAATTTTGGATTATTTAATAATAATAAAATAGCTATTTGAATGAGTAAATAAATAAGTGTAAAATAGCTAAACATCTTAATACGTGCAATTAATTTTTTTGGGACCCAGCTTATTTTCTTAATTTCAAATAAAATATTTCTCAGGTATTTCAATACAATATATACGTAAATGAAAAATTGTGCATAAAAAATTCCGGTAGTCATATTTTTAATTGCTATGTACTGATTATATGATTTTTCAACCCAATCTTGCTTGTCAGACGAAGCAATAAAAAATAACGGGAGTAAAAATGAAAATGCTGCCAGAAATAAAATAATATGGCTTACTTCTCTCAAACGAAATTTAATATTATAACGGAAGAAAGACTTTATTAAATAATAATAAACCGGAGGTATTAAATAAATAAACGGAATGTCGGCACCCAACAATTCTATATAATTAGAAATAAGTTCTTTATCAATTAAAAAATTGAAAAGAATTTGCCACGAAAAAAGCAATAACAGAATAGCGAAAAATACATTTGAAATTCGGTTTCCTTTATTCCAAACCAAGAAAAAAAGCATACCAAAAAGGTTAATAATAATTAAGAGTATATTTAAATTTTGAATCATTTTGTAATATATTAAGTGGTAAATAATATAATTTATTTATTTTTATCAAAATAAAAACTGCGAGTAAAGAAATTCGAAAATACAATTCTTTAAAATAATAGAATTATATAGTTGGGTAAATTCTAATAAAATGAAAAGAAAAATATTTTTAATATTATTATCCGGGTTCTTTTTAAGTTTCAATTTGTTTTCACAAATCAGATTGAATGATGTAGATTTTCATCAAATTCGCCAGAAAAAAATAAAAAAGCTTCTTCAAAAACAAAAGCAAAATAATATTGAGAGGTTTACTGATTTAAAGCCTTCTTATAAAGAGGGTGACAATAAAGAGCATTATTTAACAATGGAGCAGTCTTTTTTGATAAAAGAAAAGATTGATAAAGTTTGGAAGGAATACAAAGCATTAAATCCGGTGAAAACATGGAGTGGGAAAATGGTTTCGTTTGGCCTGGAATATTCTCAACTTAAGAACAAATTATTTTATGCAAGTGAAGTGTATAAAGGCATAGAACTGGGACAGGTTTTTTATCTAAACCTTAAATTGTTAAGAGGAGTTTATAATCTTGCAATGGCTTTTGAAATTGTTACTATTGATGATGTAAATAAAATAATTGAATTTAGTTATGTAAATTGCAATAAGGCAAAAGGAAAGCAAGAATTACAATTTGTTGAAACTCCTGAAGGTTATACCAAAATTATTCACAGCACTTATTTTAAAAGTAAATCTAAGATACGTGATGCCGCTCTTTATCCGTTTTTTCACCAACGAGCTATTAAAGAATTTCATCGAAATATTTGCTTTTCTTCATTTGAAGAAACACCGGTAAAACCTGCTTCCTAAAAATAAATAGGATGAAATGTGAATTCCTTATTTGAATACTCTATAGTAGGCATAGGAAATTTTATTACATTAAACTGATGTATAATTGTATCAAGTATTTTAATGTTTGTGTTTATTTTTGTTAAGTCCAAGTCAATGGAAAAATAGTATTGCCGGGTTCTTTTGTACCAAGGGTATGCAGGCAAATTAACTTCTCCTCCTGTCATATTTTCGGCACCATAGCCAAAAGCTATATTTAACCATGCAGGAATAAAATTATAGGTTAAATAATTCTTTAAGTTAGTTGATATCCAGTAAGTCTGTCCGTTATAATCTTTTAATAATCTTTCTATTTTATTGGTTCCGTATAAATCTGACCTAAACGGAATATACGAGTTAGAATTGTAGGAAAATTTAGGAACAAAATACTCTTTTTTTAAAATTGATTTTTGTAAAACAAAAAAACCTACTCCCATTGCATTAGCAGTTAAGTCGGTAGCTGAAGCACCCCAGCCGGATGAGAATCCATCAAATAATTCAATGCTTGATATCCCAATAAATGATATTATTGAACTGGTTAATAATTGATTTCTAACTTTTGTATCACAAATATTTAATAGTCCGGTTTGGTATTTTGTAAGATAATAGGCTGAAAAAAAATGCCCTGTTTTATCTATTTGTAACCACTCTTTTGAGTCATTAAAAAAGTGAAATTTTGATAAATTGTAATCTTTATACCATAATTCATATAATCCAATATAACTTAAACTATACGCTAAGCCTGTTGACAGTAAAATAGTTTTATGGCAGTTTACAGAATCATTCTTTATAGTTTTTAAAAACAATTTCTGAGCAAAGCTTGCCTGCGAAGCAAATAATATAATGAAGAGTAATCTAATTTTCATTATTTAAAACTTGATTGATGGCTTGTGCTTTTAAAATACATTCATTGTATTCTTCTTCAGCATCAGATAAACTTGTAATTGCACCTCCAACAGAATAGCTTAAATATTTAGTTTTTTCATTATACAAAATACTGCGAATTACTACATTAAAATCAAAATTCAAATCGGGAGAAAAATAACCTACTGCTCCTGAAAATAAGCCTCGTTTGGTTCGTTCGTATTTTTCAATTAGTTTCATAGCTCTTAATTTGGGAGCACCGGTCATTGAACCCATTGGGAAAGTGGCTTTTATAATATCAACAGGATTGATTTTATCTTGTAACTCTGCACTAATTGTTGAAATCATTTGGTGAACCTGCCGGTATGAATAAATACCGCATAATTCATTTACCTGAACGCTTGCTTTTTTTGCTATTTTCGAAAGGTCATTTCTTACCAAATCTACTATCATAATATTCTCTGCTTGCTCTTTTTCGCTGTTTTTGAGCTTATTTATATTTTTTATATCTTCTCTTGAAGTAATTCCTCTTTTTACGGTACCTTTTATAGGTTGCGATACAATTTTACTATTTATTTTTTTTAAATAGCGTTCAGGTGATGCTGACAGTAAAAAGTTTTTATTGATTTTTAAAAAACATGCAAAAGGAGTAGGGGAGTTTTTATTTAATTTCTGAAAAGTTATATAAGGATCAATAATAGTATTTTCGGCATAAAACTCCTGACAAAAATTTATTTCATAAATATTGCCTGATTGTATCTGTTTTTTTATGTTGTGAACTGTTTCAATGTATTCTTGTTTAGTAAATCTTCCGGTTGTTGATATTTTAAATTGTGCATTACTTTCTTCAAACTGAAATTCTGTAATGGCTTGATAAGTATTGTAAATCTCAATATCTGAATAATCTTCTTGATAATATTCAATAGTAAGAATGTTGTTTTTTATATAGAAAACAAGTTTCGGACAAAAAAAATAAAGTGGGGGAAAGGCTAAACCATTATAATTATCTGATGACAACTCTTCTAATTCATTTTTTAAGTCGTATGCAAGATAACCAAACCACCAATCATTATTCTTATTAAGAATTTCCTTGAGCGAACTAAATGATTGGTTGTTAGGGGTTATAATTTTGTTAGTCTCAATGCCGGCAAGAAATTCATAACTGTGAAAAGCAAAGTTTGATTGGTTGATTTTTGAATAATGGTTGCTATCAAGAATAATTGATGTTTCATATTTTTTGCTCCAATGTAAAAAACAAATTTTAAATTTATTAATATCTGTTAATTTAAATTGTTTGGTTTTTCGCATAAAGCAAAAATAAAAAAAGCATCCCTAAAACGGAATGCTTTTTAATTTATCTGAAATTTTTTGTTTATTTTTCACTTAGGTATTTTGCTATACCTTCTTGCGTTGCTTTAAGCGCTTTTTCACCTTTGTGCCAGTTTGCAGGACAAACCTCGCCATTTTCTTCATTGAATTGCAATGCATCAATCATACGCAAAGTTTCATCAACACTACGGCCTAAAGGCATATCGTTAACAACCTGATGACGAACAATGCCATTTTTATCAATTAAAAATAAGCCTCTATATGCTTGTGGAGTTCCAACAAATTCAGAGTTTCCATCATCATCAATATCGTATTCGCCTGCTAAAACACCATAGTTTTCTGAAATAGTTAACGCCGGATCAGCAACTAATGGATATTTTACACCTTTAATTCCACCATCGTTTTGTTCTGTTTGCAACCATTTCCAATGAGAAAACTCAGAATCAACCGAGCAGCCAACAACTGCTACGTTTCTTTCTTCAAATTCTTTTATTCTTTCTTCAAAAGCTATTATTTCTGTTGGGCATACAAAAGTGAAATCTGCCGGGTAGAAATAAAAGATTACATGTTTTTTACCAATAAACTGTTCTAATGAAAAATCATTTACAATTTCGCCACCGTTAACAACGGCTTTTGCATAGAATGCAGGTGCTTTTTTACCAACTAATACTGACATTTTTATTTTATTTTATAAAGTTAAACAATCGTCTATTTAATATTTACGGATGCAAAAATATGAAATATATTTTATTTAGAAAGAATTTAAATAACTATTTTTTATTTCTGTTTTTCAAATTCTTCAAAGTTATTAACGTAATAGCTGTAATTGCAATAGAACCAATGCAATAAAAAGATGCTAACATTAAATTTAAAGTGTATTCATTTGTTAAAGGGCCGGTATTTTTACTAATAGAATAAAATACTTTTGCCAAATACCAATGATTAATTATTGTAAACACAACAAATATAAATCCGCTACTATATAAAAAGGCTGTTGTATTACTTCTGTAATAAATAATACCACTTAATGCTAACAGTACAAAAAATAAGATTACATTACTAATGGAAATAATACTTTGGTAAGAATAATATGATTCAAATAAAGTGGTTTTATCGATCCCTGATGCAATAATTTGAAAAGTGAGGTAAATTAACAGTGATAAATAAATAATACCTGCAATAGCTAAAATAAAGTAAATTCTCTTTAACAACATTTCAATAAATTATTTATATGAAATTATAAAAGTAGAGTAGTTTAATTAAAACGCAAAATATTTTATAAGAGGAATGTTTGCTGTTATTATATAATTATAAAAGAATAAAACTGCACTATTTTCTTTTTACGCAACCTTTTTATTAGTTATTCATCTTTTAAACAGTTAAACTGAAATGGGTAGAATAAATGAAAATTTAAATTTTTAAAAACTACCTAATCTTAAAAATCAACAAATTAACCTTGAAAGACACCTGATGAAACCTTAAAAGCCTGATTTAATTCCAATTTTGTATCAATTACCTACCTTCACCAGGTGTCTTTTAGAAAAAGAGAAATTATTTAACATCTAAAGTTAAGAAGAAATGAAAAGAATAAGTGCATTATTTTATTATATTTTATTAATGATTGTTATATTATTTTTAAGCGAATTTTCAATAGATTAATAACTAACAAGTTATTGCTTTTATAATTAAATTGTTTTCAATTATTTCCCCCTTTTTTATAATCTATATGTTTATTTAAAAGTTTTACAGCTTTTAATATTTTTAGTAAATAGCCGGATATTTTACAGGGTTTACTTCATGCATTAAATTATAAATTGTATCAAAAACATTTTCAGCATTTGGGTTTGAAAAATAATCTCCATCTGTTCCGTAAGCCGGCCTGTGTTCTTCAGCTGATAAAGTTACCGGGGCTGAATCAAGAAAATTGTATGCACCTTGTTCTTCTATTACTTTCTGCATCATAAAAGCCGTAGCTCCACCGGGTACATCTTCGTCAAAAAATACTACTCTGTTTGTTTTCTTTACCGATTCTAAAATTATACTGTGTAAATCAAAAGGGAGCAATGTTTGCACATCAATTAACTCAACATTTATATTAAAGTCTTTTAGTTGTTTAACGGCATTTTGTGCAATTTTTACACAAGAACCATATGTAACAAGTGTAACGTCTGTTCCTTCTTGTAAAATTTCAGGAATACCAAGGGGTATTTTATATTCACCAATGTTTTCAGGCCTTTTTTCTTTCAATCTGTATCCGTTCAAAGGCTCGATAACCAATGCCGGGTCGTCTGCCTCAAAAAGCGTATTATAAAAACCTGCTGCTTGTGTCATATTTCTTGGCACACATACATAAACGCCTCTAATAGAATTTATTACCATACTTAGTGGTGAGCCTGAATGCCAAATTCCCTCTAATCTGTGTCCCCTTGTTCTGATTATTACGGGTGCTTTTTGACCTCCTTTTGTCCGGTAGTGTGTTGTTGCCAAATCGTCACTTAAAGTTTGCAAGGCATATAGTAAATAGTCAAAATACTGAATTTCAACTAAAGGGCGTAAACCTCTTAATGCCAGCCCAATACCTTGTCCTAAAATAGTAGTTTCACGTATTCCTGTATCGGTAATCCTTAAATCACCGTATTTTTGTTGCAAACCTTCAAGACTTTGATTTACGCCACCAATATGTCCGCTATCTTCACCAAAAGTTACCATTAAAGGATATTTTTCAAACATTTTATCAAAGTTATCGCGTAGAATTTCACGACCGTTTACTTCTGTTGATTTTTCATTAATATCCGGAGCAATTCCTTGTACTTTTATAGCAGACTTTTTTGTTTCATTGTATAAATTGCTATGATAACGGGGATTTGCTTCCTTGTAGTTTCTATCTAACCATCCGGACAGTCTTTCTTTCAAATCTTTACGGTTGTCGCAGTCAAAACAAACATTACGAAGAATTTTTTTTGCGGCACTAAAATTATCTTTTCTTATTGGTGTTATTATCTTTTTTAAATTATTTGAAATAAGTGCTACTTTATCAATTTTGTCACGTTTACATACACAAGTTTTAGTTTCAATTATCTTTACTAGCTTGTCTCTTTCTTCATGCATTGGAGCAGTAAAACGTTTCCATGCGGTTTTTTTTGCATCTTTGGCTTGTTGTAAACTTAATTCTTCAATTTCTTCAATTTCTTTTTCAGTGGCAATTTCATTTTGTAATATCCATTCTTTCATTTTTGCAATAGGGTCAAAATTCTTTTCCCACTCTAATCTTTTTGTATTCTTATATCGCTCATGCGAACCCGAAGTAGAATGGCCTTGTGGTTGCGTAACTTCTTCAATATGAAACAATACCGGAATATGTTCTTCACGACATCTTTTTATTCCTTCTTCATAAATTTTTAATAATCCGGGATAATCCCATCCTTTTCCCTTATAGATTAATATACCATTACTGCTATTATTTTTTTTGAATCCACTAAGTGCTTGCGAAATACTTTGTTTGGTTGTTTGAAATTCTTTTGGAACGGAAATTCCATATCCATCATCCCAAACAGAAATTGCCATTGGAACTTGTAGAACACCTGCAGCATTTAAAGTTTCCCAGAAATGCCCTTCTGAAGTACTGGCATCACCTATAGTGCCAAAAGCAACTTCATTTCCTTTTATGGAAAACGAACTAAACGTATGTAAGCCTGCATTATTTCGAAAAAGTTTTGAAGCATAGGCTAAGCCTAATAACCGTGGCATTTGTCCGGCTGTTGGAGATATATCGGCTGATGAGTTTTTCTGTTCTACAAGGTTTTTCCATGTTCCATCAGGGTTCAGGCTTCTTGTTCCGAAATGATTATTAAATGATCGTCCTCCATTACTCGGATTATATCTTATATCCGTTTCACCATACAGTTGTGAAAAAAATTCTTCGGCAGTAAACATGCCGGTAGCCATCATAAAAGTTTGATCACGGTAATATCCGGAACGCCAGTCTCCATTTTTAAAGAATTTTGCCATAGCCAACTGGGCAATTTCTTTGCCATCGCCGAAAATTCCAAATTTTGCTTTTCCGGTTAATACTTCTTTGCGGCCAATTAAGCTTATATTTCTGCTTAAATTTGCAATTCTATAGTCGTTTAAAACTTCTGTTTTAAAATCCTGAAAAGAGAGATTCTTATCTTGTGTTTTTGTTTTGATATTATTCATTACTAAGCATTATTTTAAATAATATAAATTATTGCTATGATTTTTATAACAAGCATTCAATTTTAATTAATAATTATACAAATAAAATATTAAAGCTAACAATATTAATAATTTTTATAATCTTATTAACATTGCCTTTAGTAAGTTTTATTACTTTTGTAATAGAATAATATAGATATTTAGATAAAATGCTAATATTAAAAGTTATATTACTGTCTATTGCACTACTGGCCATTGCATTTGCAGGTTTTGCAACACAAATTCTCTTAAAAAAAGGAGGAAAATTTCCTAATACTTCTATTGGAGGAAATCCAAATATGCGAAAGTTAGGAATTACTTGTGTTAAGTGTGAAGAACAAGCTAAATGCATTTTAGCAAATAGGGAATTGGCAAAAAGAGAACAGTAGTTTTCTTGAAAAAAGGCAGGCCTGTAAGCCGGGTTCTGTAAAAATCCGAAGATTAGTTTCTATCATTTGTCTTGTTGTAACATTGCTGTTACAATCTATCGATCTACCCCTCCCGACTGTAAAACACTCAAACGAGCAGCCTGATAATTCATAAGAATAATCGGGATGTATTTGATCTTTCAACCCATATGTGCACAGCTATTAATGTCGCCATTAATACTGGTGAGCTCTTACCTCGCCTTCTCACCCTTATTCCGGTTAAACCGGAACGGTTATTTTCTTCTGCACGTATATACCTTTTCAGGTATCTTCCTGTTAGGAAGTATGGTGCTCTGTGTTGCCCGGACTTTCCTTCCCGGTTAATACCGGAACGATAGAACAGCCTGCCAGCACAAAATTACACAAAAAGTTATAAGAATGTTATATGATTAATATAATTAACAGAAAACTAATATATTAAAACTAAAGTTGCCCCAAAACCATATTGTTGAAAAGAGGCATCCTGGTACTTACAGTTTTTATATTTTGAATCAATTTCCCGACGTAGTTCGCTTTTTAGCCGTCCATTTCCCAAACCATGTATAAATACAATTTTCTTTTGTTTATTCTTTATTGCATTGTTAAGTTTTTGTCTGAATTTATTTAATTGAACTTCAAGCATATCTGCCTTATTTAAGCCGGTTGGATCATCAATAACTTCCTGTAAATGTAAATCAATCTCTTCTATCCCGTTTTTTGATGGTTTAATTATTTTCTCTTTTGTGGTACTTTCTTTTTGCTGAACAATTTTTTGAAAATCAGCTTTTTTTAATTCTTCAATGGCTTGCAATAATTTACTTTCGCTGTAAACAGGAATGATTAAAGCAGTCTTTTCAAAAAAATCATTATTCTTAAATGAATTGTCTTTAAAAAACTTAACAGGGTCAATTTTAATATTACTTGAAATTGTTTCTTTTGTTTCTGAAATTATTTTAGAAAAGGCAATACTTTGAATAAGAATTTCCGGCCTTTTATTGATAAATTCCCTGGAAACATTACTTATTTGAATTTTGGTATTTGCTTCCAATAAATTATTGCTTGTTAATTGCCATCCTTTTTCTGTTTTTATCCAAAAAGTAAAATAAATATTGTAATTACTATCATTAATAAGGTGTATCAGGAACTCATCTTTATCTTCTTGTGTATTTTTTAGAAATGCAAGATGTAAATTCAATTCAGTACCTAATTCTTCAAAAAAAACAGGGTTTATTTCTTCTTTAATTTCAGGCTTAACTAATTCTTTTTTTTCTTCAATTAGGGTTTGTGTATATAATTTTTCTGACGGAGCTGCTTCAACCAAAATTAATTCATTAATGTTTACAGGTACTTCAAAATCATATTCATTTAATACCATTACATTTTTTTTATCAATTATTTTCGTAATGGTTCCTGTTCCTATATCGTTCAAAAATTTAACTTTGTCGCCAATATTATATTGCATATTAATTTATTTTACATTGAAAATTGTTGGCAAAGTTAATTAATTTAGCTGCAATTACTCAAAACTAAAAATGATTGTTAAAGAATTAAACATTGAAGATTTTACCTATGGGCTTCCTGATGTAAAAATTGCGAAATATCCCCTAAAAAACAGGGATGCATCTAAGTTATTGGTTTATAGGAATAATATAATTTCTGAAAATAAATTTAAAAACCTTGCTGCTATAATTCCCGAGGAAAGTTTAATGGTTTTTAATAATACAAAGGTAATTCGTGCAAGATTGAATTTTAAAAAATCGACAGGTGCAAACATTGAAATATTTTGTCTTGAGCCTTATGAACCTAGTGATTATAGTTTAGCTTTTCAGCAAAAACACAGCTGTTTATGGCAGTGTATGGTTGGCAATTTGAAAAAATGGAAAAATGAAGAATTACAATTAAAATTAAATGTGAATGGAAGTATAGTATTACTAATTGCAGAGAGAATAGAAATAATAAATAATTCAATAATTGTAAAATTTGCATGGAAAGAAGATTTTACATTTGGTGAAATTTTAGAAGTGGCTGGCAATATTCCTATACCTCCGTATTTAAATAGAAAATCAGAAGAAATTGATAAAACCAGGTATCAAACTGTATATTCAAAATTTAAGGGTTCAGTTGCAGCTCCAACGGCCGGATTGCATTTTACTAATGAGGTATTAATGACATTAAAGAGTAAAAAAGCAGATATAGCTGAATTGACATTGCATGTTGGTGCCGGTACTTTTAAGCCTGTTTCAGAAGCAAATATATTAAATCATAAAATGCATACGGAGCATTTTACGATTACTATTAAATTAGTAGAAAATATATTAAGCAAATTGGGCTCGGTTATTTCAGTTGGTACAACAACTCTCAGAACCCTTGAAAGTATTTATTATTTAGGATGTAAAATA
>JAADFW010000257.1 GCA_013152655.1 Chlorobiota bacterium
TATAATAAAACAAGAGCAAAGCCATTTCGATGGACATACACAGGTGAACCGCTAACAATTAGTTAACCTATTAAGTAATTAGCACACTAGATAAAAACCAACTGTATAGATACCTGCTTCTAAATCTGTTAATAAAAATGCCCTGTTATCTGAATATGTTACAGTATCATCGGTAGCAGCAATTAAGCCCGGTTGTCAGCCGGAAACCCCACCACTAACTGACTTGGTATAAGCTCTTAAAACAGGTTCAAATTATATTTTACCTTTTAAGCCAATTTTTTCAGCCACTTCGCGCATACCCGAAATGGTTTCTGTAATTAATTCGGTAAGCTCCATGTTCATCATTTCTGCTCCTTTTTCAATAACAGAGCGGTCAACACCGGCTGCAAACCGTTTGTCCTTCCATTTCTTTTTAACCGATTTTGCCTTAATATCTAAAATACTTTTTGAAGGCCTTACCAATGCTGATGCAGTTATCAAACCTGTCAACTCATCAACTGCAAAAAGTGTTTTTTCTAAATTGCTTTCCGGTTTTATATCTGTTGCCAGGCCCCACCCATGACTTAAAACAGCACGTACATACTCTTCCGGCCAATTATTTTCTTTTAATATTTCTTCTGTTTTTTTACAATGCTGTTCCGGAAACATTTCATAATCTAAATCGTGTACAAGGCCAATAATGCCCCATTTTTCTTCATCTTCATTGTTTTTTCGTGCAAAATAGCGCATTACCGCTTCAACACTTAATGCATGCTTTAGTAAGCTTTCACTCTTATTGTATTTTTTAAACAGGCTAAATGCCTCATCGTATGTAGGTGTTTTTTCACTCATTGCTTTAAAGTTTTACAGAAAAACTACAAATATTTGCCAAAATTTAAGAAGTAAAGTTCATATATTTAATTGAATTTAAGAAGTACAAACCAAAAATAATTTTGGTAAATCAGTAAAAAATATAAGTAATTACAATAATATTGAATGGTTTAATTACAATTAATACAATTATTCTTAAATTTAATTTTCATTAAAATTATAAAGTTTTATGTCTGTACTAACTGATTTTGCAATGTTTCCAACCGATAAAGGAATTAGTGTTAGCCAATATGTAAGCAAAATTATAAAAATGATTCACGAAAGTGGTTTTACATACAAGCTAACATCTATGGGAACTATTATTGAAACCGATACTTTAAAAGAAGCTTTGGAATTAATTCAAAAAGCATATGATGAACTTGAGCCTTTTTCTGAACGTATTTATGTTACTGCTAATTTCGATATTCAAAAAAACAAACAAAACCGTATTACAGGTAAGGTTGAATCCATCGAAAATAAGATTGGGAAAGTAAAAAAATAAGTTAAATGATTAAGAAAAAGCACAGCCAGCCAAATTATAACGGGATTTTTTATAGAAAAACTGCAATATGGTACTTTGTGTTTATTCTTTTTCTTTCTTCTAAAATATTTTCACAATGTTATACAACTAATACAGCATTTCAGTTTGGCGAAAATATTTCATACGAAGTTTATTATAACTGGGGCTTTATATGGCTTAATGCCGGCAATGTTTATTTTCGGGTTGATAAAGCACAAAATCAAAACAATGTTTTATATCATTTTAATAGTGCCGGCAACACTTACAAAGAATATGACTGGTTTTTTAAGGTACGAGACCGTTATGAAACCTATGTTGATTCTGCTGAATTTAAACCATTGCAGTTTTTTCGTTCAACATCAGAAGGGGGTTATGCGGTAAATAATAAATACTTTTTCAACTACAGCGAGAACCATATTTTTACCATTACTGAAAATTCTGACAAACCTTTATCATACGACACGCTAAATCTTCCTAAATGTACTTTTGATGTATTAACAACTATTTATTATGCACGGAATATTGATTATAGCCAATATGAAATAAATGATAAAATTCCACTTTCTATAATTATTGACAATGAACTGTTTGATTTATATATAAAATATTTAGGAAAAGAAAATTATACTTTGCGCGATGGCATTACTACCTATCGTTGTATAAAATTTAAACCCTTGTTGGTTGAAGGAACTATTTTTTCAGGTGGTGAAAATATGACCGTTTGGGTAACTGACGATAAAAATAAAATTCCTGTAATGGTTGAAGCTAAAATTCTAATTGGTTCTATAAAAGCTATAGTTATTAATATGGAAGGATTGCGGCATGAGGTTAAAGCTGAGATAAAATAACCCTGTTTTCTTACCTGAAAAAAGCATTTACATTTGAAATGTTTTAACTTTGCGTAATTAAAATTATCAATGAAAAAATTAACGGTATATATATTATTATTAAATTTATTAAGCTTAGAGGCAACTTCACAAACACTTTTTTTTGAAAGTTTTGATTCGTTAACTTCAGGAAACAAATTAGCCCAAACAGCCGGAAGTCCCTGGACAACCTGGAATAATTTACCAGGAGGACAAGAAGACCCGGTAATTACTGCCGACACTTCATTTAGTGCAAATAATTCAATTTTTATTACAGACAGTAACGATTGTGTTTTACTGTTGGGAAATAAAACTACCGGGAATTACAGAATTGATTTTGAGCTTTTTGTACACTCCGACAACACTGCATATTTTAGTGTGTTGCAGGAATTTAATAGCAATTACAGTAATTTAGGGTTGCAGGTATTTTTTCAAAACAATGGAACAGCTTTAGTTGATGCCGGACAAAAAAATATAACTTCTTTTTCATATACATCAAATAAATGGATGCACTTTCGGATTTTTGTTGACCTGGACAATGATTTTGCTTCCTTAATAAAAGACAATCAGCGAATTATAAACTGGACATGGAGCACAGGTGCTTTTGGTGATAATAATTTACTGAAATTAGATGCTGTTAATTTTTATGGTTGGTATCAGGAAGATACATCAGGGTATTACATTGATGATGTAACTTTTACTTTGTCTGACACGCTTAACGCCCCCCAAAACCTTACCGCACTAACAACCAATAACAATATTGTACTTAACTGGGATGCTCCTGCCGGCGACAGCTTAACTTCATATGCAATTTTCAGAAATAATGCTCTTATTGCATCGAATATAACAACAAATACATTTTCTGACAATACATTAAAACCCGGAATTTATTCTTACAGGCTTAAAGCCTTTTATGTTGATTATGGTTATTCTCATTTTTCAAATGAAGCCGGCGATACTGTTTTTGGTGGAGTTCCCCGGAATTTGGTTGTTTTTGAAACCGGAACCGGAACATGGTGCGAATACTGTCAGGGCGTGGCTATGGGATTACAAAGTATGGTGGACAGTAACCAGAATATAGCCATAATTAATTACCATTTTATTGATGATTATGAAAATGAATTTAGCTTACACCGTTTGCAGTATTATGGAATTGAAGGCTATCCAACTACCATTATTGACGGACATGAAACTATTTTAGGCGGTAGTACGGTAAACAATCTTTATCAGCAGTTTTTGCAAGCTTATCAAGCAGAACTTGATATTCCGGCTTTATATTCTATTAATTTGGAAACAACCCAAACAGACGATACTATTTTTAATGTTTCGGTAAACTTACTTGAAGAATATGCTTATTTTACCGATAACCTAAAGTTGCGCGCAACCCTTACTCAATCAAATATTGAAGACAATTGGCTTTCGTTAACTGAAATAAATAATAATTGTATTGGTATGTTTCCTGGTGTAAATGGTACCGATTTGGATTTTACAACCGATTCGGTTCAAAACATTCAGTTTTCTTTTGTTATTGATTCTGTTGAAATTGAAAATATTCCGAATTATGAATTAATTGTTTATGTACAGGAAGAAATAACTAAAGAAATACTTCAGGCAACAGCAATAAAATTAAAAGATGTTAAAGCAACAACTGTAGAAAAAACTGACAAACCTGAAATGTTTAAAATTATTCCAAACCCTGCTGCCAATAATATTTATTTTAACGAGTTAGATAAAGGAGAAGTATATATTTATTCTGTTAACGGACAATTACAAAGCAGACAAATTATTAATTTCAAAAACCAAAGAATAAATATTTCAAACTTAAAAGAAGGTGTTTATGTGGTTAAAATCCAGAGAGATAACAGCTTGCTGATAAACAAATTATTAATTCGCAGATAATCAACTGAATTTTAAACATTTTGCTAATTTTATTGCCTTTAAAATATTAAATGATTTCAACACAAAAAATAAAAATATCTGTAATTCTACTTATTAGTTTAACGGTTTTATTTTCCTGTAAAGATGAACCGATACCTGAAACCATTTTGCCCGAAAAATACTTGCCGGTTTATCCGGGCTCATGGTGGATATACAGCAATGGTGAAACCAAAACAACAGGCAGCAGTTATGTACTTAATTCTTATCAGGACGATATTGCATCACCATACGAAACAGATAAAGTTTTTGTGCCTTTTTGGGATGGGCATTATGTTTACGGATATTCCATTACACAAAACTCTACCGAATTCCCGTTAAAACTACTTTTAAGCGAAAAAAAGAACACAACCTGGTTTGTAGGCCGTTTTGAAGGAAGAGATATTATGCGAAAAACCATTAGCAAAGATATTTCAGTTTCTATTGTACAATATCCTTATAACAATCCTGTAAATTGTGATACCAGTTTTATTGAAAAAACAGAAACAATTGTAACCGATACTTCTTGGGAATTAGTTCCGGTTGACGAATGTAGTGATGCAGACAATTGTGACACAGTTTTTGTTGAGGACCCTGATAACGGCGTTATTTATCCGCTGTTTTATGAATGGAATACGGTTTACGATTCGTATGATACTACTTTTATTGATACTTTGATAGTGTGCGATTCAATAAGGATGTATGATTCTGTAATTGTTGTAAAAGAATATATTGAAGGCTTGGATGAAGATACTTGCTGGATTTCAAAAGAATATTATGCAAAAAATATTGGATTAATAAAACGTGAAATTGGCAGTTGTGCAGATAGTTCTGCTTCAATAACTGATTTTGAGATTGTAAAATTTTTTATAAACAGGCCGCAGTGATAAAATTATTTAAAAATAATATTTGGCTAATAGCCGGAATACTGTTCTTAATAACCGGTTGCATTAAGGAGGCTAAATACGAAACACTTTATCCTAAAGCATATTTTCCGGCATACCCGGGTTCTTACTGGATTTACAGCAACGGGCAAACAAAAACCACCGATGCATATTACCGGTTGCACACAATAAATTCTACTGATTATTATGTGCCTGTATATGAAGGCGAAATTGTAAACGGGTATAAAGTAGGCGATAAAGAAATTATAAATTTTGACGGAAATCCGTGGGTTGTAGGTTCATTTGACGATGGTAATATTTTGCGAAAAATTGAAACGCTTGATACAACAATACTAATAACTCAATTCCCTTATTACAACTCAACCCTTTGCGATACTATTTTAGAAGAAATTACAGAAATTCCGATTGATACTTTATTAAACCTCGTGCAGGTTATTAGTTGTGATGGTTACGAAAACTGCGATACTGTTTTAATAAATTGTGACGACCCGCATGCTTGCGATACACTTTATTATACACTTACTGAGGAAATTGTATATTACGACACTACTTTCACCGATACAATTATTACCGGATGCGATTCAATAAGCATATACGATTCTGTTATTGTTGTTAAAGAATATTCAGCTAATATGGATGAATTAAATTGTTGGTTTTATAAAGATTATTACGCAAAAAATATTGGCCTTGTAAAAAGAGAAGTAGCCAGTTGTTCTGATTCAACGGGTTTTATTACTGAATTTGAACTTGTAAAATACCATATTAATAAATAATTAACTTACCATAAACAAAAACTGCAAAAAGAATAAATTATATTTATCAGAATAAGTTTACTAAAAAACTGTTTCTATACTCTTCTCAATGCCTTTTGAATTTAAAATAAAACGAAAAATAATATTTAACCAACCGGGAGTAACCCGGTTAAGCCAGGAAGAAGTAATTGAAAAACTGGAGCAATATTTTCAAAAAAAATTAAAACTTCCTGTAAGAAAAGAGAAAAACACCATTACTTGTTATTCAAATAAATCGCTTTTATACTATGAATACAAATCTGTTTTTACAATTGAAAAGAATAAGAATCTGACTGTTTGGTACGAATACAGCCTTATTCCTGTATTTAAAATAACGGTAATCATGATTTTGTTTGCGGCTTTTTTCTCAAAGTTTTCAGTTAATTCTTTATTGATATTTTCCGGTGCTTTTATTGTAATCTTTTTTGCTTTTAATATTCTTCATATTAATTCTGTTTTGAAAAATCAATTAATAGATATTTTTCTTCCGGAATCAAAAAATATGGAAGAAAAATTAACTGACGAACAACGTGAGTGGATTAGCAACCCCATGAAATGCCCTGCTTGTGGAGAAGAAATATCAGATTATAATTTTATTTGTCCGGAATGTGGAATTAGCATTAACAAGAAAAACAAGCATAAAAAAACTAATTTAAGCGGTTTTTATCAAACTAAGTTTAAGTATAAATACAAACCTTCAAAATGATAAATAATATCGGTAGGGCATTGATATAAAACTTACTGTTAATAATAACCACATGCGTAAAATAGCAGCAAATTATATTTTTCCAATAGCTTCAAAACCAATAAAAAACGGAATAATTGAAGTTAATGATAATGGTGAAATTTTAAATATCATTAACCCGGGAGATAACTTTAAAGAAAGTGCACAATTGGAATTTTACAACGGAATATTAGTCCCGGGATTTATAAATACACATTGCCATTTAGAATTATCACATTTAAAAAGCAAAATTAAAGAGCACATCGGTTTACCTGCTTTTATTACCGAAATTCAACAGAAAAGGCTTAAAAGCCCGGAAGAAAAAATCAATGCAATGCTTAATGCCGACCGCCAAATGTGGAATAACGGTATTGTTGCAGTAGGTGATATCTCTAATACAAATAGCAGTTTTGATTTGAAAGAAAAAAGTAAGATTAAATATTATACATTTATTGAAATTTACAATACCCCTAACCATAATGATGATGTAATTTTTTTTAGTGCTGAAAAATTAGCCGAACAAACAGAGTTGAAAACATCAATTGTTCCACATGCTCCATATTCGGTAACAAAAACACTTTTAAAAAATATTACAAACAGAGCATATTTAAAGGAAAGTATAATATCTATGCACAATCAGGAAACTGCCTCTGAGAACACATTGTTTGTTGAAGGAAATGGAGAATTAAAGAAAAGCCTTGAATTACTGGGCGAAGAATTTAGTGATTGGAAACCTACAGGTTTTAATTCTTTGCAATCAACGCTTGTTCATTTATCAAAATGTAACAAAACCATGCTGGTGCATAACACATATACAAATGAAAATGACATTAATTGGGTTTTAAATTATTTTTATCCTCCTGAAAACAAGTCGTTTCAAAAAAGCCGTATTCATTTATTATATTTTGCACTTTGCCCTAATGCCAACCTTTTTATTGAAAACAAGCTTCCTGATATTCTCATGTTTATTAAAAAAGGGCTTAAATTAACTATTGGAACTGACAGTCTGGCTTCTAACAGGCAACTGTCTGTTTTAGAGGAAATTAAAGCTATCCAGACACACTTTCCTGAAATTAAATTAGAAAACTTATTGAAGTGGGCTACTTTAAATGGTGCTGAAGCATTAGGATTTTCAAAAATGTTAGGGAGTTTTGAAATTGGAAAAACCCCGGGAATAAATCTCATTACCGATATTGATTTCAACAAAATGAGAATTACCGAAAAAAGTATGGTGGAAAAACTGATTTAAAGTGGGTAAACAATAATAATATAAACTATAAGAGCAAATAAAATATCGAAAAATACTTCTCCAATCCATTTTAACCGGATATGAACGAAATAATCTGTTAATAAAAATGAAACAGGAACAGCTAAAATATAGGCTACTGCTATTGAAAAACCCGGAATAAAGAAATAATATAAAAGGACAATAAAAAAAAGGATAATTAATACATTAATATATTTTCTGGCTATAATTCTTTTTTGATTAATTCTGAATAGCAAACTTAATAGTGACATAAAAAAAAGAACAGATAAGTAAATACCGAAAGCAATGAGTGTATAATGAGCTTGAATCGAGGGTGTTTCCCCAAAATAATTCCCTGTAAATAATTCAACAAAAGTTGTTGTGTTATCTGTAAAAAAATAATAAAACCATAAACAAAAATAACAAGCCAGAACACCGGTAATAATAACCAAAGACTTTCTAATATTCAATATTCCCAACGATATGGTTCCCCAAAAAATAAAAACAATAAAAAAGAGCAGGTTTGCATAAAATAAACTGCCTATTGCTATAAACAAGCCAATATCAAAAAATACCGATAATTTTGAACTTTTTTCGGCTTCCTTAAATATTTTATCAAGGCTAATTAATAAAAACAAAATACCTATAAATACTGGATGAAACCCTGTTTTTAAAAAAAGAATTGCCGATATTAAAATGAAAAACATTGCCGGCAAATAGGTTCGTTTTTCAATAAAAAAATATTTTAAATTTAATCTAACTAAATAATAAGCTTCAAGAATAATAAGTATTACCCCTAATAAAACTATCATAAAATTATTTCCGTGTAAAACACTTAATAAAAGAGTATACAGAGGCATATTTAAATCGGTTTCAACAACCGGGAAATCCCGAAACAAATAAATCGGCTTAATAAATAAAGCTATTCCTAAGAGTAAAATTGTGATATAAACAGTAGGTTGGTATTTTTTTAGAAAACGAAATATCATATTTCTCTATTTTAAATCATAACCAATATCGTTTCGGTAATATTTACCTTCAAAAGTTATTTTATCTGCTAATTTAAAAGAATTAAGTAATGCTTCATTCATATTTACACTCAACGAAGTTATACTTAGAACCCTTCCTCCGTTTGTAAAATATTTATTGTTTTCAAACTTAGTTCCGGCATGAAAAAGCAAAGTATTATCTGAAATATCAGGGAGGGTAATGATTTTATTTTTTTCATATCTCTCAGGATAACCTCCTGAAACCAGCATTACTGTAACGGCTGTTTGTGAGTTGATTTCAATTTTTGCTTTATTTAATTGCTTTTGAGCTGTAAGTGTAAATAAATCTAATAAGTCCGACTTAATTCTTGGCAAAACCACCTCACTTTCCGGGTCGCCTAACCTTACGTTATATTCAATAACATATGGGTTGCCGTCAACATTTATCAATCCAAAAAATATAAATCCTTTATAGTTAATCCTTTCTTTTTGCAATCCATTAATGGTTGGCTCAATAATTTTTGTTTTTACTTTTTCCATAAACTCTTCTCCGGCAAAAGAAACCGGTGAAACAGCCCCCATTCCTCCTGTATTTAGCCCGGTGTCGCCAACTCCAATTTTTTTATAATCTTTAGCCTCAGGAAGAATAACATAAGAATCACCATCGGTTAATGCAAAAACGGAAATTTCAATACCTTTTAAAAATTCTTCAACAACAACAGTTTTGCTTGCCGTTCCGAATTTTCCCTCCAACATCTCCTTCAAAGTATTTTTTGCCTTTGAAAGAGTATCCTGAATTATTACACCTTTCCCGGCTGCCAGTCCATCAGCTTTTAAAACATACGGTGCATTCAATTGTTCTAAGAATAGAAATCCATCTTCAATGTTTTTAAGCGTACAGCTTTTGTATTTAGCTGTTGGAATTTGATGTCTTAGCATAAATTCTTTTGCAAAATTCTTACTACCCTCCAATAACGCACCTTGTTTTGACGGGCCAATTATTGCAACATTTTTTAACAAGTCATCAGTTATAAAAAAATCAGTAATTCCTCTTACTAAAGGATCTTCCGGCCCAACAACTACCATATTCACAGAATTTTGCAATACAAATTCTTTTATCTTACTAAAGTCAGTTAGACTTAATGGTACATTTTTGCCTATTAAGCGTGTTCCTCCATTACCGGGAGCAATAAATAGCTTATTTGTCTTTTTACTTTGTGCTAATTTCCAGGCTAATGCATGTTCCCTCCCGCCTGACCCAAGAATAAGTATATTCATAACTAATTTGAGTTATAAAAAGAATGAAGATATATTTTATAATGGTATGTTTCCATGTTTTTTCTTAGGTAACTTGTCAACCTTATTTTCTAACATTTTAAAACCTCTAATTAATCTATCTCTTGTTTGTTCAGGTTTAATTACTTCATCAATATAACCCCGAGATGCAGCAATATAAGGATTTGCAAACAAGTTATTGTATTCTTCTTCTTTTTCCTTCCATTTGGCTTCTGGGTCTTTCGCTTTTTTTATTTCATTTCTGAAAATAATTTCTGCTGCACCTTTAGCTCCCATTACGGCAATTTCAGAAGTAGGCCATGCAAAACTCAGGTCTGCACCAATATGTTTTGAATTCATCACATCGTAGGCTCCGCCATAAGCCTTTCTGGTAATTACGGTAATTCTTGGCACGGTAGCTTCGCTAAAAGCATAAAGAAGCTTTGCCCCATTGGTAATTATGGCGTTCCATTCCTGGTCGGTGCCGGGTAAAAATCCGGGAACATCTTCAAAAACAAGTAACGGTATGTTAAAAGAATCGCAAAATCTTACAAAGCGCGCTGCTTTTACCGATGAGTTAATATCTAATACTCCTGCAAGAAATGCCGGTTGGTTTGCTACAATACCAATGCTTTTTCCGCCCAATCTGCCAAACCCGACCAAAATATTTTCGGCAAAGTTTTTATGCACCTCAAAAAAACTAGTATCGTCAATGACAAGATTTATAACTTCCCTCATATCATAAGGAGTATTCGGGTTTTCTGGAATAATATCGTTTAATTCAGGCCGAATTTCATCTTGTGGTTCATAAGGTAGTTTTGGGGGTTCTTCTTCGCAATTTTGCGGAATATATGACAATAATTTCTTAATACTATTAATTCCTTCCATTTCGTTAGCACAGGAAAAATGTGCCACTCCCGATTTTGAAGAGTGCGTTAGTGCTCCGCCCAACTCCTCAGAAGTTACTTCTTCATGTGTTACTGTTTTAACAACATTTGGCCCGGTTACAAACATGTACGAAGTATTTTCTATCATAATGTTAAAGTCGGTTATTGCCGGAGAATAAACAGCACCACCTGCACAAGGCCCCATAATAGATGATATTTGAGGAATTACGCCTGAAGCCAGAGTGTTTCTATAAAATATGTCAGCATATCCTGCTAAAGAAAGCACTCCTTCTTGAATTCTGGCTCCACCCGAATCATTTAATCCAATAACCGGAGCTCCGTTTTTCATAGCTAAATCCATTATTTTTACAATTTTCTCGGCATACGCTTCTGATAAAGAACCACCAAAAATGGTAAAGTCTTGTGAGAAAACATACACTAACCGGCCATCAACAGTTCCATAACCTGTTACAACGCCATCACCAAGAAATTTTTGAGCACTCATGCCAAAATCATTAGTCCGGTGAGTTACAAACATTCCAAGTTCCTGAAATGAATCTTCGTCTAACAATAATTTTATTCTTTCTCTGGCAGTTAATTTACCTTTACTATGCTGCGATTCTATTCTGTCTTTACCGCCACCAAGCAAAGATTCTTCAATCTTGCTTTCTAATAATTTTATTTTTTGTTTCTTATCCATAAGAATTTTTTTTGTTTTTTAGCATCCCAAAAGTAACAAAAAAGGATAAATGTTAAAATTTAAATATTTTTATACAAAAGAATAAAAAAAAGAAAACCTGTCTTCTTGAATATCTCAAAACACTTCGTAGCGAATGATTGTTTTATATGTTTGCCGGAATATTAAAAACTGTTATGTATTTCTATTATTTTGAGGAAGTTATGCTAAAAATAAGTATATTTTAATTCAAACTAAAATGTATAATACAGATATCCAATCGGTATTAGATTTCAAATACTTTAGTAAATAAAAAAAGCACCCTATACAGAGTGCTTTTTAATAATCAACTAAATTTATTACTTATGAAATTGCAATTTGTTTTTTTGGTTTTTCAATATGCTCTTCTTTTTTCGGAATTGTAATTTTTAAAATTCCATCTTTGTGCGAAGCTTTAATTTTTTCAGCATTTACTGATTTAGGTAATGTAAATGCACGGGAAAAAGAAGAATAATTGAATTCACGCATTGTAAATCTATCGTTCTTTTCTTCTTTCTTTTCTTCTTTTTTTGAAGAAACCGTTAACACATAATTGTCTAAGTCAATGTGAAAATCCTTCTTGTCAAGGCCGGGAGCAGCAACATCAATTATAAAATTGTCTTTTTCTTCAACAATGTTTACGGCCGGAGTGTCATAGCGCACTTCATCATCAAAAAGTGATGGATAAAAACTAGTATTGAAAAATTCATCTAATAAGCTTTTGTTTCTTAGTCTTGGTAACATTTTCAGGTCCTCCATATTTTTAGTTAAACATTTTTAATTTTTTAATTTCGAAATAGCATTTTCAAATTATATGCCAGTGATATATTTAACTAAAATTGACAAAAAAATAACTCAAACAATGACATAACGGCAGTTTGGATAAAAATATCATGCCACAATGGCGTAGCGAGGGGGTAATTATTCTGTAAATCCCAATACTGCATTTGCTACAGCCCTTGGTTCTGGAGGCAGGGAGTAGATATTTTCCTCATAATCTTTATTGTATGGTGAAATATTTAAAGTTTTTCCATCAACAACCAGTGTACTGCTGCCACCCGGATCGAACCCCATAGCTTTTAACATACCTAATTTCTTCATAATATTAGCCATATCAGTATGAGTTGCTCCAACCGATTCTCTTATTCTTCCGTTAATGGTAAGAACATATAAATTTCCTTCTTTATCTAATCCAACAGCTATTTTAGGCCCGCGCATATCGGTAAAATCTAATCTGGCTGCTTGTGTACGAATTGAATTTTGTGTTTTCCATCCTTCTTTTGCCATATTAATATATGTCTGTCCGTTATCTAATAGCATTGGCCCTGCCTCTACAGCATGTTTTATATTTTGCAATCCTTTAATTTCAATAGTTAGTTTTTGCCCTACTTTAAAACTCTTAGGGAAATTTTCTTTTGTAAACGACAAGGTTAGCCCAACAGGAACAACCTGCACTCTTTCATGTTTTTTAGTAAATAAGATTTGTTTTATTACATTTCCGGCTAAACGAATTATAACCCTCTCGTTACCCTGAATTTCAACTTTATCTGACATTAAATCATAATACGCATTTTCATTGCCGGGCAAATAATTGTTATATCCTTTGCTTTTGAATATTATATTATTGCCTGACTCATTAATAATTGTTAATCCTTTTGAAGAATTTACCCTTTTAATATCAATGCTGCCGTCATCATAAATAATAAGTGCCGGTTTATTAAAAAGCGGAGCACTTAATAAAGTTTTATTACTAATAAGCAATCCTAATGGAGAACCAATGTAAGTTTCGGGTAATCCTAATTTGCCAACCAGTTCAGGATTTAAAATGTATCCTCCGTTCCAGGCAATTTTTGCTTTCAAATTATATTTTGAATAATAATCTTTGACAAACGTGGTTACTTTTTTAGTTTTTGTAGTGCTCGAAACAG
This sequence comes from Chlorobiota bacterium, assembly GCA_013152655.1. GTDB lineage: Bacteria > Bacteroidota > Bacteroidia > Bacteroidales > B39-G9 > JAADFW01. The sequence continues at coordinate 13,610 of JAADFW010000257.1, forward strand.
TAACAAATTGCCATTTCTTTTTTGAATATGCAATATTTGTTTTAGCAATTACGCCATTCCATGGATATCCATCTTCATAAACCCCGGTAACATAATTATATTCAACATCTTGTTTTGTTTTTGAACTATTTTTCATTTTTTCAAGAACCAACTTAATTGGAGACCCATATGTTTCCGCATCCTCTTTTAAAGTAGTCAACACTTTTGCTTCTCCATATTTTTCACACAATTCTTTAAATAAATCGCTTTTAAGAGTTTTGCTAAAATCTTTTGCTGTTTGAATTGGAGTTGGATACGACAAGGTTATTCTTAGCCCGGCAGGAATATACATTACGTAACCACTATTTTTAGGAATTCCTAAAACGGAAGCACCAACACTGTTAGTTGGACGCCCAATATGGAAACGGTCTAAATCTAAAATATCGGTCATACTAATAGCATTACGCCTGTTGGAAATAAGATAACCTCCTTGTTCTTTTATTTTACGAAGTGTTTTTAACCCCTTTTCTCCTAATTGTGGTAAATGAATTCCTACACACAATTGTTGGGTTTCAACTAATTGTATAATTTCTTTTTTATATAATAGATGTAATTCAGGCTCTTTTCCGCTTTCTAAAAAGCGAATAATTTCTTTTTTAGGATATAGCTGCCCAACTTTTATATCACTAACAAATACATAAACAGGTTTTATATTTCCGGGGAAATCAATTAAATGAGATTCAACTAATTCTTCTTCAATTTTTAACCCCAGGCGAGACTTCACCGATTGTAAAATAAAAAATTCCAATTCATATTTTACATACTTGCCGGGGAAGAAAGCTATTGGTAAATTGCTTTTAAGTTTCTCTTTTAATTTGTACCTGTCATCAATTGCAAGATTTGTACTTGAAGTTAATTGCGAAAGAGCCAGATTCCAATCAGTAAAAAAATGTATTTTGCTCACTATCATTTTTTCATGAACCGGTTTTACAAATTTCTGGTAAATTAAAGTAACCAGCCCTGTTATTTCTTGTTTTGTAAAATCCTGGTAAGGATAATATTTTTTATTTCTATGCCTATACGAGAAAGAGTGATCATGCCTGATAGTTGTTTCTCCCTTTGAATATTTAAAAATGTTATCAATCGCATTATAGAAACCATTAATTTGCTTTTGTGTATAATTTTCAATGTGAGGATTATACTTGATTAATTTCATAGCAAAATAGAAAATATAACTGCGAATATGCTGTTCTTCAACCCTGAAAAAACTTGGATCAATCAATGATTTTAAATAGTGCATAAATGCCAGCCTGCCTTCACCGGGCAAGTAATGCCTGTTTTTAGTATTTAATAATGCATGAAGGTCTTCGTTTTCAAAACTTACTATTTTTTGGTATTCTTTTATGGCAGATTTTGTAATCCTCATAAAAGGTTCGTTGGGTTTAAGTTGTAAATACAAACTATATAGAATAGCATTCATGTTTTCCTGTAAGGCTTCCAGACTATACCTTTTTTTAACAACCCGCCTGTTATGTTCAATTTCTTCAGTAAACTTATGTGGGAAAAACACTTTTCTGAAAATTAAGTCGGCCTGGCAAAGAGTAATCTCTTTCCCGTTATACTCAATAACTTTAAGACGGTCTTTTTCAGGTAAGTGTTCGCCAATTACCTCAGCATAAACTTCTTCAGGATAATATCTTCGGCAAAAAATAGGTACGCCACTGGCTGTAGCTTCAATAATAGGCAAGCCCCGGCCTTCGGTTTCGCTTGGCAATAAGACCAGCGAAGAAATATTATATAGCTCAGGAATTCCAATTGGGTCGGCAAATTTACCAGTAAATTCTTCTTTATCCATTTCGCTAAACATAAACGCAAGAAATATTTTTCCTCTGAGCTTTTCAGGAATTTTATTTAGCAATTGAGAATACAGCTTGATTAATTTCTTGAAATAATTGTATTGTCCTAAAGCGATAGGGCCTGTGATTAAAATAGTAAGCTTTAAATTAGCCGATTCGCTAAACTTAGCAACAAAATCGTTCAGGTTAAACAATTTTTCAATTAACCTAAACCCAACCCCAATTCTTTTTCTTTCAATTATCCGGGTGGGTTGTAAAAAGATTACATTTTCTTTTAAAAAGTTTTTTACTCTTCTTGTTTTATGTCCAATAATTATAGGTTCGGGATTTTTTTCGTCAACCAAATGAAGTTTTCTTACATCTTCGGCAGAATAACCAACCAATGCCGATTTATACCGGCTTAAAATGCTTTTTAATTGTTTGAAAGTTTCAAACTTTCGCCTTTTGCTTAAATCTGAGTATTCGCTTAAATCAACTGCTGTACTTATTTCAGTAACATTTGCAGGGTTATGCCCTTTTTCCTGAATTAAAGTGTCGTTTTGGGCTTTGTTAATATTTACTGAAATCCACGACCTTGATTCCCATGGGAAAAGTACTTCAATGATAGAGAAAAATTCGCCCACACCGGCGTTGGTAAAGAAAAAATCGCGAGGCCCGGGTTCCAGTCCTTTTGTTTCAATATCAATTTGACTATTCCCTCCTTCCCAGTAAAAATCATGATTGTTACTAATAACCGGAATACCCAATAATTCTGAGATTATTACAGTAGCAAGGCTTAAAGAAACGTTTCCCGGGTTAGAACAAACATTAATTAAATACAATAGTTTTATGTTGTTCTGTTCAATATATTTACCAATCTTTTCAGCTATTACCAAAACTTCGGCCCAAAATTTAAGAATTAGTGCGTTATACTCCTTACTGCCACGCTCAATTTTTGTGAAGAAAAAATTGTGGTATAAATTCCATTTATCAAAACCGTGAATTTCGGGAACTTCAAATTGCTTGGTTTTTTTATCAATCATATCTTCAGAGCCCGGGTAAAACTGGCCGGAGATATAATGAATATTTTTAATATTAAATTTATTTCTGAAAATAGTTGCATATTTTTCCGATTCAATAGTTACGCCGTCAACTGTAAAGTGAAAAGTAATAAATGCTATTCCCGCATCACTTAATTCAGTTAAAAATTCATTGTATTTGCCGGTAAAAGAAACTGCTGGTGTAGGTTTTTCCTCTTTTAAGCGGTCGATGAACAATCCTAAATCAAACCAGGTATTTATTTTTTCCTTTTTCAGGATATTCATCATATTTGAAACAGACATTCTATATTGCATGGTTGTTTGTGTTTTAATGACTATTGTTTAAATTTATGAAATTAATTTGATATAAAAAGAGGAATAAAAACAGAAATGAAGAAATTTATTAATAAACTTGTTGAATTTCATAGAACATTTGAAGTAAATATTGAGAACAAACCAACAATTCCTTCGCTTCAAAGATGTGAATTACGTCAAAAATTAATTGAAGAAGAAGTGAGTGAGCTAAAAGATGCCTGGAAAAACAATGACCTGACAGAAGTAGCCGATGCCCTTGCCGATATTCAATATGTATTGTTAGGTACTGTTCTGGAATTTGGCTTACAGGATTATTTTGAAGAGATATTTAATGAAGTACATCGCTCAAATATGAGCAAATTAGATAAAAGAGGAAATGTTGTTCACCGTTCTGACGGGAAAGTTATGAAGTCAGAAATATATTTTGTACCCAATCTTAAAAAAATCTTAAAATCATATTTGCCATGAAAAAAAACTTCTTTCTAATTTTAATTTCAATTACTGTATTTACAGGCAGTTGTACTAACAATAAGTCAAAACAAGCATTAACTAAAAAAGAACAAACTTTTTATCTTGAAAAAGGCAAAACAATAGCACAACAATCTTTTATGACATTAAGCCATGCACTAAAAAAATCAATGTCGGAAAAAGGGATAGAAGGAGCTGTAACATACTGTAATACTAATGCATTTCCCCTGGTTGATTCTTTGTCTGATTTGTACAATGCAACTATAAGACGAACCAGTTTGAAAGTCAGAAATCCATTAGACAAGCCTAATAAAAATGAAACTGAAGTATTAAATTTTTTTGATAACGAACTTAAAGCCGGGAAAAAAATTTCGCCGAAAGTTACAATTTTAGAAAACGGCAAAGTTGCATTTTATGCTCCAATAATGATAAAGTCTCCGTTATGCTTAACCTGTCATGGTAAACTTGGGGAAACACTTTCTGTAGAAAATTATCAGACTATTCAAAAATTATATCCTGATGACAAAGCAACTGATTATTCTATAAATGATTTAAGAGGTATGTGGAGTATAGTATTTGACAAAGAATAAATAATATTTTGGCTGGTATTTATATTCATATCCCATTTTGTAAACAGCTTTGTTACTATTGCGATTTTCATTTTAGTGTTTCACTAAAAAACAAAACTGCTTTATTAAATGCTTTATTAGAAGAAGTTAAATTAAGAAAAGAGTATTTAAAAGAAGAAAAAATTGAAACAGTATATTTCGGAGGAGGTACACCTTCTGTTTTAACAATTAGCGAGTTAAATACATTATTAAATGTCGTTTATCAACATTATAAAATAGACAAAAATCCAGAAATAACCATTGAAGTAAATCCGGATGATGTAAACACCAATTACTTAAAAGATTTAAAAAAAGCAGGCTTTAACCGATTGAGTATTGGTGTTCAAAGTTTTGACAATAAGCAGTTACAAATAATGAACCGCAGGCACAATGCTGAAGAAGCAGTGTTTTCGGTTATAAATTCACAAAAAGCAGGATTTGACAATATAAGTATTGATTTAATTTACGGGCTGCCAGAATTAACTATATCCGAATGGCTACATAATCTTGATAAAGCAATGAATTTACAAGTACAGCACATTTCCGCATATCATTTAACCATTGAGCCTCGTACAGCTTTTAATAAATTCCTGAAAAACGGAAAAATTAAATTACTTGCCGAAGAAGAAAGCGTCAAACAATTTGAACTGTTAATTGACAAAACCGGGGCAAACGATTTTGTTCACTATGAAATTTCCAATTTTGGGAAACCCGGATATTTTTCAAAACACAATACAAATTACTGGAAACAAAAAAAATATGCAGGATTTGGCCCGTCAGCACACTCTTATGATATAAAAACCCGCCAGTGGAATATTGCCAATAATAAAAAATATATTGATTTGATTTTGGCAGAACAACCGTTTTTTAAAAAAGAAGTACTTAGCAAAACAGATAAATACAACGATTATGTTTTAACCTCATTAAGAACAATGTGGGGAATAAACCTCCTGAAAACAGAAGCTGATTTTGGGATGGTATTTTTGACAAATTGCAAAAAAGAGGCACAAAAATATTTAGATGCCGGACAGATGGAATTAAAAAATGACCACTTACTACTAACCCGAAAAGGGAAATTTATTGCTGATAAAATTACTTCAGATTTGTTTTTAGTAGAATAATCTTATCTCCACGACTTAATCATAAATAACGACAAAAAACCATACACTTCAATACGGCCAAGAAGCATATCGGCACTTAATATCCATTTTACAGCTGATGGTAATCCTCCGTAATTAGCCATAGAGCTAACTTGTCCGAATCCCGGCCCAACATTGCCAATGGCAGCAACTGTTCCTGAAAAGGCGGTTAAAATATCGGTTCCAAAAGCTGTAATAAATAAGGTAGAGAAGAAAATTATTGTAAGGTATAAAACAATAAACAGAACAGCACTCTGTGCAACATCTTCCATTAATATTACTTTATTAATTTGAATTTTAACTACTGCTTTTGGATGTTGCAACAATTTAATTTGTTTAATAATTGATTTAAAAAATATTAAAATACGGTCAACTTTTATTCCACCTGATGTAGAACCGGCACCGGCACATTGAATTGAAAAGAATATAAGAATAAGTTTTGTAAAAGGCATCCAGTGGCCTGTGTCTGTTGTTGCAAATCCGGTGGTTGTGCCTAATGAAAGTACCTGGAAAGAAGCATAGCGAATAGAACTGCCCCAATCGGGATACTCTTTCCCATGATTTACAATACTAATAACTGCAATCCCGATAAACATTGAAAGCACATAATATCGTACAATTTCTGATTTAAAAATATTTGGTTTTTTACCAAGCAAAGTTCCATAAAGCAAGCCAAAATGAATACCCGAGAAAATCATAAAAACCATAATTACTACTTCAATCGACAGGCTGTGAAATGATGCAATGCTTTCATTTTTGGTTGAAAAACCACCGGTAGCTATCGTTCCAAAAGCATGTAAAAGCGCATCATAAAAAGACATTCCGCAAACCCATAACATAACCGTTTCAAGCAAGGTTAATCCTAAATAAACTAAAACCAATATTCTTAAAGCTTCTTTTACGCTATTCTGAAAATTACTTTTAGCAACAGCTGACATTTCAGAATTAAAAATTATTAATTTGTTATTTGAAATCATTGGCAAGAATGCCAAAACAAACATAATAATTCCAATACCACCAATAAAATGGGTTGCTGAGCGCCAAAAAAGTAAGCCTTTGGGTAATGCTTCAATGTTGGTAATTATGGATGCTCCGGTTGTTGTAAACCCAGAAACACTTTCGAACCAGGCATTGGTTAAGGTAAACGGGCTGCCCCATAAAACATATGGCAAAGAACCAAGCAGGCATGTTAATACCCACCCGAAAACAACAATCATTATTCCTTCATGATTATTTACCTGAATAGTTTTAGGTACAAAAATAAGGGGAAAAATTCCGAGTAAAAAGGCAATAAATGAACTAAACAATAACGGAATACTGCTGGAATCGTAGTATAATAAGGCTACTAAAAACGAAAGAAATAAGAATGCTGCGTCTAACAGTAGAATTAAACCTAAATATCTTAAAACAACCTGAAGTCTCATTTTATAGCGTTTTTGGAATAACCTGAAATTAGTTCTTTAATTGAATCAGCTAAAGATTTAATTTCATCTTTTGTGTCAATATTAATTTCAAAAGGTGTTTTGTATAAAATAAAATCGTTAATTCTTTTTGTTATTTTACTTATAGGGTTAGCAATATAAAAATGAATAAAAAAACTAAAAATAAAAGAAAACAATAATGCTGAAACAATAGCAATTATGCCTGGCATAACAGCTCTTTGTGCTTTATCTTTCAGGTGTTTTGCATAGTTTAATATAATATTTTGATTGGTCATGGTAAGTTCCTGAATTGAATTACTCAACATTAAAAAACGGTGATGTAAGTTTTTGTTATACCACTCAAAATTATGTTCCTTTTTAGTTCCAACTATTGGGTGTTTCCATATTTTTTTGTATTCAGTATATTGCTTTGAAATATTTTTAATTAGTGCAATTTCTTTTTCATCAATCAGGTTTCTACTGGCAATTGAAAGATTAATTATAAAAGCACTATCGGCTTTTTTTAACACTTTTCTGCCTTCATCCCAACTGCCAAGCAATAATAATAAAATACCGCTATCTTCACGCTCTAATGCAGTTATCATACTTTTTGTAGCATTAATTGAAACATAATTCTCATTAAGAATTTTATCTACTTTATTGCTTATTTTTGAAAACTCGTATATAGAAATAACCCCGGCGACTAATAGCATTAGTACTAAAATTAAAAAGCCCGACAAAATTTTTAAACGTATATTCATTATGTTATTAAATAATTAATTTATTAATACGAAGGAACAAAATTATATGAAAAGAATGTAATTTATATTTTCATTCGTAAAAAATTTCAATTTAAATTATTGTTATTTAAAAGAAGAATATATTTTTGCCGAAAATTAACAATAGTAAAATGGAAGAATTACAAATAGTTAGATTCGACATAAGAAACAAAGAATACTTTGAGGAAGCAAAACGAATTAGGAAAAAGGTTTTTGTTGAAGAATTCTATATTGACCATTTTTTAGAATATGACGGCTTAGACCGTCAATCGACATTATACCTTGTTTTAAAAAACGGGAATCCAGTTGGAACCGCACGCTGGCGCACTACTTATGATGGAATTAAACTGGAACGTTTTGCTGTTTTAAAAGAACATAGAAATAAAAACATCGGACAATTTTTACTGGATAAAATTCTTAGAGATGTACAACATTTAGATATGGATATATATTTGAATGCCAGTATTAATGCAGTTAAGTTTTTTGAACAAAAAGGATTTATTGTTGAAGGTGAAAAATTTACTGAACTGGAAGTTGAGCATTATAAAATGATTCTTAATTAGATTTTCGCTATAAATTGATGCACATGAGTTAATAATGAAATTGCCATAAATCAAGCATTAAATAACACTATTGTATTTCCCTCCCCCCTGATATTTAGTCGTTTTTTTTGTTATACTAAAATCGATATTTTGATATATCTTTACATAAAATAATACCGATTGGATATTTGTTATCGTTCAATGCCTGGCCTTTAACAGCTATCACATCGGCATTATACAATTTACTATGGATTAAAATACTTCATTTTGGTATAAGATATTTTATATTGAGATTATTACAAAAAAATACAAAGCTGACCGACTTGCAACTTGTTTCTTTATATCAGGACACAGGTAAAACCATGTATTTGGGTGAATTATATATCCGTTACTCATCGTTTGTACTGGCTGTTTGCATGAAATATTTGCAAAACAAAGAAAACAGTAAAGATGCAGTTATGGATGTTTTTGAAAAGCTTACCAACAGCCTTACTAATCAAAACATAAAAAACTTTAAAGCCTGGCTATATACAGTTGCTAAAAACCACTGTTTGATGGCAATTCGTGCTAATAAATCAAAAAGTAAACATTATGAAAACTTACAAATAGAACAGGAATTTTTTATGGAAAATGATGAAAATATGCATCAGGCTTATGAAGAAGAACAATTTAATAATGTGAATGTGATGGAAAAAGCCATTGAGTTACTGAATGAAGGCCAAAAGAAATGCATTAAAATGTTTTATTACGAAGATAAATCGTATGCTGAAATAGTAAAAAAAACAGGTTTTGAGCTAAAAAAAGTAAAGAGTTGTCTGCAAAACGGCAAAAGAAATCTGAAATTAGTGCTTGAAAAAGAAATGATAAAAAATGACTGATAAGAACAATAAAATATTTGGAAAAAGTGAATGCATTTCTTCGGAAAACTTGAAACGTTACGCAAAAAACGAACTTTTCGACAAGGAAAAAAGAAAGGTTGAAAAGCATCTGATAGATTGTAAAATGTGTAGTGATGAACTGGAGGGAATTGAAAAATTTGAAACCATTGATAAATTAGAGGACGCTGAATATAGTATTCGTAATAAAATTATTTTTAAATATGGACACTTAAAAACTAAAGCTAATATTACTTCAATAATTGCCGGAATTGCCGCTTCTGTTTTATTGGCAATTGTTTCAGGATATATAATTATGTTTGTGATGCATCATTATGAAAAGAAAGAAATAGCACAGCAATTAGAATTAAAATCTTCAAAAAGCGAGATGATTCAAAAAGAAGAAGCTATGCCAAAAGTTGAATCCACAACTAAATCATATACGGGAAAACTGAAAAAGACACTACCTGAAGAACCCTCAAAAACTTCACCTGAAAATGGAATAGTCCCGGTAAAAACAGCCAGGCAAATGGTTATAATTGACAACAATGAAAAAGATTTGGATATTGCAGAACCAGAAAAAGTGTTAAACGATGAAATTACAACCCTTGATGTTGAAGAAGAACAAGAAAAAACTGAAGTGACTGCTATGGCTATTCATAAAACAAAAAGAGCAGTTCAACCGGCTACAAAATCAGTCTCGCCAGAATATATTGCTAACGAAGTATTTTCAAAAGAAGAAGCTATGCCGGTTATGGGCTCTGTTAGAAATTACAATTTAGCGCAAATGGGTAAAATGGCTTTTGAGCAACACGATTATAAAAATGCCAAACAAATAATTGAAACAGCTTTTTCACAAGGAATTCAAACCGATTCGTTAATATATTATTATTCGGTTGCATGTTATAAGCTGAACCTGCCTGATAGTACTATAAACTACCTTAACAAATTAAAAAACCCCAAATTGTTTAATAACGGAGCAAAGTGGTTTATGGCAAATTCTTATTTAATTAAAAATAAAAGAGATAAAGCAATTTTACTGCTAAAAGAAATTATTCAGGACAATACAGGCTATAGTAGCGAAGCCAGGGAGAAACTTTCTGAAATTTCAGGGAATGAATAATCTCCCAATTCAAAAAACAGTATTGGTTTGTCCGCTTGACTGGGGCTTAGGACATGCAAGCAGGATGATTCCTGTAATTAATAAACTTCTGAACAATAAAAATAAAGTAATTATTGCTGCTGATAATTTGCCTTATAATTTATTAAAAGATGAATTTCCGGGTTTGCAATTTATCCGATTTCCGTCATACAAAATCAAATATTCAGGTAACAAATCGCAGGCAATAAAAATATTAGTGCAAATTCCCCGTATAAAACTAAGTATATGGAAAGAGCACCGGCAACTAAAAAGGATAATAAGTAAAAATAAAATAGAAGTTGTGATTTCAGATAATCGTTTTGGTTGCTGGAATAAAAAAGTGAAGTCTGTTTATGTTACTCACCAGGTAATGGTTAAAATGCCCAAAGGTTTAAAATTTTTGGAGTTTATAGGTTACTTAATTCATAAATGGTTTATAAATAAATATGATGAATGCTGGATTCCCGATTGGGAAGGTGTAGATAATTTAAGCGGAGATTTATCTCATAAATATAAAGTTCCTGATAACGCAGGCTTTGTCGGCCCATTATCAAGATTTGAGCGTGTAAAAATTGAAAAAACCGAACATAAATTTGATGTTGTTTGTATTTTATCAGGCCCGGAACCACAGCGAACTTTTTTTGAAGAAATTTTGATAACTATATTTTTACAAAGCAATGATAACGTACTTATTGTTCAAGGACTTCCGGGAAAAAATGTTAAACCGGATAAAAGGAATATTACTTTTGCTAATCATTTGCCAACAAGTGAATTAGCATCTGTAATTGTTAATTCAAAAAATATTATTTGTCGCTCGGGGTATAGTAGTATTATGGATTTAGTAACGTTAAACAAAAACGCAGTTTTAGTTCCCACACCCGGTCAAACTGAACAGGAATACCTGGGCAAAATTATGCATCATAAAAGGGGATTCGTATGTGTAAAACAAGAACCTTCTTTGTTGAGAAAAACAGTATTAGCCGGAAAACTAACTTCGTTGAGCTTATAAGCTCGGTTCATGAATTTTTCGGGTTAATATAAAATTGAGATCTTTTATTTTTTTAAAATGGCTTCTGCAATAACTAAATCGGTATGGGTAGTAATTTTAATGTTTTCCACATTCCCTTCCACCAGATTTATTTTCACACCAAGTTCATCTAATAATCCGGCATCATCGGTAAAATATTCTTTATAATCAAGCTGATAGGCTTGTTTTATTAGTTCTGACTTAAATACTTGTGGTGTTTGTATCAGTTTATAATTATTCCGGTTTACCGTAAAGTTTTTGTTTTCTTCAATCTGTCGAATAGAATCTGTTATGCCAACTGCCGGAACAGCATTGCCTTTTTTAATTGCTGTAGCAAAACAACGGGAAATTGTTTTGTTGCTAACCAAAGGCCTTACTCCATCGTGAATGGCAATTAATCTGTTAGTATTAATAGTATTTAACGCATTTTTTACCGAATGGAACCGGGTTTCTCCACCTTTAACTAATGTATGTTGAATAGTAAAATTGTATTTTTCACAAAGCACTTTCCATGTTTCAAAATGAACTTCAGGCAAAACCAAAACAATGGAAATATTCTTATTGTAAGCGTAAAATGCCATTATTGTATGCATAAGAACCGGCAAATTGTTAAGCAACAAAAATTGCTTTGGTGTTTTAGTTTTCATACGCTTGCCGGAACCACCGGCAACAACAATTACATAATTTTCCATTAAAACATATTATTTGTTGAATGTATAAAAATAGTTAAATTTAACGTTCACGCTGAAAAATGAATTCAATAATGCTTTTTACTTCCGGTTTTGAATCTGCTTTTTATGACTACCAGTACTTATTAGAGAAAAAATATACTGAAAAAAATATAGTTAAGTTAGTTGGCGACAGATATAAGCTAAATACAGTACAGCGATCTTTACTATATCGTGGTGTTTCTACTAAAGAAATGGCAAAAAAACGCAAAGAGAAAAACGTGACAGAAAAAGATTTATCTGGCGAAATTCTATACATTGACACTTATAATTTGCTTTTAACCATAAACAGTTATTTAAAAGGGAAACCTGTTTTTATTTCGTATGACAGTTATGTTAGAGATGCAGGAGTTTTGAAAGCCAGGGTAAGTTCAAATGTCTCTTTCAACCGGCCTCTGCGATTGGCGATTGCTTATTTAAGCACCATAGAAATTAAACAAGCAATTTTTTACATTGACTTGCCCGTAAATAATAGTAGCGAATTAAAAAACCTGATTTTAAATAATATATTACAGTATAAATTAATTGCCAAAGTTGTTGTAACTAAGGATGTTGATAAAAACATAGCCACTCAAAAAACGGGTGTTATTTCAACTTCCGATACCGAAATAATAGATGAAACAGAATTAAAGATATTTGATTTGGCAAAAAACGCTTTAAAATATCACTTTAATGCACATTTTATAAACCTTCAAAATATTGTAAATAAAACATGAAATTAGTATTAGATTTTTTAAGCGATTTGGCAAAAAACAATAACAAATCATGGTTTGACGAAAACAGACAACGCTATGAAATTGCAAGGACTGAATTTTCTTTGTTTGTTGACCAACTTATTCCTGCAATAAAATCAATTGACAACAGAATAGGAGATATAAGTTCAAAACAATGTATGTTCCGCATATACAGAGATGTGCGCTTTTCAAAAGACAAACGGCCTTATAAAACTAATTTTGGAGCTTTTGTTTCTAACATTGGAAGAAAAAGCCGCTATGCCGGTTATTATCTGCATATTGAACCAGAAAAATCAATGTTGGGTGGCGGGCTTTATATGCCACAACCCGATATTTTAAAAGCAGTGAGGGAGGAAATTTTAGATAATGCAACAGAATATAAATCAATTATTTATGACAGTACGTTTAAGAAATTATTTGGTGAGGTTTGGGGCGATAAATTAAAGATGGCTCCTCGCGGCTTTCCCAAAGACAATCCTGATATTGATTTAGTAAAGCAAAAAAGTTTTACAGCATTACATTCATTAACAAATAACCAGGTATTGGAGAGTGCTTTTTTCGATTATATTTTGAATGTATTCAGGGAAATATATAAAATTAATGAGTTTATAAACAGGGTAATTGATAATATTTAACCCGGAAAATTAACTTTGCTGAACTCCCTCCAATCAATTTTCACTTTGCTTCTTATTGTTCAAACTACCCAACATCCATTTTTCATCGTTCACTAATTACTATTTAGTAAGTTCCTGAAATATTTCCTCAAGCGATTTTTCCTGCTTTTGCATTGACAATACAGTATATTTGTTTTTTACGGCAAAATTAAAAATGCTTTCTCTAATATTTATTGATTTATCAGCTTGAATAAGCCAATTATTTCCTTTTAAATGAATTATTTTTTTAACACCTTTTAATGCTTTTAATTTTTTTGTGTCAATGCTGTTATTGAATTCAACTAAAATGGCCTGGTAATTATCAGTTGTACTGCCTTGTATTTTTTCTGTTTTGTCTTTTGCAACAATTTTACCGTTATTAATTATGATAACACTATCGCAAATAGCTTCTACTTCTTGCATAATATGTGTTGACAACAAAACCGTTTTTTCTTTTCCAATTTCAGAAATCAGTCCTCGAATTTCAACAATTTGATTAGGGTCTAATCCGGAAGTAGGTTCATCTAATATTAAAACACCCGGGTTGTGAAGCAATGCTTGAGCCAGGCCAACTCTTTGCCTGTAGCCTTTTGATAAAGCACCTATTTTCTTGCGCTTCTCGGTTTGTAACCCTGTTTTTTCAATAATTTCATTTATTCTATTCTTCTTTTCTTTTCCAATTTTATAAATACCGGCAATATAGTTTAAGTATTCGGTTACATACATATCAAGGTATAAGGGGTTATTTTCAGGCAGATAGCCAATATCTTTTCTTATTTCAATATTGTTGTCTAATACATTTATATTATTTACAAAAACATCACCACTGGTCTGTGGTATATAACCGGTAATAATTTTCATCATGGTAGATTTTCCGGCACCGTTAGGCCCCAAAAATCCAACAATTTCACCTGTTTTTATTTCAAATGAAACATTATCCAATGCTTTTTGTTTTCCGTAAAGCTTGCTTATTTCAGAAACTTTTATTGACATATTCTACAATATTCTATTTTAATTTAGTTGGCAAAGTTATAAAATATTAAATTGTCAATTTATAGAATTTATTAAATGTTCTACTTTTTTGAAAAGCGGAACATTTATATTTTCATGCCAAATTTTTCTTTTCAAAATATTTACCTTGCAAAAAAATTAATAAAATGAATTTAGCATCAAATTTATCATACTGTCAAAGCCTCACAAATTACAAAAGGCGTAAAACAAGAACTGTGCTTATAGGAGATATTCCTTTGGGAAGCAATTTCCCGGTAAGGGTGCAATCAATGACAAATACAAAAACACTTGACACGGAAGCAACGGTTAATCAAACTATTCGTTTAATAAATGCAGGTAGTGAGTATGTTAGAATTACAGCTCCGGGTATAAAAGATGCTGAAAACCTTGCTAATATTAAGGAGCAGCTAATAAAAAGAGGTTATAATATTCCTTTAATTGCAGACATTCATTTTAATCCAAAGGCAGCCGAAATTGCTGCAAAATATGTGGAAAAAGTGCGTATTAATCCCGGAAATTTTGTAGATAAAAAGAAATTTGAACATATTATATATTCAGATAAAACATACGACGAGGAGGTTGATAAGATTAGAGAAAAGCTGGTTCCTTTGTTAAATATCTGCAAAAAACATAAAACCGCTTTACGTATAGGCACTAATCATGGTTCTTTATCCGACAGAATTATGAGCAGGTATGGCGATACTCCTTTAGGCATGGTTGAATCGGCAATGGAGTTTTTGCGCATTTGCGGGGAGGAAAATTTTCATCAAATAGTACTTTCAATGAAAGCCAGCAACACCAGGATAATGATTCAGGCTTACCGGTTGTTAATTCAAAAAATGGATGCCGAAAAAATGGATTATCCATTGCATTTGGGCGTTACTGAAGCAGGAGAGGGTGAAGATGGCAGGATTAAATCTGCAGTAGGAATAGGCACTTTAATGGCCGACGGAATTGGCGACACAATAAGAGTGTCGTTAACAGAAGAACCTGTAGAAGAAATTCCGGTAGCTAAAAAAATTGTTCACTTTTTTGAAGAAAATATATCAAGGAATAAGCTTCCGGAGATTAAAGAAAATTTTTACAATCCTTTCATGTTTAATAAAAGAAAGAGTACAATATCTGTTATAGCAAATCCGCATCAATATCCGGCTGTAATTATATCTGCAAAAAAAAATGTGAAAGAAAGCTATGAACTATTGAAACCTGATTATATTTTCTCAGAAAGTATTAATACGATTAAAAAGTTAACAAAAATTAAAACAGGTAATGCTGTTTACCCTTTTTTAACTTCTGCCGACTATACGTATAATTGTAAAATAGATAAAAAACTGTTTATTGCTGTAAAGTACAATGACTTAACAAACGAATTACTTCAAAATATATCCTTTTGTAAAAATGCTATTCTGGTATTTATGCCAAATGAGAACTTTGTTTCGGAGGGCAGATTGTTTTTTAATTTATTGAATAAAAATAATATTGAAAATCCTGTGATATTATATAATTCTTATCATTTTGCTGATTTTGAAGCAATACAGCTAAAAAGTGCAATGGATTTTGGCACGTTATTATCTGATGGTTTTGGTGATGGAATTTGGATTGATTGTCAGAAATTTAAAAACAGTTCATCTATTTTATCATTATCTTTTGGCATATTGCAAGCATGCCGGCTACGTGTTTCAAAAACGGAATATATTTCATGTCCTTCGTGTGGCAGAACTTTATTTAACTTACAAAATACAACTCGTGAAATTAGAGAAAAAACAGCTCATTTAAAGGGTTTGAAAATAGGTATTATGGGCTGCATTGTTAATGGCCCGGGAGAAATGGCTGATGCCGATTACGGTTATGTAGGTGCCGGCCCCGGGAATATTTCTCTGTATAAAGGGCAGGAAATTATTAAGAAAAATGTACCTGCCAACAAGGCTGTTGATGAATTGATAAATCTTATAAAAGAATATGGGGATTGGAAGGAGAAAGAGTGAGGTTCTTCCCTTTGGTTGGAATGACAGTTTATTTAAGAAGAGGAATTCCACATTGTCCTGTAGGGCAAAAGCGCGAGGACAAATTATTTTTTCTTTCATTGCCTTGCCCCTTACAATATCAATAATTATTCATTTTTTTGAAAATAGACCCTTGTGAAATCAATTATATTGTGCCTGTTTGACGAGAAGTTTTTTATATAATTATATTGTAAAATATAGGTTGGTTTTAATCCGCCGGCTTCATCTTTTATTAGAATAAATTTTGCGCGTTCGCCCTTAAAGTCGTTAATGTGACTATTTAAAAAAGGAGTTATTATCCTGGAAGGAATATCAAAAATTATATCCAAACTACCTTGTTCAAATAATTCAATTTCTTTATCAACTGAATGAATAAAACTAATTTCAATTTCGTTAAAATATGGCAAAGAGAAACCTTTTCTATCCTTAAAATAATAATTTTTATTTCGGTATAATGTTAGTTTTTTTTGTCCGGTTTCAAATGACTTTAAATAAAAAGGCCCGCTTCCGGTAAAAATAGCATCACCGTATAAATCAACTGCTTCTTTGGGTATAACGGCCATATTAATTTCAGCCAATACGTTTATAAATAAAGAATTTGGCTTTTTAATAGATATTTGGAGCACTGAGTCGTTAATCGCCTTAATTCCCTTAATATCAGGAGGTTCAATACCGTTCTTGCTTATGTTAAAATACTCCTCTGCTCCAAGAATTTCTGCCAGTTGAATGGGAAAAGTTTTTTGTTTTTGTGAAAATGTGCATAGTTTTTTAAAAGAATACACGAAATCTTCAGCTATTATTTTTCTTGTGTTGTCAGGTGTTTTAAAACATTTGTTCTTATGGAAATATGCATTTGTTCTTAAATAAAAAACATAATCAGTTCCGTTGTTTTTAAAAACCCAGTATTTTGCCAGCCCTGGTGTGAGAATTAAATTTTTTGGATTATACCGCAATAATCCTTCGTAAATTTGATAAGCAATTACTTTATTATTTTCATCCTGAATTTGGTGAGGATTCAAATTCCAGGTAAAACCTGGTTCGTTAATATGTAAAGTACCCCCATGCCTGGTACTCAACATTTGCTTTTCATTTTTACCGGAATTACATGAAATAAGTAATACCAATATTGACCAATATGCTATTTTACGATAAAACATATTTCTAATATTTTAAAGGTTGAAAAATCTAAATGAAAGATACAAATTATTTTATAACTATTAAAAATGAATAAGTTCTTTTATCAGAATAGTCTATTACGGATATTCAATCGGCATTATACAATTTAGTATAACAAGCAAAGCGTTAACAATATTTTCATAAATAAAAAGTGCTGGCAAGACATTTATGCTATGGCAGGTTTTTATTAAAATAATGAGAATTTGTTTAAATTTAAAATTAATGCTTTAATTTAGCTGATATTAAAATATTAAACTTATATGAAAAAACGCTTGTTATTATTTTATATTTTATTTTTTATTTTCCTTTCCGGGAAGGCAAAAGAATTTCAAATAACCGGCATATACCAAGGGAAGAATGTATATGTCTTAAATCCAATGCTTGATTCTGATGAATCATTTTGTATTCAAAAAATTACAGTTAACGGGCAGGAAATTAGTGAAGATTTAAATACCAGTGCCATAGAAATTGATTTATCTGTTTACCAGTTTAATATAGGCGATAAAATAATAATTACTGTTGAACATAAGGGTAATTGTGAACCTCAAATTATTAATGCTGAAGTTTTAAAAGCTAAAAGTACCTTTAAAGCCGGATTGATAAAGGTGGATAAAAAGGGATTTTTAAACTGGACAACAACTTATGAGTCGGGGCCTTTGCTTTTTACAGTTGAACAATTCAGGTGGAATAAGTGGATTAAAGTGGGTGAAGTAATGGGTAAAGGAATAGCCGGCAAAAATAGTTATTCGGTACAGGTTTCTCCCAATACGGGAATAAATAAGTTTAGATTAAAACAAATTGATTACTCGAATAAACCACATTATTCAAAAACAATTACTTACCGGTTGAATCATCCGGCAGTTACTTATAAACTGGATAAATCAAAATCAGTAATTGTTTTTTCAGATGTTACCATGTATGAAATATATGACTCAAACGGGTTTTTAATACACAAAGGCATTGATAATAAAGTAGATATATCAGATTTGCCAAAAGCTGAATATTACATTAATTATGATAATGTAATGGGTGTTTTCAAGAAAAAATAGTTAAAATATCATTTTCCGGACTTACTAATGCAGCATTAAATCCTGTTTTTTGTGCTGCCAGAATGTTATTTTGCAAATCATCAACAAATAATGTTTCAGAAGGTTTTATTTGTGAGTCGTTAATTATGTATTTAAAAATATCCAACATTGGTTTTCGCTTATGCAAAATATGAGAATAGTAACATTTTTGAAAAACACTTGATGTATTAGCATTTAACATTCCACTATACTCACAACTGTATTTTTTGTAGTGAATAGCGTTGGTATTGCTTAACAGAAATAAATTGAATTTATGAGTTAATGCATAAAGTAACTCTATTCTTTCATTGGGAACAGTTAAAAGCATAGCATTCCATGCATTATCCAAATCTGTGTCGGTTAATTTAGAATTCGCAAAACTGCTAAGTTTATTTCTAAACTCTTGTTCAGAGATAATACCTAATTCAAAATCAATAAAAAGGCCTTTTTCTGTTGCAAGGCTATAAGTAGTTTCAGTATTGCTTATACCAAGTTTTTTAAAGGCTTTTAAAGTTAACTCAGGATTTACATCAAGAATTACATTTCCCAGGTCGAAAACGATATTTTTAATCTGTTTAAAATCTTTCATCAAAAAATAGTTGAAAATTTATTTACAATTGTGTAATATTGCAGACCCAAAATTAAAAATTGTTTTTTATAAACAAATTTTAGGGCCCATAGCTCAGTCCCGAAAAAGCAGAAATCAACGATTTCATTCTTTTTCGAGGATGCACGAAAATCTCTGATTTTCGGCATTGGTTTTAAAGCGGCAAAGCAAATGGGAAGTTCTTGAAAAATAATAAGTTTTAGGGCCCATAGCTCAGTTGGTTAGAGCACCTGACTCATAATCAGGGGGTCCCAGGTTCAAGCCCTGGTGGGCCCACTTAAAAAGAGGTTGTTAAGAAATTAGCAGCCTCTTTTCTTTTTCACTTAATTGTTATTCATATTTTATAAATTATTTTAAAATAAATTAGGTTTATAATATAAACTACTTTATATTTGCAGAACTAATTTTTAAAAATATAACAAAATGGAAAATTTAGACAAAGAAAAAAGCCTGGATATTATTACAGAAATGATTAACCGGGCAAAAGGGAATATACAGTCAGAGTATATCTTCTTTTTAATTTGGGGCTGGGTAATTGCACTGGCCAGTATTGCACATTTTAGCATTATTAAATTTACAAATTATCCGCATCCTGAAATTGCATGGTCGCTTATTATAGTTGGTATTGTGCTTTCGGGTTGGCATGGATACAAAATTGGTAAAAAAACAAAGGTTAAAACTTATGCCGATTCTGTTTATAGCAAAGTGTGGCTTGTTTTTCTGATTAACTATTTTATTATTCTTCTATTTATGAAGACATTAAATTACAACATTACTCCTGTTATTTTGTTATTGGCAGGAGGGAGTACTTTTTTATCAGGCATTGTAATTAATTTTAAACCATTAATTTACGGTGGAATTTTATTATGGATTGCTGCTGTCGTAAGTTTTATTTTCTCCGGCGAAATACAACTTTTAGTTAGTGGTATTTCTATTATGATTGGTTATTTAATACCCGGATATATGTTAAAAAGTAAAAATAAAAAGAGCAATGTTTAAAGATCTTGACCCTTTGTTACATTCACAGCTCAGGCTGTCGGTTATGTCACTTTTAATAAGTGTTGAACAAGCTGATTTTGTTTTCATAAAAGAAAAAACAGAAGCCTCGTCCGGTAATTTAAGTGTTCAATTAGAAAAACTGTCAAATGCCGGGTATATTGAAATTATCAAAGGTTTTCGTGGCAGAAAACCACTTACCTCTTGCAGAATTACAAAAAAGGGGATCAATGCTTTTGAAAATTATGTAAATTCATTAAAAGATTATATTGATATAAAGAAATAATTTTTTTGTGTTAAGTTTATAATATAAACTAATTTATATATAGTGCGTAAAAAAGCATAATAAATATATTGCCTGCAATATGTTTATTATGCTTTTTGTATTAGTGTAATGCTTAGCCTATACTGTTATCACGTTGGCATTATTCATTTTAGTATGAATTAAAATATACTTCATTTTGATATTAACTGCCAGTTGGTTATTATAAATTAAATATTAAAATTTTATAAACCTGTTACAGGTTGCCTTTCCGGTTAGTTGGCTAAATATTTTTTAATAAAATTCTGCAACCAGATTGCAAGAAATTAATATTTTACTTATTTTCGCTAAAGTTTAAGATAAAAAGGTATTAATATATAAATTTAAACAATGGAAAAAAAAAGTTTAATTACATGGACTGAAGAATATGAGCTTGGATATAATACAATTGATGAGCAACATAAAAAACTGGTTGAAATTATAAATAATTTATATAATGCATTTGTTGAGGCACATGCTATGGACGTTATTTCCGAAATATTAAATGAAATGTTAGACTATACAGCCTATCATTTTAAAACCGAGGAAGACTTTTTTGTAAAAAACAATTATCCTGAAATGGAAAACCATAACAAAGAGCATCGTCTTTTTGTTGAAAAAACAAAAGGATTTATTAATAAATATTCAACGCAAGATGCAAATCTTACTTATGATGTAATGAACTTTTTAAGAGGTTGGCTGCTTGCCCATATACAGGGCTCTGACAGGGAATACAGCAGATATTTTAAAAAAATGGGCATAAAGGAAATTTAGTTTTTCATTTTGTAAAAAAATAAGTTACTATATGGAAGTTTCACAAAATAAAATTGCGCAACTTGAAAAACAAATTGCTAATTTGAAAGATGAAATTCATTTGCTTAACATTGAAAAAAATGTTGCAGAAGATGTAATTTCAGAACTTGAAGAAGCGAACAACAAAGCAAAAACCCAGGCGGCATTGGCTAATATTTTGCAACTTTCAGTTAAAGATATTTCATTAGAAGAATTTTTGCAAAAAGCGTTGGAAGAATTGTTGCAAATTCCCTGGCTATTGTTTCAGTCCAAAGGTTCAATTTTTCTTACAAATGCCGAAGGCAACCTTGAAATGGTTGCACAAAAAGGACTTGGGAAAGATTTACTGACAAGGTGTAAATTACTAAAACCGGGACAATGCCTGTGTGGAAAAACATTACTCGAAAAAAAATACCGGTTTTGCAATCATGTAAGTTCCGATCATGAAATAAGGCCGGAAAATATTCAACCACACGGGCATTATAATTTTCCGCTAAACTATAATCGCGAAATACTGGGTGTTTTAAATTTGTATGTAAATCATAAGCATCAGGAAAATGAATTTGAAGTTAATTTTTTAAAAACAGTATCTATAGCACTGGCCCACCTCATCAAACAAAGGCAGTTTCATGATAAACTTACTGAACAATCAAAAAAACAAGATATTATTAACCAAAAATTATTTGCGCAAAATTTAGAAATTGACCAGCAACGCATTGAGATTCAGAAATTTGCATCAACCCTTAAAGAAGCTAATGATGAAATTATTCAGCAAAAAGCAATTATTGAAAAAAGCCATAAAAGTATTACCGACAGTATAAATTATGCAAAAGGGCTTCAAAACGGCTTGCTTCCGTCAAAAGAAAAAATTGATACATGGCTAAATAATTATTTTATTCTGTTTAAGCCAAAAGATGTGGTAAGTGGTGATTTTTATTATGTAAATAAGGTAGATAAATATAGTATAATTGTTGCCGGTGACTGTACGGGGCATGGAGTTCATGGCGCATTTTTAACAATATTGGGCATCACTTATATAAATGAAATTATTAAAAAAAGAGAAGCTTGGACACCCGCAGCTTCATTGGATATTTTAAGAGAAAAAATAAAAGAAACTTTTCTTCATTTTGGAAATAACTCGACCAGTGGGATGGATATTTCTTTTTGTGCAATTAATACAGAAACAAATGTAATGCAATATGCAGGGGCAAATAATCCGGTTTTTATTATTCGTAACAATGAATTAATTGAATACCTGCCAACCAGAAATCCAATTGGGTTTTACCCAAAAGAAAAAGCTTTTGAAAACCAGGAAATACAATTGTTTGACAATGATATGATTTACCTGTTTTCTGATGGATATTCTGACCAGTTTGGAGGAACAGACCTCAGAAAATTCACAAAAACCAATTTTAAAAACCTATTACTTGAAATACACACTAAGCCATTGTCTCAGCAAAAAGAAATTCTGGAACAAAAACACATGGAATGGAGAGGAGACATTCCACAAACTGACGATATTGTCGTTTTTGGTGTTAAATGGCAAATTTCATAAAATAGGAAAAAACAGTTTGATAGTCTAAGAAATAGGGAAATAGGAGAATGGTTTTTATAAGAATAGGTTGCATTTTTTGTATATTGATAGTTTTTTGGTTGTTAAATGGTTGGTTTAAAGAGATGTTTTTGGATAGTATTGCTGTACTGCATAAATAGTAAAATGTTTAGTCAGAATGAAATTATTCCGGGCCTGCCTTTTGTTACAAATTACCGTTTTGAAACATATAATGCCAGTCCCCAAAACTGGGATATAACACAAGCTGACAATGGAATTTTATACATAGCTAACGGAAATGGCATTTTAGTGTTTGATGGTGCCCGATGGAATTTAATTGAGCTTCCTAATAAAACTATTGCACGGTCAATTGATATATCTGACAACGGTATTGTTTATGTTGGTGGTTATGATGAATTTGGTTATTTGAAAACAAATGAATCAGGTTTATCAGAATATGTTTCGTTGATAAATAAATTGCCTGTAAATATTGGTTCTTTTCACGACGTGTGGACAACCCGTGTAATTAATAATAAAGTTTTTTTTCAAACATTCTACTCTATTTTTATTTATGAAGCAGATACTATTAGGGAAGTAAAGTCAGATAAAGAGTTTATATGGAGTTTTAAAAAAGACAACACCTATTTTACACAAAATGAGTTTTCTGATTTAATGATTTTTAAAGACAATAAATTTCAAAAAATAAATGGATCTTACCGATTTTATAATGATTTTATTTATGCGCTTTTAAACTATCCTGATAATAAATCGCTAATTGTTTCAAGCAAAGGCGATTTATTTATTTGTAGCATTGATACTAATTTATTAAAATTAGAGATTGAAGATTCTATTGTTAATGAAACCAGGGATTTTTTACACGAATATTATTTTTATTCCGGAATAAATTATACTGAAGATAAAATTGGGTTTGGTACATTTTATGGCGGTTTTTTGCTGATTGACCAATACGGGAATCCTTTAATGAATATGAATAAAACTTTTGGGCTTCGCGATAATAATATCAGGAATATTTTCAAGGATAAAAGCAATAATATATGGTTGGCAACCGACAGAGGTATTTCCTATATTGATATGAACCTATCCTTAACCATTTTTAATGAATCATCTAATATTTCCGGCAATGTGAATGCTGCAATTATTTATGACAATCCAACTGATAATATTCCAAAAAGACTTTATATAGCAACTATTGACCGTATTTATTATAAAAATTTATACCCTGCAAAAAATGATAATGACTTAATAAAAAATTTCCAAAAATTTAAACCATATGGCAGTATGCGTTCAGAAACCTGGAATTTTTATAGTTACAAAAATACGTTATTGTGTGCTACTTCATTTGGGGTTTATGAATTAAAAAATAATACAGCTTACCTTGTTTCGGAATTGCCAAGTTGGTCGTTTACACCTGTTAAAAACAAGCCTGACTTGGTATTAGTTAATCTTAATAATGGATTGAATTTAATAGAATTTAACAACGGGAATTGGAGTTATAAATGGAAAATAAAAGATTTTGATGAATATGTTAGCACCAGTGTTTTTGATGACGATGGGTATTTATGGACAGAAAGTGTTAACCATGGTATTTATAAGCTCAAATTATCAGATAATTATAAGCGTGTAGAATTAAAAGAAACATATACTAAAGAAAGTGGATTGCCTTCTAATACATTAAATTTGCCGTATAAGTTAGGCAGACAAATAAAATTTGTTACCGAAAAAGGAGTGTATAACTTTAATAAAAAAAGAGATCGCTTTTATCCAGACACTAATTTAAATGCTTTATTAGGTGAAAAACCGCTTGATTATATTTATCAGGATTCAAATAAAAATATCTGGTTTTTTTCAACTGTTACAAAAACGCTTGGTGAGTTATTGTATAATAAAGACGGCTCATATACAAAAGATACGTCAAGGTTTAACGAAGTGAAAAAACTTACTATTTGGAATATGTATTATTACAACGATTCAAATGTGTTTTTTTGTAGCCCGAACGGATTAATACTGTATAATAAAAACAAAAGGCCGAACACAAAACCCGAGTTTAAAACCCTTTTAAGGAAAATAGAAATTATTAATAACCCTGATAGTATTATAAATATTAATCCAAATGCTGGTATTAAAAAGATTGTTACTTTGAGTTATAAACAAAATGCGTTAAAATTTTCGTATGCAATTCCATATTTTGAAAATGTTGATAATAATCAATATAGTTATTATTTAAAAGGATTTGATAATGACTGGTCGCCCTGGACTACCAAAACAGAAAAAGAATATACTTTTTTAAGAGAAGGAACATATACTTTTTTTGTAAAATCAAGAAATTCATTAATGTCAAAAGGAAAAGCTGCTATTTTTCAATTTAAAATAACTCCGCCTTTTTACAGAACATGGATAGCTTACTTTCTCTATGTTTGTTCTGTGTTTTTTCTTGTTTATAGAATTATAATGTTTAAAGTAAGATTATTAAAGCGAGCAAATCTAAATCTTGAAAGGAAAATTGAAGAAAGGACAAGTGAAATAAAGAAACAAAACAAAGAGCTTTATGAACATAAAGAATACATTTTAAAACAGCGCGATGATTTAACAGTCCTTAATGCAAATAAAGACAGATTTTTCAGTATAATATCGCACGATTTACGTAGCCCTTTTAATACTATTTTAGGTTTTTCAGAATTACTAATGCAAAACTTAAACAATAGGCATACAGATGAGAATTATGAGTATGCTAAAATTATTAATGATTCAGCTGCCTCAACGTTTGAATTACTCGAAAATTTATTAACCTGGAGTAAAATTCAGGGGAATAATGTAAAATATCAGCCGGAAGAGTTAAGAATTTTAGATGTTATAAACGAATGTATCGCAAAATTAAAACATATAGCTGAAGCTAAAAATATTGTTTTGTATAACAACTATAATGAAGATACGCTAATAGTTTATGCTGATGTTGAAATGCTAAAAACTGTAATTAGAAATTTAATCTCTAATGCTATAAAATTTTCTGAACCACGTAGTACAATTACTATAAATGCTAATGAATCAGGCAATAATGTTGTAGTAAGTGTAAATGATGAAGGTGTGGGTATCTCTGAGGAGCATAAGAAACATTTATTTAAGATTGAAAAGAATATAACAACACCGGGAACGGCAAAAGAAAAAGGTTCGGGGTTAGGCTTAATATTGTGCAATGAGTTTGTTAAAATAAACAAGGGGACTATTTGGGTAAAAAGTACAGAAGGCGAAGGGAGTACGTTTTTTATTTCATTGCCCCAAAAACAAGTCTTTTGATTAATATTATCATGCTTAGGCAGGCGTTTAACAACTGAACGCCAATTATATAAACTGCTGACAATTAAAAATAATAATTGGAAGAAAAACCATGAAATAGATAACTTTTTTATTCCTGAACAAAGTTACACACTTTCGGATGTGTATAAAATTTCATACTATTATTTCAAATTGCCGTTCAATTCCAGTTGGCATGTTTTTTGCAACTTAACTCTGTTAATCTTTTAAATTTCAATATCATGAAAAAGTTAATTCCTTCCGGTCTTTTCATTAAAAATATTTTAACCATTGTAATAATTGTTTCGTTAAGTTTTTGTTCAACAAGTTATTATAGCTCTTCAGGACACGGGACAAAATCTGTTGAAATACAAGTAATTAAACCGGCTACTATTGATATTTTAAAACAATACAATAAATTCGGACTTTTATACTTGCAAAAAAGGGCGGTTAAAAAACCATTGTTGGTAACGCAATCTGAAAAAGAAATTATACATGAAGATGCAAAAAAAAGCTGTTTAAACGGGCTATATGAATATTTTACAGACTCTGGCAAAACTGATAGTGTAAAGGTTTTTAATGTTTCAAACAATTATTTTAAAGGAGATTCATTGGAAGTCAATTGGGAAAAAGCAAGATTGTATTGTACTCAGAACAACCTCGATGCTTTAATTTATATTTCACGATTAAAAATAACCAACGCTATTTACAGCAATAGTACTACTACTAATAATAATTATGGCAATGTTGAAATTAAAACAACATGGACAGTACTTTTACCGGAAGTTGATTCAATAATTAAAAAAGACATTACTTATCATAAGATTGGGCATTATAGCGAAAGTATTGATAAATATATTCAAGATATTGCGGAAAACCTGGGGGAAAAATTTGGCAAACAAATTGTTCCCGGGTGGTCAAAAACAAATCGCAAATATTTTGCTTCAGGTAATGCTGAGTTTAGAAAAGCAGCAGAATTGGTTAATGATGATAATTGGGAAGATGCTGCAAAAATTTGGAATAATTCTTTATCTGATGACAACAAAATTATTGTTGGGAAGGCATATTTTAACCTGGCCTTATACTATGAGTTGCAGGGCAATTTAGACAAAGCTTTTGAAATGGCTAAAATATCTGACCAAACCTATAAAACTTCATTTGCACACGATTATGCCGGAATTTTATATCAACGAATAAACGACCAGTATAAATTAGCCGAACAGCTTAACACTCTATAAGTTATAATTATAGTTATAGAATTACAAACCACGTTTTTATGTAGAAACGTGGTTTTTTATGGAATTTTTCAACCATCTGCATCTATACTAAAAAGTATAATTGTTAATTTAAACCCCTACCATTATGAAAAAAATCTCTCTCTCGCAAGCGTCCGCTTGTGAGAAAGATTGATATATTGTAATAATTATTATGTTTGTAATATTATGAGTCGAGCATATAAATTTAGGGATCAAACAAAACCATATTTTGTGACATTAACAATTGTAAACTGGATTGACCTGTTTATAAGAAAAGAATTTAGTAATGCATTTCTTGACAGTGTAAAATATTGTCAAAGAGAAAAAGGTTTAATTGTATATGCCTGGGTAATAATGTCTAGTCATGTGCATATGATCATCGGGACAAAGGACAAGAATATGCAAGATATTTTAAGAGATTTAAAAAGTTATACATCAAGAAAATTGAAACAAGAAATTAAAGATCATCCACAAGAAAGCAGGAAAAAATGGTTGATTTGGATGTTCGAAAGGGCAGGCAAAAAAAACAATAATAATACCAATTGGCAATTATGGCAGCAGCATAACCAACCTATTGAGCTGTGGGATAATTATATGATTGATAATAAGCTTGAATATATACACAATAATCCTGTTGAAGCAGGAACAGTTTATAGACCTGAAGATTATGTGTATAGTAGTGCAATTGACTATACTGGTCAAAAAGGTTTGATAAATATTGAACCAATAGTATAAATAACTTACAAACAGATGCCTACCTGTATGGCAGTCAGGCTTGCGAGAAGGGGGTGTAAATAACTCACAAGCGGACGCTTGCGAGAGAGAAGTATAATTATAGAATTACAAACCACGTTTTTTATGGAATTTTTCAACCATCTGCATCTATACTAAAAAGTATAATTGTTAATTTAAACCCCTACCATTATGAAAAAAATTATTATTTTAATTCTTGCAGTCGGATTCTCAACTTTTAGTTTCTCGCAAACCGGTATTTTAAAAGGCAAAATTATTGACAAACAAAGTAAAAAAGCCTTACCGGGTGTTTCTGTCCAGTTATATCAGCAACTTACGTTAAAAGCAAAAACTATTTCGGGCAACAACGGAACGTATATATTTAAAAACCTGTCAGACGGAAGTTATAAAGTAGAAGTAAGTTTCAGAGAGTATAAAACAGCTTCTAAGTCAAACATTTCGGTAGTAAATGGGAAAAGTACCATATTAAATTTTCAAGTTGAAAAAATTCTATTGCCAATTTCTAATGAAAAACAAGAAATGGAAGAAAGTTATATGGATTTTGAAATGGCAACAGCAATGCCTATACGTAAAACAGTTGGAATAAATGCAATGGGCATGGCCTACCAGGCTTACGACAAGCCTTATATACAACATAATACCGAGTCGTACGATATGATTAACGAAAACACTTTTAAAGAGGTTTTGAATAATCCGCTTTCTACTTTTTCGGTTGATGTTGATCGGGCATCGTATTCTAACATCAGGCGGTTTTTAAAACAAAGCCTGTTGCCAAATAAAGATGCCGTTAGAATAGAAGAAATGGTTAATTATTTTGACTATGACTATCCTCAGCCGGCAGGAGAAGTCCCTTTTTCAATTAATATGGAATTAAATAAATGTCCGTGGAACACAAAACATGAACTTTTGGCTATTGGACTACAAGGAAAAGAGATTAAAACTGAAAATATACCGGCTGCAAATTTGGTTTTTTTATTAGATGTTTCCGGTTCAATGAATTCACCGAATAAATTACCATTATTAAAACAGGCTTTTAAAATATTAATTGATAAACTGAGGCCTGAAGATAAAGTTGCTATTGTGGTATATGCCGGTGCTGCCGGGGTTGTGTTAGAATCAACCCGTGGGGATAAAAAAGATAAAATAATTACAGCATTAAGTCAGTTGCAAGCCGGTGGTTCCACCGCGGGAGGAGAAGGAATTATTTTAGCCTATACAATAGCCAAACAAAACTTTGTTAAAAACGGGAATAACCGTGTTATTCTTGCTACCGATGGTGATTTTAATGTTGGTGCCAGCAGTAATGCAGAAATGGTCAGGCTTATTGAAGAAAAAAGAAACGATGGCATTTTTTTATCGGTTTTAGGTTTTGGAATGGGAAATTATAAAGATTCAAAAATGGAACTAATTTCAAATGCAGGAAACGGTAATTATGCTTATATTGATAATATTCTGGAAGCAAAAAAAGTGTTTGGAAAAGAAATTTGGGGAACGCTTTATACTATTGCAAAAGA
Organism: Chlorobiota bacterium; assembly: GCA_013152655.1. Classification (GTDB taxonomy): domain Bacteria; phylum Bacteroidota; class Bacteroidia; order Bacteroidales; family B39-G9; genus JAADFW01. The sequence goes on from JAADFW010000257.1 coordinate 43,231, forward strand.
TGTAAAATTTCAGATTGAATTTAATCCTGCCCAGGTAAAGGCTTATCGTTTAATAGGCTATGAAAACCGAATATTAAATAAAGAAGACTTTAATGACGATAAAAAAGATGCCGGAGAAATAGGAAGTGGACATACTGTTACTGCACTGTATGAAATTATTCCGGCAGATAGCCGGGAACAAATACCTGATGTTGACCCGCTTGAATACCAAAAGACAAGCCTTGTGGATAGTAAAAATTTACTTACTGTAAAATTAAGGTATAAAAATCCTGAAGAGGATGAAAGTAAGTTAATTACAAGGAAAATTAAACGACAGGATATATTTAGTTCCGAACCTTCAAATAATTTTAATTTTGCTGCTGCTGTTGCTGAATTTGGCATGTTATTACGCAATTCTGAATTTAAAGCTGATTCTGATTTTAACCATGTAATTTTAATGGCAAATAAAGCAAAAGGAGATGATGAAAATGGCTACAGAAATGAATTTATTAAACTTGTTGAAACAGCTCAATTATTAAATAAATAAATGTTAAAACAGTTTGTTTTTATGATGGTTTGTTAAACGATTGGCAACTTTGCAACAGGTTATTAGAATCACCAGACATAGAGCTTGTACGAAAAAGAGAAACTCTTTTTTTGCAAGCTCTATTTATTTTGTCTGTTTATTTACCCGCTTAACCCGCTTAATTCATACAAGAACGGAGTGAATTGAATGAATGTGTGATGGGGCGTGGGAAGCAAAGCGAGAAACCCCGATTTAGACATACCCAAATTTGGGGTTGTGAAACAACACAAATTTGTTGGTATAGTCTTAATCGTAGAAAATGTATGCATTTTCCGGGTTAA
>JAADFW010000258.1 GCA_013152655.1 Chlorobiota bacterium
TGTAAGGCGTAGCGATTAAATTCATTTATTTCTATTCAATTATTATATATGACTTTTCAGGTTCATTCCTCTTATATCTTATCAGAATACTATCTTTTACAATTTTATAATCAATTGATTTTGACACGACATAAGTTTGATTTGAAACTTTATATTTTGCATCTATTCTAAATTTTCTATTTAATTTATTTCCATCAAACCATTGAGTTGGAGTTATTGTTTCTTCTATGTTGTATATTTCTCCGTATAATTCAACAAAATTCTTATCAATTTCTCTTTTTTCATCTTTAAATCTTCTAATAATGAAAACGAAAAAAATCAATACTACTAGAACTATTAATAATTGTATTACTGTATCAATCCTATTTTTTATTTTCATTTTCGTTTCGATTCACCCGCTATGCCTTTACAACAAGCAAATATACTCCATTTTGATAAAATACTTATTTGTAACCTGCTCTTTTTGCAGGGCAATTGCTTTGATATTACGCATTTCCCCCAAGCGATGTCGTTGGCTGAAATTAGTTGTCACTTCGTTGTGCAACTCCTTCCTATATTGCTTGAAATAAATCAAGATAACCTCTACATAAAATATTCAAAACAAAACAAAGTTATATAGTTTAAATAGATTTTTCCACAACTTTTAAAATTGATTTCGGAAATCTTCTGCATTAAAGTAATTAGATTTTTATATTTGCTATTATTTAAAAACAGAGATTATGAATAAACTTATCATACTTATTTTATTATTTTCTTCTTCCTTAATTTATTCACAGGAAATTGTTACCACATATTATAATGCAACAATGAAAAGCTCTGAAGGGCCAATGAAAGACGGGCGTGAATACGGGCATTGGAAATATTGGGATAAAAAAGGCAATTTAACACAGGAATGTGATTTTATAAAAGGCGCGGTTGACGGTAAATTAATTTACTATTTTGTTAACGGCCAAAAACAAAATGAGGGAGAATTTAAAGAAGGGATTCAGGAAGGTATTTTTAACGAATGGCACAAAAACGGAAAACCCGCTATTCAGGGATTTTATAAATCAGGACAAAAAGACAGCTTATGGACATACTGGGACGAAGAAGGTTCTAAAAGAAAAGAAGAATATTATTATTCTGACGATTCTGTTCATCTTTTAAATTTATGGAACGAAAAAGGTGATAGATTAATAGAAAACGGAAACGGGCATTTTATTGCATTTTTTAACAATGGAAAAACAAAAGAAGAAGGAGATTATAAAAATGGATTAAAAGAAGGAGAGTGGATTTTTTGGTATATAAACGGCCAAAAATTATCGCAGGGAAAATATATTAATGGAATACGTATAGGCAGTTGGAATTCATGGTATAATGACGGGAAAATTAAAAGTGAAATGAATTACGAAAACGGAAAAAATACGCTTTGGTTTCACAACGGAAATAAAGAAATGGAGGGTATGTTGCAAAATGAAAAAAAAGAGGGCGAGTGGATTTTCTGGTATGAGGATGGGAATTTAAAAAGTAAAATAAATTTCCATAATGATATTAAAAACGGCTTACATACTACGTGGTTTGAAAGCGGAAATAAAAAATCAGAAGTAAATTTTAATGATGGATTAAAAGAGGGCAAAGCAACCTGGTGGAACGAAGATGGAAAACCTGATATGGAAGGCGCTTTTGTAAATAACAAACAAAACGGATTGTGGAAATATTGGAGAACTTCGGGTAAAAAAGGCAATGAAGGAGAATTTGTAAATGGTTTAATGCATGGTAAATGGACTTTTTGGTATGAAAACGGGGAGTTGTGGAAAACCGGTAATTATGAAAACGATAATAAAGAAGGGCTCTGGACTACCTGGTACGAAAATAAAAACAAATACAGCGAAGGAAATTTTGTAAACGGCAAAGAAGATGGTTTGTGGAAAACCTGGTATGAAAACGGCAATTTAAAAATGCAAGGTTCTTTTAAATCAGGGTTAATGGATAGTATTTGGGAAGCATGGTACGAAGACGGAACACAAAAATACAAGCTTAACTATGTACATAATATTAAAAACGGAGAAGCAATTTTTTGGCATGAAAACGGCACTAAAAAACGACATGAATTTTTTATAAATGGAATTCATAACGGAAAATATACCACCTGGAGAGAAAACGGAACACTAATAATTGACGGGAACTACTTAAATGGAGTAAAAGAGGGTGAATGGCTTTACTATGATGAGCACAACACAAAACGCCGCCAGGAATTTTATAGCAATAACGAGGAGACCGGTAAATGGATGTCATGGTATGATTTCGGCGGAACTGAAAGCGAAATAAATTATAAAAACGGAATGAAACACGGGCTGGTTAAATATTACGACAGAAACGGAAACATAATATTTGAAGCCACCTATAAAAACGACAAACTAATAAATAAAAAAATTGATAACGTAAAAAAATAATATTAATCAATAAATATATTTAAAATGAAAACTAATCTCAAAATAATCAGTAAAGCTTTTATCATTGCCTTAAGCGTAATTTTATTAAACAGCTGCGCAAGTACAACTGTAATTCAATCGGAACCTGGTGCGGCAAAAGTTTATCTTAATGATGAATTGGTGGGACAAACACCCTATTCAATGACCGACACAAAAATTGTTGGAACATGTACACTGGTAAAATTAGAAAAAGAAGGTTATAAAACGCTAAATACTAGTATTTGCCGTACAGAACAAGTTGATGTTGGTGCTGTAATTGGCGGCCTGTTTGTTTGGATTCCTTTTGCATGGGCTATGAAATATAATCCAACACATACCTATCAACTATTGCCGTTACAAGAAACTGAAACTGTTTTGCCATATTCATTAACAAGTAAACTGAAAGAATTAAAAGCCTTGCTTGATGAAGGTATTATTACACAGGAAGAATTTGAAAAAGCAAAAAAGAAATTACTCGAAGAATAATTCATTACTATTTAGTGTTTATAAGAAAACTGCCTTTCTTATCATTTCAATTATGGCTATTGCTATTGCATATGAGAAACCAGATAATAAATAGGGAGATTCCACGGGCATATTTCTACCGCAATGATATTATTACTCGTTTTTCTTAAACAAACTATTTTATAAAACAAATACTATTAATTCTAAATTACACATATTAAAACAGATAAGCTTTTTCAGGTTTCTAACTTTTCTATTATTAGTTTTTAATAGCCAGTTAAATGGGCAACAAGTAAAAGAACTGTATGATTTTTCAAATCCTATTGAAAAAAACAACATTCGGTTTGAGCATTTTACAACCAATAACGGTTTATTATCAAGCAAAATTAATGCAATATTTCAGGACAAATACGGCTTTTTATGGATAGCAACCGATAATGGAATAAACCGGTTTGATGGATACAATTTTATCGGTTTTAAAAATAATAAATATGACAGCACTACTCTTTCAAATAATTTTGTAACCTCAATTGCCGAAGATTCTTATGGCAATTTATGGTTTGGGACAAAAAACGGGTTAAACAAATATAACCGAACAGATCAAACATTTGTTTCGTACTATCAGAATTACTACGACCATAATTCACTGCCTAATAATTATATACGTGCTTTATATGCTGACAATAACGGTGTTTTATGGATTGAAACAATAAATAGTGTTTTAACAGAATACTCAATATCTGATAACAGGTTCACCCATTTTAAACATAATCCTAATAAAAAAATATTCCCCGTCAATTATTTAAGGCATTTTATTATTGAAGATAATGATAATAACTTATGGATAGGATCACGGAATATTGGCGTATATGTATTTAGCAAGAAAGAAAAAAAATTCATCAAACATTATTTGAATAAAATAACCAGTGAAGGCTATACTAAGTTAGATAACTTAAGTAGTCACAATATTACTTGTTTATATATTGATTCTTATAAAAATTACCTTTTCGGGTCATCTTCCAATGAACTTGATATTTTAGACAATGAAACAAAGCTTTTTTACCGCTTCCCTAAACTGCAAGGAGTGAGCGATATTGTGTCTGACAATAACAGGGTACTCTGGATATCAACAACTGCAAGTGGCATATATAGTTATGACTTGCACACTAAAAAACTTTTTCACTACCAGCACTCGCCCGATAATCCGTATTCCCTTTTAAATAATTCAACCGTTGCCATTTTTATCGACAATTCTGAAAATGTTTGGATTGCTACTAAAGGGGGGCTTTCAAAATTTAGTTACGAAAAAAATAAATTTACCAATTTTCAACACATAAAAGGCGATTCAAATACAATATCGTCTAATTATATTACATCGCTATTAGAAGACTATAAAGGTGATATATGGATTGGAACATTAAGAAACGGACTGGACAGGTATAACAGAAAACAAAATAAATTCAGCCATTATAAAGAAGGAACAGGGCCTTTTTCATTGTTAGCAAACAATGTTTCGGTTTTATACCAGGATTCAAATTCAATATATATTGGATTAATGGCCGGTAAAGGCTTTAATATTTTTAATAAAAAAACAAGCCGGTTCGAATCTTATTCTTTCCAACCCTTTTCAACACGTAAAGATTGGTATAAAGCTTTTATAACAGATACTGAAGGAAATCTTATAATTGGCATATGGGGCGGAAACGGGTTGATCTATTTTGATAAAAGAAAAAAAATATTTTTGCCAAAACATTATTCTCCATTTGCAAATTTGTTCAGAAATGTAAGAATTAAAACCGTAGCAACAGATAATAACGGAAACATATGGGCAGAGAATCTCAGTGTTCGCTTACTCAAAATAAATCCTTCAAATTTTCAGAATAATGTTTATATCGATAGTTCATCAACGTACAATTCGTTAAATATGTTAAATCAGAAATATCCCTATCTTGGATTACAAACTTTACCTTATTATAAAGTAAAATGCAAAACACTTTCCTATAACCATTCTATTATTAATGATATTTTTTCCGATAAAAATCACAATTTATGGGTGCTTACCACAAAAGGATTATTGAAGTATATACCTGAAAAAGATAATTTTATAACATTTCCTTATCGAAATATTTTTAAATTGGGAAATTCATATTCATCCAATTATTTATGGGGGTTTTCTGAATACGGGTTTTTCAAATTCAATACTAAAACCGGAAAATACAAAACCTTTGATAAACTAAAAAACACAGATTCGGGAATTTTAAATAATCTTTTGGAAGATAACCACTCAAATCTTTGGATTGGGACAAACAATGGTTTATTAAAATATAACCTTACCGCTGATAAACTCCAAATATTTAAACAAAATGCAGTCGATTCAAATAAAATAGATAATAACAACATTAAAAAGCTCTTTTTTCATAAAAATAAATTTTTGGTGTGTACCGATGACGGAATAAATGTTTTTGATTATAAATCGGGTAAATTTATTATTGATAAACACATAGCAATTACCAATATTAACGATGCCGAACAAATAGACAGCATTTTATGGATTGCCACAGAAAACGGATTATGGAAGTACGATTTATCCACAAAAAAAACCGTTATTTTTAAACATAATCCTATGCAAAAAGGAACAATTATCAGCAATCAGGTTTTGTCGCTGGCAATAGATAACAATAATAATATATGGTGCGGTACAGAAAACGGATTTGGTGTATTCAATACAAAAACAAATATTTTTCATAGTTTTAATAAACCGGATGGAAAAACTATTTCAAGTTTTTTAACTACCTGCTTATTTAAAGACAGTAAAGGAATTGTTTGGGTTGGAACTAATGATAAAGGTGCTTATAATTTTAATACCACAACTGGTGAATTTCATTATTATATGACAGAATTATATGACTCAACAAGTATTTCAGAAGGCTCTGTTTCAGTTATTTTTGAGGACAGTAAAAATAATTTATGGATAGGAACAAATGATTTAAACTTATACAATAAAGAAAAAGATAATTTCACCATCATACTAACACAAGAAAACGGTTTACCGGGAAAAATAAAAGGAATTTTAGAAGACAATCATAACAATTTATGGATTAGCACCGATCATGGCCTGTTAAAATTTCACTACGCTTCAGGTAAAAAAAGGCTTTTCAATATACAAGACGGATTACCCGGAAATGAATTTACAAGTGCATTTTATAAGCTCAAAAGTGGCGAATTTATGTATGGAACAACCAATGGGTTTATACTTTTTCATCCTGACAGTATTAAAACCTGTAAATATATTCCACCAATTGTAATTACATCTTTTTCGGTATTTGAACAAAAAAAGAAAGTTGACCTTAGCGGTAACAAACCTATAATATTAAATTACAACGAGAATTTCTTTAGTTTTGAATTTGCATCATTAGATTTTACTTCACCCGAAAAAAACAAATATAAATATATATTAGAAGGGTATGATAACAATTGGCACACTCACGGAAACCAACGTAAAGCAACATATACCAAAGTAAATCAGGGCAAGTATAAATTTAAAGTTATTGGCACAAATAGTGATGGCATTTGGAATAAAACAGGTATTGAAGTTACTATTATTGTAAAATCACCTTTCTGGAAAACATGGTGGTTTATTGTTCTGTTGTCGTTAATTTTTATTTTTATTGTATATCGTTTTATTAAATATAGTTTTAACAAAGTAGAAACCGAAAAAAAAGCACTTTTATTAGAGCAAAAATTATTACGGTCGCAAATGCACCCGCATTTTATTTTTAACTCACTAACAGCCATTCAGAGTTATATCTATAAAAATCATCCTGCACAAGCCGGTAAATATTTGTCAAAATTTGCAAAACTAATGCGCCTTATTTTAGAAAATTCACGCACAGAATATATTAACATTGAAACAGAAGTAAATACCCTTGAACATTATCTCGAATTACAAAAATTACGCTTTCAGGGTTTATTTGATTATACAATTGATGTTTCGCCAGACATTGATAAAGAAATTGTGATTATTCCTCCTATGCTTGCACAGCCATTTATAGAAAATTCCATTGAGCACGGCCTTCAGCAAAAACAATCTTTCGGAAATATAAATATCAGTATTAATATTAAAGATGAGTATATTATTTATACTATTGAAGATGATGGTATTGGTATTAATTATTCGAAAATGAAAAAAGAAAAAGAAGAAACCAAACATCGTTCATTAGCTACACAAATAACCAGGGAAAGAGTTAGTTCTTTTAATAAAATTAAAACCCAAAAAATAACATTACAAATTACCGACCTTTCAGAAATCAGTAATGAAAAACAAGGCACAGTAGTAGTTTTAAAAATTCCGCTTCAATATAAATAATAACCTGAATATTAATTCTCAATAAATCATTAAATCTGCCAAATTGCCGGTTTTTAAAAAATTCGCTTAATGCAAATTTTAATTAACTTTGCAAATATTTATATTACGCCAAAAACATGTCAAATAAAGAGAATGCTCTTCTTTCAACTATTATTGAAGCCATACAAGAAAAAAAAGGCATAGATATTGTAAGCCTGAACCTCGCAAAACTTGAGCAATCAATTACCGATCATTTTGTCATATGTCACGGAAATTCAAACACTCAGGTTGAAGCAATTGCCAGAGAAGTAGAAGATAAAGTTAAAAAAGTATTAAATATTAAAGTTTGGCATAAAGACGGCTTTAAAAATGCTCAATGGATTTTGCTTGATTTTGCAAATGTTGTGGTTCATATATTTCAAAAAGAATACAGAGATTTTTATAATCTTGAAGGACTTTGGGCTGATGCAGAAATAAAACACATAATGAACGATTTTGAAAAAGAATAAAATAAAAAATGGAAAATAAAAACGAAAAAAAACCTCTGGAAAATAAACCGGTTAAACCAACAAACAAAAAGAACAAACCTAAAATAAATTTTTATTGGATATATGCTATCCTCGCTATTGCGCTTTTTGCTTTACAATTTATTAATATTGGGGGAAACCCAAAAGAAATAACCTGGCAACGTTTTGAACGCAACATGCTTAAACAGCATGATGTTGATAAAATAGTAGTAATTACCAATCTTAACAGAGTTGAAATTTATATTAAAAAAGACCGGCTCGAGTCAGCTAAATACAGCGAACTATTTAACAAAAGTTTTAATAATGTTTCAAAAAGCGGCCCACATTATTTCTTTACCATTGGTTCGTTAGAGGTTTTTGAAACCAACCTGGAAAAAGCACAAAAAGATTTTCCTCCTGATGAAATCATCGGAGCCAGTTATAAAACACGCGAAAATGTTGTTGGAAACATTATTTCGTGGATTTTACCATTTGTAATTCTTATTGCTATTTGGGTATTCATAATGCGCAAAATGGGTGGAGCAAATGGCCCGGGCGGACAAATATTTAATATTGGTAAATCAAAAGCCAAAGTATTTAATAAAGAAGATGTTGACGTTAAAATTGATTTTAAAGATGTTGCCGGTTTAGAAGAGGCAAAAATAGAAATTAAGGAAATTGTTGATTTTTTAAAAAAACCTAAAAAATATACCGAATTAGGAGGTAAAATTCCGAAAGGTGCTTTATTAATTGGCCCTCCGGGTACCGGAAAAACACTTTTAGCCAAAGCTGTTGCCGGCGAAGCACATGTTCCGTTTTTTTCTATGTCGGGTTCCGATTTTGTTGAAATGTTTGTTGGTGTTGGTGCTTCAAGGGTAAGAGATTTATTTAAGCAAGCCAAAGAAAAAGCACCTTGTATTATTTTTATTGACGAAATTGATGCCATTGGCCGTGCACGGGGAAGAAACCCAAATTACGGTGCAAACGATGAAAGAGAAAATACGTTAAACCAGCTACTGACTGAAATGGACGGTTTTGCGTCAAACAGCGGGGTAATTATATTAGCTGCAACAAACCGTGCCGATATTCTTGACAGGGCACTTATGCGTGCAGGAAGATTTGACCGGCAAATTCATGTTGAATTGCCTGATATTGAGGAACGAAGAGCTATTTTTGAGGTTCATTTAAAACCACTAAAAAAATTAGATAATAAATTAGACGTTGATTTTCTCGCAAAACAAACTCCCGGATTTTCCGGTGCCGATATTGCTAATGTTTGTAACGAAGCAGCTTTAATAGCTGCCAGAAAAAACAAAAAACAAGTAGAAAAACAAGATTTTCTTGACGCAGTTGACCGTATTGTTGGCGGATTAGAAAAAAAGAACAAAGTAATTTCGCCCCGCGAGAAAAAAACGATAGCATATCACGAAGCAGGCCATGCAACTATAAGCTGGATGCTTGAACACGCAAACCCACTAATTAAAGTAACCATTATACCCAGGGGGTTGTCGTTGGGAGCTGCCTGGTATTTACCCGAAGAACGTAAAATAACCACAACCGAGCAAATTCTTGATGAACTATGCTCTGCCCTTGGAGGAAGAGCTTCGGAAGAATTAAATTTTGGTAAAATTTCAACAGGTGCATTAAACGATTTGGAAAAAGTTACGAAACAAGCCTATGCTATGGTTTCATATTTTGGAATGAGTAAAAAAATTGGTAATGTAAGTTTTTACGACTCAACCGGACAAAGTGAATATTCTTTTAATAAACCATATAGCGAAAAAACAGCCGAACTAATTGATAATGAAGTTAATGAAATTATAGAAAAAACCTATGCACGCGCTCTTGCAACTTTAAAAAAGAACCGCAAAGGGTTAACAGAATTGGCTGAACTACTGCTCGAACGAGAGGTGATTTTTAGCGAAGACCTTGAAAAAATATTTGGTAAGAGAAAATTTGAAAATGAAACACTGAATGCATTAAAAAACGGGAATAGTACAAAAAAAGAAGAAAAAAAAGAAGAAAAAATTGTTAGTACAAAACAAGCTAAAAGCCCGGATAAAAAAGATATTGTATAATTAAGCGTGTATTTATAAATACAAAGTATTGACTTATAACATAATACAAATATTTATTATATTTATAGAATTCCTTGCCTGCTGAAATTTTTAATGTTTTCCGGGTTAAATTATCTGAATGTTCGTATGTTTACATTAAAATATAAATACTAAGTCAGTATTAAATAATGAAACAAACATCAAAAGAAAAAATACTTGACAATATTAAACTTGCTTTAAAAAATAAAGCAATAAAGCCACAGTTAGAAAAAACAGCACCGGACAATTTAATTTTTCCTCCTTTTAACGATAGCCTTGAAATAACTTTTGCACGCGAATTACAGAAAGTAGATGGCAAATTCGTTTTTTGTATCGATAAAAATGATTTAATACAAAATCTGCAACAAATTGTTGAAGAAGAAAAATGGGAATCGGTTTATTGTACCGATGATGGTATTAATAAAATTCTTTTAGATGCAGAAATTCCTTTTACTAAATTTCCCGAAGATTTTCACCAGATGCAAGTAGCTGCAACAGGATGCGAATATTTAATTGCTCGTTTTGGCAGTATTATGGTAAGTTCCGGTCAGATTTCAGGCCGACAGTTAAACGTATTTCCCCCAACCCACATAATTATTGCAAAAACCAGCCAGTTAGTGCCTGAAATTTCAGATGCACTACTTCAAATACAGCAAAAATATAAGAATAATTTGCCTTCAATGATAACTTTAATAACCGGTCCAAGCAGGACAGCCGATATTGAGAAAACCTTAATACTGGGTGCTCACGGACCAAAAGAATTATACGTGTTTTTAATTGATGATTCTAAAAATTAAATGTTATTTTAAGGAAATAATTCTTTCTTTCTACAAATAATAAAAAAAGAATTTATCTTTACAGGGCTATCAATTTCAGTTATTTTAATAAAAAGTTTGTGGAAAAAGGATGGGTTGTAATATTTAGTACGAATCAAATTTATAAATCTGAAATTTTGAAAGATGTTTTAGAAAATAATAACATCGACTGTGTTGTGCTGAACAAGCGCGATTCTTCTTATTTGAATTTTGGAAATATTGAAATACTTGTAAGAAAAGAAGATATTATTCCGGCAAAACACTTGATTAATAAAGCAGATTTGTAATTTGTATAGTGAGAAGAAGTATAAATAATAAAAATGAAACAAGCATAATTAAAATAATTATTAACAAATACGAGAATAATTGTTTTATATCATGCGGTTCAACCCCGAAACAAGTTCGGAGCAGGTACTGACAATTAAAAATTTAAATTATAAACAAATGAAGAATTTGATAATTCGAAGTATTACAGGATTGTTTTTTGTTTTTATTATTGTAGTATCAATACTATTCAGCAACATAAGTTTTTTTGTTCTCTTTGCACTAATCATTTTATTCGGAATGTGGGAATTTTATTCTTTGGTTCAAAAGGCAGAAATAAAACCACAAAAATTTGTTGCTATCATTATTGGCTTACTTCTTTTTACAGCAAATTATTTATTTGCAAAAAAAATTGTTGATGAAGCTGTTTTTTTAATTTTTATACCTTTTGTTTTTTTTATTTTCATTTTTGAGATTTATAAAAATGAAAAAAAACCATTTGTGAATATTGCTGTTTCTATTTTAGGCATCATATACATTGCTTTACCTTTTTCGCTATTTAATTATTTTGTTTTTCATGGCAACTACATTACTGATGTATTTTACAATCCAAATATTTTACTAAGCTTATTTATTTTAATGTGGGTGCACGACACAGGCAGTTATCTTTTTGGAGTTACCTTAGGAAAACATCGTTTATTTGAACGTTTATCACCCAAAAAATCGTGGGAGGGATTTATTGGAGGATCATTGTTAACCCTCTTTACGGGATATAAACTGGCATATTTTTTCCCACAGCTTGATACTCGTAATTGGGTAATTTTTGCATTAATTGTTATTATTGCAGGTACTTTCGGCGATCTTTCAGAATCACAATTCAAACGTAGTATTTCAATAAAAGATTCAGGAAAAATCTTACCCGGACATGGCGGAATTCTTGACCGTTTTGATGGAATTTTATTAGCATCTCCAATGGTATTTATTTATTTACAGTTTATTAATTGATAATATTACTGATGTACACAATGTAAAAAACCACAGATTTACTAATATAGCTATAACAGCAAATTATTATTTTATAGAAAACATTGATATTTTTATACATAAATAAGCTTTATTGAAGATTAATTAAAAATAATCTGTGGCTCATTTTAATTTTATAAAAACTGATTAGTTGTGATTTTTTTTATTTTTGTCTGAATTAAATAAATATATTCGTTTAACTAATTTCAAACTTCTATTTACTTAATGACAATTCATAAAGAAGGCAGGCCAATAATTATTATTTTATTTACGCTACTTGCTGGTTTAAACATAGCTTTTTTTAAGTTTATTGAAATAAAGGCTGTTTCAATTGGTTTATTTTTTCTATCTATTATTTTTTATCTCCTTATTATATATTTTTTTCGTAAACCAAACAGAACAGTAGTAATAAATAAAAATCAGATTATTGCACCTGCAGATGGAACTCTTGTTGCGCTTGAAGAGATAAATGAACAGGAATATTTTTCCGATAAACGAATACAGGTTTCAATATTTATGTCGCCTTTAAATGTTCATATTAACTGGTCGCCTATTAAAGGAATATTAAAGTTTTACAAATATCATCCCGGTAAAAACCTGGTAGCCTGGCATCCAAAATCATCATCCGAAAATGAAAGAACAAGTATTGTGCTTGAAAATGAAAAAGGACAAGAAATAATGATAAGACAAATTGCCGGGGCAGTTGCCAGGCGAATTGTCTGCTATGCAAAAAACAAGAACAATTTTGAACAGGGGCAAGAAATCGGATTTATTAAATTTGGTTCAAGGGTTGATTTAATATTGCCATTAGAAGCAAAAATAATGGTTAAATTAGACCAAAAAATTACCGGTAAACAAACTGTAATAGCTGAATTAGACTAATAATCAATATTCAATATTACAATTTAACTTTTCATTAACAGCCATTTATCATCAGAGCTACTACTTTTGATTAATATAAATTATAAACTTTAAAAACCTATTATCATGAAAAAACTACTTTTAAGTATTGCAGTTATAGCTTTTATTGGAATTATTTCTGTTCCGGTGGATTCTTTTGCTACTACTAACCCAACTGTTGTGTTAGACGATCCGCCAACAAGCAAAGAAGCTAATTCAACTAAAACCACAACCGAAACAACTAAAGAAACAACACAAGAAAATGCTACTAAGAGCACTGAAAAAGATGCTTGTAAAAAAGATTATTCAAAAGATAACTGCAAAAAAGACATGTCAAAATCATCTTGCTGCAAAAAAGATAAAAAATAATTTATTCGTTTAATATTATTTAACCGGCTATATGTAAAATGTAGCTGGTTTTTTTATGCTCAAAACTAAATGAATGACTTACTTTTACTATTTTTGTAATTTATAATTATTTTAAATAAGCTTCTATGGGTAGAATATTAGCTATTGATTATGGTCAAAAAAGAGTTGGCTTAGCTGTAACAGATGAACTAAAACTTATTGCAACAAAATTAACAACAGTTCATTCAAAAGATATTATTGCTTTTTTAAAAAATTATATAAGTAGTGAAAATGTTGAAATTTTTGTAGTTGGCTTGCCAAGGCAAATGAATGGAAAACTTTCAGAATCTGTAAAATATATTGATCCTTTTATAAAAAAATTACAGCATGAATTTCCTTCAATACCAATTGAAAGAATAGATGAAAGGTTTACTTCTAAAATAGCAACTCAAGCCATTCTAAACAGCGGGGCAAAAAAAAAGAAACGACAAGACAAAGCTCTGGTTGATACTGTTAGTGCTACCATTATTTTGCAGTCGTACCTTGACAAA
>JAADFW010000259.1 GCA_013152655.1 Chlorobiota bacterium
AAACATTACCCCTAAAAGTGAATTTTTTAAATTGTCAATTGTTCTCCTTTCTTTTTTAGTAGGCCTTCCATAGCCTTTGCCTCTAATTCCAAAAGGAGTTGTTTTCATTCGTTCTAATTTTAATAATTCACTTTTAGGGGTAATGTTTTCAATAAATTCAGTAACTAATTTGGCACCGAGGCGTTTACCCAATAATCCTTTAACTTTATATTTGTACACAACCGGATTGGTTTTTACGTCAATTATTTCTCCTGTTTTAATAATTCGTGATGATTTTACTGAAATTCCGTTTATAAGTATTTTTCCTTTTTTACAAGCATTTGATGCCTGGCTACGTGTTTTAAAAATACGAACAGCCCATAGCCATTTATCAATACGGATGTTAGTTTCCGTGTTCATTTATAAAATTATTGAAATTAGATTTTAATAAAAAAAAAGTATCAGATTATTAACTATCAGATGAAACTTCAAGTTTAAAGCCGGTTCCATGAACATTTATAATACTTATGTTTTTATCAGCTTTCAGATATTTCCTGAGTTTTGTTATATAAACATCCATACTTCTACCCATAAAATAATCATCCTCGCCCCAGATATTTTTTAAAGCAATATCTCGCCTTAATATTTTGCCTTGGTTTAAAGCTAACATTCTAAGTACTTCAGCTTCTCTTTTTGTGAGTTTTTTTTCACCTTCAGGGCCAATAAGCTTCAGGTTACTATAATCAAAAGTCAGCTTTCCTATTTCAAAAGTACGTTCTTTATCGCTAATTATATTTGAATATCTGTATCGTTTTAAAATAGATTCAATGCGTAAATTTAACTCCTCGGTGCTGAATGGTTTTGTAATATAATCATCGGCTCCGGCTTTTAAGCCTTCAATTCTGTCTTCTTTCATCGCTCTACCTTAGAAATATAATTGGAACATCTTCGTCCATTTCACGAATTTCTCGTGCTAACGTAAAACCATCTTTAACAGGCATCATAACATCTAAAATACACAAGTCGAATTTTGAATTTTTAAATGCCTGATATCCTTTTTCTCCATCAGATTCAAGACGTACTTCATATTTTTGCATTTCTAAATAATCTTTCAATACCATAGAAAGGTTGCTGTCATCTTCTACTAAAAGAATTTTTGCCTTTGGCTTTTTCATTTGTTTAGTTATTTGGTTAATCAGATTTTTGTTGGTTAAATTTAAGAAATTAAATATACAATTGACAAATAATTTTTGAGAAGATTAAATAATTTTAATGTTGGGTGATTTAAATTCAGCTTTTATGATAACAATACAAGACAAGTAACAAAAAAGTTATGTTAATGGTGTAAAAGGCAAGAAAATTTTAAAAGCTGTACCTTTTTTCAGTTCACTGCTAACGCTTATAGTACCTGAATGTGCTAAAACGAGCATTTTAACATAATTTAAGCCCAATCCAAAGCCTTTTACATTGTGTATGTTACCTGTTGGTACACGGTAGAATTTATCAAAAATATGTTTAAGAGTATCTTTAGTTATACCTATGCCGTTATCTTTTATAGTAATAATAACCCCTGTTTTTACATTTTTGGTTGAAATTGTTATTCTAAGATTATCGTACGAGTACTTACTTGCATTATCAATTAAATTGGTTATAATATTTGTAATATGTGCTTTGTCGGCTTTTATTACTGAGTTGGTAGCATAAAACTGGTAAATAAGCGAAACAGGTTTATTACAATGTTCGAGGCATAAATTTTCAACATTGTCTTTTATTAATTCATGTAAATCAAATTCAGATATCTTTAACTTCAGGTTCCCTTTATCAAGCCTCGCCATTTGCAAAACTCTTTCAACTTGTACTTTTAATCGTTGGTTTTCATCAAATATTACTTTTGAGTATTTTAATATTTTCTCTTCCGGTAAGTTATTTTTTAATAAAACCTCGCTAGCCAATGAAATAGTTGAAATTGGAGTTTTAAACTCATGAGTCATATTATTGATAAAATCATTTTTTATTTCAGATAACTTTTTTTGTTTCAAAATAGCGGTTACAATAAAAATGAAACTGCTAATAACAATTAATAAAAATCCTGCCGATATAAACATCCAAACCGATAATTCAAACAATACAAATTTTCGTTTTTGAGGAAAAAATACTTCAAGGTTATAATCATCTGTTTTAAATAAATCATCGAGGCAAACTTTATGTTTTGTATTTTTTATATTTTTTGTATAAATACCTGAGTTTAACATCCAAACTGAATCGTTTTTTACCTGTATAATTCCAAATTCGTAAACTGTATCTAAGCAAAAAAGGTCAAATTCTGTTTTTAATAACGAATCAACTAACGTGGTATCAATGTAGTTAATTATTGAAACTAAATCACTTCCGCAACTTTCCGGAATAAACTTTCTTTTTTGTAAACGATGCTGTTTGTCCAACTCAACCATTTTTTCAACTGTTTCACTTAATGCCAGGTTAACGCGGTGGTCAAATTGTTTTTCAGAAAGCTCGATGGCACTTTTAATCCAGTATAATTGAGTAAAAATAAGCCCCAGTAATGAAAGGGAAGTCAAAACTACTATTAATATGATTGTTTTTCTTTTCACTTACTAAAAAATATTTGCTTTGAAATTACAAAAATAGTTTAAACTATCTTACTATATTCTTCTTAACAAGCTTTTAACCTTAGATTATAAATTACTATTCACAGAAATTATACTCTTTTTACATCACAAAATAATAAAACTTTAAAAAAATTTTATTTCAATCATAATTATGACATATTTGCGTTGATTATTACAATCATATAAAAAATGATACTTAATTTAAAACAAAAATATTTTTTCATAATTGGAATTTTGCTGTTTCAAATTTCATTGAGAGCACAAAATGTATCGAAAGCTTATGAAATAAATAAGCAAATATTTTTTAGCACTATAACGGTTGATGCAAGCCGGTTTTATCCTGAATTATTAAAAGCTATTGTGTTCGATAAAATTAATATTCAAAGAACAAAACACGGTTTAGAGCTATTTCACTCAAGTGAACTATTAGACAGTATTGCTGAAAATCAATCTAAGTATATGAGCGTAACGGGATATATTTCTACCAAACAAAAAGGGAAATATAGCACTACTATAAAAAGAGCCATATTGTATGGTGCATCAAAACATATAATTGAAAATGTATTTAGTTTTTCTTTGTCAGACCGGTCGCGTGGTGTGATGAGTTATGAAAAATTAGCTGATGATATTGTTTTTAAATTCTATAATAGTGTTAAAATTGCTCGTTTATTAGATAATCCTGAGTATAACTTTACAGGTTTTGGGTTTTCTCCCGATAAAAATGGGAAAAAAGTATATGTGTCTTTAATATTGGGTAATTATTCTTCATTTAATAATGAAACCGGAAATATAAATAATTTACCTGTTAAGGTAACAACAAAAAGGTTTGGGCTAAAAGAATTTGATGCACGCGCGTGCCGCAGGTGTAATTCAATAAATGCCATTGAGGATTGGCAAAAGGGATTATTTGTAGATGATAAAATGATTTATTATGAAAATAATAATTTGAAAAATTTTAAAAAAATAATAAAAGGAAAAAACGATGCAATAGCTGTTGATGTGGTTTTAAAAGATCAGTATCGGTGTAACGAACTTAATTTAATTGATTATAATTTGCCAAATAAGGGAATTCTTCTAAAGAAGGTTAATGCAAAAAAGTTGTATAAAAATAACCTTATTCCCGACCGGAAGATGAATAGTTTAAAAGTTGAAGTTGGAAAACTTCCTGAGAATATTGGTGAAAATTATGAATTAAACCTGGTACTAATAAAAAATAAACATATTTGTAGAAATCTTGCACAAAGTTTTATTATTACCGGAGATGCAAATTATTATAATCCTATAAAATTAGTAGCCGATACCATAACACTTTATTCTGAAGAAGTGTTTAAGCCATTGGCAGATACTGCTTTTTTGACATTTAAAATTCCATTTGAAAAAAGGAAATTTGTCTATAAGCCAACTGATATTGAACCGCTGTTGAAATTATTAAACGAACCGGATTTTATAATTAATGAACTAACTATTTATGCATATTCATCAATTGAAGGAACTGATAAAGAAAATGTAATGCTACAGCAAAAAAGGGCTGAAAGTATTGTTAATGCAATAAAAAACAGACAAAAAGATAGCATTGTTGCTAAAATTATAACTGATTATAACTGGCAGGATTTTAAGAATGATGTTCAAAATACAGAGTTTAGTAATCTTGCCTCAATGAATATGGAAGAGGCACGCGAATATATCCGTAATAATTCATTACAGAAAAAGTTGGAGCCTATTCTCATGAATCATCGATACGCACAAGTTGACATGAAGGTAACATATGATATAAGTGCCGAAAAGGAAGAAAAATATGTAATAAATAAATTTAATAAGGCAATAGATGCTCAAGATTTGCCACAGGCACTCTCTATTCAAAAATATATTATTAAAAAAGTTTTAAGTGCAAAATATACGTTAGATGCTGTATATGAACAAAAAATTCCATTTAAAAAAGAATTTGCCGGATTACTAATGAATCAGTTATGGCTTAGAAAATATGTTGAAAAGAAAGATGTAGAAACATATTTGTATGAGATTGATGAATTGCACAAACTAGATCCTGAAAACGAGTATATTTCATTTAATTATTTATACTGCCAAATATTATTCGGAGCAGTAATTGATGATAGAAACATAAATAATATTCAATTTCAAATTGATAAACTTTACTACTCCACATTTACAAAAAAAACAGTTGATGCTTTAAATATGAAATTTCAGTTCAAAATTATTGATTCAATTAATGTTTTTAAAAATTCCGACAAAATGTTTGAAGAAAGCCTTAAACGGATAAAGGGCATTTATGAAATACAAAAACACTCTGAACAAAATGCATTAAAACTTACATATTTATTTATAGAGAATAAAGATTATGAATACGCAACAAAACTTATTGACCCCTTTGTTCAAGGAAGTATTGTTTCTGAAGATTTATTGTTTACTTACCTTTCGTTATGCAGCCATTCAACTTATTTAATGAATACTGAAAAATTTGTTAATGCCTTAAAGACTGCTAAAAAGCTATATCCTGATAAATTTTGCTCACTTTTTAAAGGCGATAAATTTTCATTTCAAATTTTTGAAAACCCGGAAGTTAAGCAATTGGTGTGCGAAACTTGCTCTAATAAATAGTGATTAATTAAACATGAGTAAAATCATAAATAAATCTGTACAAATACTTTGGTTTATTAAAATATTTAGCCATACTTTTGCAGCATTAATAAAATATATTTTATTCATTAACTTATTTTAAGTAAATAATTTTCAACTATTTAAATTTTATTCTGATGAATGTAGATAAAATATTAAACGATCTGGAAAAAAAGCATCCCGGCGAGGTTGAATATCTTCAGGCAGTAAAGGAAGTATTAGAATCCATAGAAGAAGTTTATAACGAAAATCCTCAGTTTGAAAGTGCCAATATTATTGAGCGTATTATTGAACCGGATCGTATTTTAACTTTTAAAATACCATGGGTAGATGATAATGGAAATGTTCAGGTAAACTTAGGTTATCGTGTGCAATTTAATAATGCAATTGGCCCGTATAAAGGTGGTTTAAGGTTTCACCCAAGTGTAAATTTAAGTATTCTTAAATTTTTAGGTTTTGAACAAATATTTAAGAATAGCTTAACTACTCTGCCAATGGGTGGTGGCAAAGGAGGCTCTGATTTTAATCCAAAAGGAAAATCAGACTCAGAAGTAATGCGTTTTTGCCAGGCTTTTATGTTAGAGCTTTGGAAATTAATTGGCCCTGAGACTGACGTTCCGGCAGGAGATATTGGTGTTGGCGGAAGAGAAATAGGTTTCTTGTTCGGAATGTATAAAAAACTGGCCAGAGAAAATACCGGAGTTCTTACAGGAAAAGGCTTAAATTGGGGAGGAAGCCTTGTAAGGCCTGAGGCTACAGGTTTCGGAAATGTTTATTTTGCTAAAGAAATGTTAGCTACTATTGGTGAATCTTTTAAAGGTAAAACCGTTGCAATTTCCGGGTTTGGTAATGTTGCATGGGGTGCTGCCCAAAAAGCTACCGAACTGGGAGGAAAAGTAGTAACACTATCAGGCCCTGACGGATATGTTTACGATCCGGAAGGTATTTCAGGTGAAAAGATTGATTATATGCTTGAATTAAGAGCAACTAATGAAGATATTGTTAAGCCGTTTTCATTTGAATTTTCGTCAGCTGAATTTCATGAAGGCAAACATCCATGGGAAGTAAAAGTTGATATTGCACTACCTTGTGCTACTCAAAATGAGCTTAATAAAGAAGATGCTGAAGCATTAGTTAAGAATGGTGTTGTTTGTGTAAGCGAAGGTGCAAATATGCCTTGTACTCCTGAAGCAATTGAAATTTTTCATAAAAATAAAATTTTATTTGCCCCGGGTAAAGCTGCAAATGCAGGCGGTGTTGCAACATCAGGATTAGAAATGACACAAAATTCAATGAAATTGAATTGGACTGCTGAAGAGGTAGATAATAAATTACATCAAATAATGCGTGATATTCATGCAGCTTGTGTTACACATGGTAAAAATGCCGAAGGATATGTTGATTACGTAAAAGGAGCTAATATTGCCGGTTTCTTAAAAGTTGCCAATGCCATGTTAGACCAAGGTGTTTTATAATTTATTTTACAAGATTAGATAAACAACAAGCCGATAAGAATATTCTTATCGGCTTTTTTATTGTTTGGGTCTTGATATTTATTTGTTTTAATTCTAATCAGGTACTAATTTTTTGTTCAACCTGTAATTCCGTTGACGCAGGAGGATGAATCTCCTTTTTTATCGCAGGGGAATCTCCTACAAGTAGCAGGAGATTCTTCATTCCTAATCTCAATATCGCTACATTTTTAAACAATAAAGTTGAAATCTCATCTCTTTCAAAGACGATACATTATAAACTAACCTTCCACTCTTTATTAGCCGGATTATTATCTATTTCTCTTAATCTTTCCTTTTGTGCTTTGTAGTCAACATTTTCTATTCCGGCACGGCTCTGTAAAATTCTCCACGATTTCCTTCGTTCAACACAGAACAGAACCATTTGCCTTGATAAGGTATGAAACACTTCTTCTCCGTTTTCATTATAATCTATAGTATATATTTCATTTTTAGGAATATATGAACGATGATTTTTATTCAGGAATCTTCTGTGAACAATATCGTCCATAGTTATTAATTGCAATTTTTCATCCAAGGAAACCATATTTTTTACTATATCTTTTTTTACAACTTTATGATGTAAACGGAACCTTGCTTCAGTAAATGCCCAATGAGCAACAGTGTAGTTATACTTAACTTTACTTATCGGTGCGGTTTTAACATGCCAGTCTTTGTTTACCGATGGATTTCCTTTTAAACTAATGATTTCAGGATATGTTTCGCCCAATGTAGGATTGAATATAATTTCAGGCATTGCACGACTGTCTCGGCTGGCTTGAGCTTGTGTAACCGACATATTATCTGCCACGCCATGTTCAGGCTGGCAAGTAGTAAAAGCCTGGAAGAATGCAGTTCCCCGGTAAAGCAATCCATCAATAAAAGCACGGTAAAGTGCTGCTGAGTTAGCCATTGAAATTTGTGCTAAAAACGGAGAACCGTGCCCACCCATTAAACTTTCTACTATTGATTTTTTCTCAGTTAGTTTACCTTCGGTTGCAGGGCCGGCTTGGTTCATATCAAACCCACCAGGCATAACGGATGAATCAGAGTTTTGCCCGCCTGTGTTAGAATAAACTTGTGTGTCAAGTAATAAAACTTTAACATTCGGACGGTTTTGAAGTACTACTTTTGAAACATTCTGGTAACCAATATCTCCCATTCCTCCGTCGCCTCCAATAGCCCAAACTTTAGGCATCTCCTGAACTTCAAGGTCTGTCATAAAAGTATCGGTAAAATGAGTTAACTGGTAATAATCTTCAGCTTCAAAACCCACACTAAATTTATTTAATAAGCTATCAACCAAACGTTCTGGGATAACCGACATACGAGCATGGTCTTGTATGAAACTTTCGCCAACTAACCAGCCAATAGTTGCCCCGTCCTGAAATAGTGAATTCATCCACGGGTAAGTATGCGGATTATTTGGTGGTGTTGAACCATAAACCGTATTACAGCCTGTGTTGGCCGTCATAGCCATAACTGACATGCCATTAGCTAATTTGCCTTCTAAAGAATGCCAGTTCTTATGATTTTCTGCATCTTGTTTTAAAACTAAAATAAGGGCTTCAATCAGTTGCTCATCATTTCCTTTAAATTCATTATTAATACGCTCATCGGTAGCTTCGTCATTTTCAGCGCCATAGCCTAATATCAAATGTAAAACTGCTTTTCTGTATAAATCATACATTGATTTATCACTCTTTTTTAACTCCTGTAAAATAGTTAAGCCCTCTTTTTCAATAGTGGCTGCTTTGTCTAACAAACGGTTTGCTTTCGCATGAAATACAGGGCGCATTACTGCTTCAGTTATAGTTGAAACAGAATGGAGTACAGATTTTTCGCCACAACCGGCACAGGCACCGTCGCCAGAAACCAATGCTTCATATTTTGAACGTTGCATTAAGTGGTTGCGCAAAGTGGCATCTTTTGATTCTGCCGGGCTTAATGAGTTATAAAGGCCTAAATATTTTGGTGATGTATCTTGCAGTAAATTCAAAAACTCGATACCCGATTGATGATTGGCATAAATATCTTCTGTTTCAGGAACCATTTTTAAAGCTTCATGGCTACCACAAGCCACAACACATGCTCCACAACCTTTACATAAATCATTTACAAAAATGCTAAAAATACCACCTGAACCTGTTTCCTTTTTTTCTTTCGACTTAAAAATAGCATTTACTTTTTGAAAAGCAATTGGTACAATATTAAAAATGGCTTCCAACTGGCTTATACTACTATCCAATCCGTCAATTTTCCTGAATTCACTTAAAATAATGTTACTGAACTTGGTGTTTTCGTCTTTTGCATTTAGTTTTTCAAGCATAATTGCCCGTGCTGATTTTTCAATATCGTAAACATTTGTTAACAGAATTTCTTTCTCTTTAGTATCTGAAACATAATTCTTTATTGCAGTTATGAGAATACTGGAAATATCTTGTGCCGTATTTGGCAAGGCAGTATCAGGACAAACCGAAATACATTGCATACACTGAGTACAGTTTTCTTCAATATAAACCGGAACTTCGCGCCTGGCAACATATTTACTTGATGTAGCACCTGTACCCGAAGGCATTAACCCTACAGATGATAAAACACTGGCAGGTTGGTGATATCCTAACCCGGCTTTAAATTCTTTATTAAAAGTATCGAGTTTGAATATTGGGGCTGCATCTCTCTGTAATTCTTGTTTATTGTTTACTAACGGACGTAATATTTCTCCTGTCATTGCAGAAGTATCTTTTTCATCAACAGCACCATAGTTAACTTCCATAACGGTATTAAAGCCTTGTTGCATTACCATCATGTTAGATTCAACTACTGCATCGCCAAAACGTCCGAATTTTTTCACATACTGTGCCCGTACGGTTTTTTCATATTCATCTTTTGGAATATTGAACGTTTCAAGAAATGGAGAAACTTTAAAAAATGCACCCAAAAATGCATTTCCCTGCATTCTCAATTGTAAATCTTTACGGTTGGTTGCATTTTTTGCAATTTCAAATCCATGCAAAATGTAAAGTCTGATTTTTTTATCTATTATCTCTTTTCTGTATTTTTCAGGAATTCGTTTCCATGCATCATCAGAGTTTGTTTCGGTTGATTCCCAAACAAATGCGCCACCTTCAATTAATCCTTCTAAGGGATTGGTGTGAGTAAAAATTTTAGGGTCGGGACAAAGTACGGTATTCACATGTTTTAAATCGCAATTAACTCGTATCCTTTCAGGAGCGGCAACCATAAAATAATTGGTAGGTGCTCCTTTTTTCTCCGAACCGTATTTAGGATTTGCACTTACGTGAATTATCTCTTTTAAAGTTCCGTCTTCATCGTAATTATTATCTCTTTTAGCTATGTAATTTGAAAATTCTCCAATAATTTCACCTAAGTTTTTTCCGGTTGTAATCATTCCCCATCCGCCAATAGAATGTAACCTGACAGCAATTGATTTTTCGGGTAAAAGTGAAGGTTTCTCATCAGAAATAACTGCATACGGATGGTCAACGCCTAAAGTGAAATAATTAGCACCTTTACCGTAATACAAACCATCTTGGCGGGCAATTCTTCCCATTGCAAAGTCATATGCACCTAAAATACCTTCAGGGCGAAAATCACGCGAACCTAATCCGTAAACTCCTGTAATAATTTGGGGCAGATTTTCAGGATTTAATTTTTCTAAGTTCTTGTTTGTATTGAAATTGAAATTTTGAATAGCTTTGCTTAAAACACCTCGTACCTCGCGGGTTAATGGATTATCTCCTGCCAAAGGCTCATCAGTACGTTCAAGTATTATTACTTTTTTCTTGCCTCTTAACGCATTTATTATTGCATTTTCGGGGAACGGACGTACAACATTTATGTGAATTATACCTACTTTTTCACTTCTTTTTTCTTCAATATAATCTGTTGCAGCTTCAATGTTTTCAGCTGCACTTCCTAAAGCAATAAAAACAACATCGGCATTTTTACAATTATATTCTGAAATTAATCCGTATTTTCTTCCGGTGAGTTCTGCAAATTCATTATAAGCTTCTTCAAAAAAGGCAAGTATATTTTCTGAAAAATTATTTCTTCTGGCAACCACACCATTCATGTAATGTTCTTGATTTTCAACCAATCCCATAACAACCGGGTTTTTTAAATCAATCATTGAAGGAACCCTTTTTCGTTTTTCGCCGAATAGTGCTTTTTGTGCTTCGGTAGGACATTCGATCATATCATCGGCATTACCCAGAAATTCCCTTATTAATTGAGGATCAGGCTTGTAAAATGTACGTTCTAAATGTGTGGTAAGAAAACCATCCTGACAATTCATTCCCGGATTAAGGCTTAATTCGTTTACTTTACGCAAAATAATAGCCTGGTCAGATGCTTGTTGAGCATCTTTGGCAAAAGTGATATTCCATCCGGTATCTAAAGCTGCATATACATCATCGTGCCCACAATGTACATTCAGGGCATGTTTTGTAAGTGCGCGGGCACCTACTTCAAGCACCATGGTACTTAATTTACCCGGTGCATGATAATATTGCTCAATTCCATATACAATTCCTTGTCCGGAAGTAAAATTCACCACTCTTTTTCCTGTTACTGAATATGCGATAGCACCACCTTGTGCAGCATGTTCGCCTTCAGTTTCAACTGCAACAGTTGATTTTCCAAAGGCATTTAATTGGCCTTTAGCAAATTGTAATTGAAAATTTTCACCCATTTCAGTTGATGGAGTAATAGGATAAAAAACTCCTGCATCACATATTAATGCTTCGGTGTATGAGGCTACCAGTTGGTTCCCATTTGTTGTAATTCTATGTCCCGGGTATTTTGGCTTTTGATTCTTCATCTGTTTATTCTGATAATTATTTATTAAATGTAAAATATTTGTGAATAATGTAAGCATTGTTTAGAATTATTCCAAATAAAGCGTCAAATATAGCTACTTTTATATAATCAATGTTTAAAAGAAATGTTATAAATAAAAAAAGTTTTATGCAAACGTTTGAAATACCTGTTAATGTGTCTTATTTTCGATGAGTTATAATGAAATTACTATATTTAAAGGATTAAAATATTACAAAAATCTTTATGCAATCAGAACTTACGCAATGGGTTGAATTATATACAGAATATTTGTATTCGTGGGCTTATCATAAAGTATCTGATATTGAACTTGCTAAAGATATTGTACAGGAAACTTTTTTGGTGGCAACTGAAAAGATAAATTCTTTTAAAAAAGAAAGCTCTCCAAAGACATGGTTGACAGCTATTTTAAATAATAAAATCATCGATTATTATCGCAAAAAAGCTACTCAGCCTG
This sequence comes from Chlorobiota bacterium, assembly GCA_013152655.1. Classification (GTDB taxonomy): domain Bacteria; phylum Bacteroidota; class Bacteroidia; order Bacteroidales; family B39-G9; genus JAADFW01. Next base: position 12,069 of record JAADFW010000259.1, read on the forward strand.
TAAATGTTGATAATCAGGATTTTTCTTATTTTTTTGATGATAATGGAGATTGGGTTAATAGTAAAAAGCCAAAACAATGGAATAATAATTCTAATTTATTGGATGATTCAGGTTTTCAGCAAATTTTAAAAAAGTGTATGGATGCATTGCCCGACCAGTGGAGTGCTTCAGTAAAGCTCAAGTATTTAATGAATAAAAAGGGTGACGAGATTTGTCAGGAACTTAATATTTCGCCGTCTAATTATTGGCAAATTGTTCACAGGGCAAAGTTGCAATTGCGTGAATGTATTGAAAATAAATGGTTTAAAGCAAATTGAAAGATGAAACGATTAATGCATATATTTTTTCTGTCATGTTTAAAAGCAACGGAGTTAATTGAGAAAAAAATGAATTTCAAGCTTTCATTCAAAGAAAAATTACAATTAAAAGTGCATAAGATGATGTGTGATGCCTGCAATAATTATGAAAAACAAAGTATAATTATTGATAAAGAACTTTCTTCATCAATAATATCAGAAAATATAGATATAAACCTTGATCAATTAAAAAATCAAATTAAAAATAAGTTAAGCAGTTCACTTAACTAACCTTTCTCTAATTTAATTCCTTATTTTATACTTTTTGAATAAAAAAGAATAACTTTTATTCTTTTGAAATGAGATGATATTCAGTTATATAATGTATTAGTTGTATTAATTTTCTAAAATAAATAACAACTATTGTCAGGAATAAACATTTTGTTCGTCTTATCAAACAAATAAATAAAAACACAACATTAAATTATTGAAAATCATGAAAAAACGAAAACTTATTAAATTAGTAATAATTTTAATTGTGACAGGGTTTATAATTGCAGGCGGAACGGCATTTTATATGTTTAACATGCCGCATCGTAATGTTCAAAAATCGAAATCTGATTATTCATTAAGCAGTTCTCAAATTGTGAATGAATATTTGACAGATGCAAATGCAGCAAATGAAAAATATTTATCTGACGATGGGGAATCTAAAATTCTGGAAGTAAGAGGAATAGTAAAAAAAATATCAGAAGATTTTAATAACCAAAAAGTAGTACTGCTACAGAATAATGGAGATAAAGCAGGTGTAAGTTGTTCATTTACTTTAGAAACTAATTCAGATGCTGAAAATCTGAAAATTGGCAGTCAGGTTACAATTAAAGGTGTAATAAGGTCAGGAGCATCATATGATGATGACCTTGAACTTTATGAGAACGTTATATTAGAAAAATGTGATGTAGTTAAATAAATAGTTAATAATCAAAAATAAACAAATAATAATTTAAAATTTAAAATCATGAAAACAACAAAAACTCTATTAAGTATTTTGGCAGTAATTTTTACAATATCATTATATGGCCAAACAAGTGGTAAATTAGTCAGTTCAAAATCGCATGTTAAATTCTTTTCGCATACAAGTTTTGAAGATATTGAAGCCAATAATTATACTTCTGTCGGAACAATAAATACTGAAACCGGCGATATGGTATTTTCAGTGCCAATGCAAGGTTTTGAATTTGAAAAATCGCTGATGCAGAAGCATTTTAACGGCAATAAATTTTTAGATACAAAGAAATTTCCGAAAGCTAAATTTAAGGGAAAAATAACTAATCTTGACCAGATTGACTTTAACAAAGACGGTAGTTATGATGCCACTGTAGAAGGTGATTTAACAATAAAAGGCGAAACAAACAGCATAAATGAAAAAGGTACTGTTGTAGTTAAAGGAAATCAAATTGAAGTTCAAAGTAAATTTAATGTAACATTAGCAGATTATAAAATAACCTTTGTAGAAGGAAAACCATCAACCAATATTGCGAAAACGGTTGAAATATCTGTTATTGCTGATTTTACAAAGGAATAAATAATTAAAATATTGGGTGTTGCAAATGAAATATTATCAATTAGTATTTTATATATTATTTATGTTGAATACATTACAATCACAAAATATTAAAAAAGTAAGTGATGCTAATGGATTAAATATTGGTGCAAAAGCACCAATATTTAATGCAATGGATGCTGATAGTAATATTTTTTCGTTGCAGAAAGCATTAAAAAGCAGTCCGGTAGTTTTAATTTTTTATCGAGGATTTTGGTGTCCGTATTGTAACAGGCATTTAAAACAAATACAAGATAGTTTGCAACTTATAGTTGAAAAGGGAGCAAAAGTTATAGCTATTTCACCGGAAAAACCTGAATATTTAGGAAAAATGAAAAAGAAAACAGGGGTTGAATTTATATTGTTGTACGATGAAGATTATAAAATTTCAGATGCATTTGACGTAACCTTTACTCCTGAAAAGGTTCAGCTTTTAACATATAATGTGGCTTTAAATGCCAAATTAAAAAACACACATTCTGATTCTACCCAGCGTTTGCCTATACCGGCTACGTTTATTATAAATCAGAGTGGTATTATTGTTTGGAGGCAGTTTAATCCTGATTATAAAAAACGATCAACTGTAAAAGATATTTTAAATAATTTATCTAAATTGAATTAAGTTATGAAAGCTATATGGAATAATGAAATTATTGCAGAAAGCAACGAAACAATTGTAATTGAAGGAAATCATTATTTTCCACCGGAATCGGTTCAAAAGAAATATTTGAATAATTCAGAAACTCATTCAAAATGCCCGTGGAAAGGACACGCTTCATATTATTCTATAATTGTAAACGGAGAAAATAACGTGGATGCTGCCTGGTATTATCCACAACCTTTTGATGCTGCAAAACAAATAAAAAATTATGTGGCTTTTTGGAAAGGTGTTGAAATTGTTGGATAGTTAAACTGATATATTATGGATGAACAAAAAATTTTCTGGAAAAAACAAACGCTTGTATTTGACAGTAGTATGAAAGATGCGCTTCAACAACAACACTATGCAGCTCAGTTTATTGCATTGGTTGGCCGTCATTTAATTCAGCAGCAGGCCGATGATAGCAACACAAATATGCAATTTTTGAAAAAGGAAGAAATGTTAGTTGGAAATGAACTTTCTAACGGTTTGCGTGTAGCGTTGCATTTGCCAAATATGAAATTGTTGGTTTTAAATAAAGGATATAAAACATTACAGGAAATATTATTATTAGGTAAAACCCAAAATCAGGCTTTCAATGAATTAAGAAAAAGCCTCGAAGATAATAATGTTGATATTTCAAAATTGACAAATGAATTGCATTATGAAATACCGGAACATGCTTTGGCTAAAGGTGCTGTATTCAAAATAGAAGATAAAAAATATACTGAAGAGAATTCAATTTACCGTAATAATGCAGATATTATAATAAATGAAGTTGCTGCCCAATTTAAGAATGCTGACCCCGTAAGAGTTTGGCCACATCATTTTGATACCGGCTTTTTTTATCCTGTTGCAAAAAATGAAAAGGGCGAACTTTCAAAATCAATTGGAATTGGATGGGCAATAGCTGATAGTATGATTAATGAACCCTACTATTACCTGAGTTTTTGGTCTGAAAAACCGGTAAATAATTCACAGAATTTTAATTCATTAAAAGCAGGCCAATGGATGATGCCAATATGGGATGGTGCTGTTCTTAAGAATTCAGATATTTTGAATGCCGGTTCTGCCGAAAATCAATATAAGTTAGTAAAAACATTTTTTAATTCCGGCATTAATATTCTAAAGAACAATTTCGAGCTATAATTCTAAAAGAAGTTAAACTTTAATACAATGAGTATTTTACTTGAGGATCATCTTAACACAGTAGAAATACCGGCCAACTTACGAATTAATGACCAAATAAAACAATACCGGAAAAAATGTGCTGATATGGGATGTACACGTCCTTATTATCATTTTGCATTTGGACAATCACCTTTTTCGCCACTGTCAAAAATTGTTGAAGCATTAAAGAATCATGCCAATCAACATGATTATCTTCCTACAGCCGGCATACTGGAATTCAGGTCTGCTATTGCTAAATATTGCCCTTTCATTGCGGAAGTAATAAATAGTATTAATCGCTATTTCAAGCAGGTTAGAAAGGGGAAATTTCCTGAACATAAATAAAACTACCGTTTATCATGAAGAAAATTGAGATTTGTAAATTTTCAGAATTAAGAGAAAAAGAACCAAAATATGCATTGGTTAAAAATATTGACCTTGTTATTGTACGATACGAAAATAATGTATCTGTACTTTATGGCAGATGCCACCACCGCGGAGCGTTGCTGGCCGATGGGCATATTGATGGCAATAACCTGATTTGCGGTGTTCATGGCTGGGATTATCGCTATGATACCGGAGTATCAGAATATAATAACGACGAATCTTTACATAAGTTTTCTTCTATAATTGAAAATGATACTGTTTATGTGGATGAAAAAGAAATTGATGTGTTTATTGAAAATAATCCGCAACCTTTCAACCGGAGTCAATATCTTGGAACTTATGCCGATACGCATCCTGAAGATACAGAACCTTATACCGGGTATATAAAAGAATTAGCACAAAATGGCTTAAAAAATATTGGCCATCATGGTTTTACCGAAGCCATGGGTGTTGATCGCAATACACTTCCTAAATGGGAAAACATTCAATTTTTGCCGGCTCAATTAGATAGAAGGCCATTATTTGATGAGGATGAGGTGATTACAAAAGTTGTGATTGGCAAAAATGCAAAGAAACCTTTAGTACTTGAAATACCAATTTTTGTGTCGGATATGAGTTTTGGTGCTTTGTCGCGTGAAGCAAAAATAGCTTTGTCAAAAGGAGCTGAAATGGCCGGAACCGGAATTGCAAGTGGCGAGGGTGGAATGTTACCCGAAGAACAGGAAAATAATTCGCGTTATTTTTATGAATATGCTTCGGGCAGGTTTGGTTTTTCGTGGGAAAAAGTACAGAAAGCCCAGGCATTTCATTTTAAAGGCGGGCAGGGAGCTAAAACCGGAACCGGAGGACATTTGCCCGGAAGTAAAGTAACTAATGAAATTGCTAAAGTCAGAGGTTTGAAGGAAGGGCAGCCTGCCATTAGCCCGGCAGCTTTTCCTGACTTAAAAACAGTAGATGATTTCAAAGAATTTGCAAACGAGGTACGTGAAAAAACAGGCGGAATACCTGTCGGATTTAAAATTGCCGCATCACATATTGAGCAGGATATTGATTTTGCTGTTAAGGCCGGGGCTGATTATATTATTCTTGATGGCAGGGGAGGCGGAACGGGTGCAGCACCTTCTGTTTTAAGAAACAATATTAATGTGCCAACAATACCGGCACTTGCAAGGGCAAGAAAACATCTTGATGAAATAGGTGCAAAAGATATTACCCTTATCATTACCGGCGGATTAAGAATAGCAGAAGACTTTACAAAAGCCTTAATGCTGGGTGCCGATGCAATTGCCATTTCAAATTCTGCTATTCAAGCCATTGGCTGTATTGGTATGCGTGCTTGCAATACCAATAATTGTCCGGTGGGAATAGCTACGCAAAAAGAGAGTTTGCGACAACGGATAATTATTGATAAATCGGCAACACAATTAGCTAATTTTTTAAATGCCACTACCGGACTTATGAAAGTTGTGGCAAGAGCCTGCGGATATGATGATTTTAATAAATTCAATAAAAACAACCTGTCAACTTTCAGCCGCGAAATTCATTTTCTTACCGGAATTTCTTATGCTGGTGTAAGTAGTTTTTAATATAAATAATAGAAGGATTGCTTCGTATTTCTTTCGTCATCCCTTGCAATGACGTGGTAATATTACCGAATGGATATCAATATTAGTCCACAGCCTGGCCTATAACAGCTATTACATCAACATTGTACAATTTAGTATTGGATTAAAATCCGGTTCAAACTCGGTGTGTCTAACAGACACACCGAGTTTTTCTGTTAGGGTATAATAAAAAAGCCCCTGAAAATCAGGGGCTTTAGTACTCTTGCAGCGGTCCGGACGGGACTCGAACCCGCGACCCTCGGCGTGACAGGCCGATATTCTAACCAACTGAACTACCGAACCAGGTTATTGTCTTTGTTATTACAAGCTTTCAAACAACAGTCTGAACCTTCGAATAACCTGTATTATTTAAAAGAGCGATGCAAAAATAATGCTTATTTTATTACTAACAAATGAAAATGAAATTATTTTAAAATATTATAAAATTATTCTATAAGTTGCTTTTGAAAAAACTAAAATTAACTTTTCCATACTTTTTTGTTTGAATATATTCAGTAACTTCTGTAAAATCTGTTTCCCGTGAATGTTCAATAATCATTAATCCATCTTTTTTTAAAATTGAATGTTTAAAAACCAGTTTAGGGATTTCTGTAATTTCACTTAGAGCATACGGTGGGTCAGCAAAAATTAGGTCGAACTGCCTGTTGCAATGCTTTAAATAAACAAATACGTTGGTTTTAACAGCTTCAATCTTATTTAAATCAAATTCATGAATTGTTTTTTTTATAAAACTGTAATTTCTGTAATTAAGTTCAACAGAAGTAACAGATTTACAATCTCTTGATGCAAATTCATAACTAATATTACCGGTACCTGAAAACAAATCTAATACCGTGGTTTCCTTAAAGTTTATGTTATTGTGCAATATATTAAAAAGAGCTTCTTTTGCCATATCGGTAGTTGGCCTGACTTTCAAATTCTTTGGTGGAAGAATTTTTCTCTTTTTGTATTTGCCGCTAATAATACGCATTAAAACATTATATACAATTCAGTTCTTATTATTATATAAAAAAAAATCCATCTCGCAGAACAAGATGGATCAATTTTTTATTTTGTAAAGCTATTCCCAATTACCTGCATTATTCGTGGCTTCTTTTAATGAGCCTACTCTTAACCCCGGGTATTCTTCACCTTCATTTAGGTTAATAATAAGTTGCTTATTTAAACCATGTAAAATTATATCGTTTAAAGCTCCTGCTTCAAAAACCTGTACTTTTACTTTTGAGCCTGTTTCAACAATTCCGGCACCAAGGCTAAATTCTTCATTATTGGTATAAGGTATATACCTTAAAGAATCAATTGGATAATTTGTTGGAAAAATAGAGTCTAAAACACTGATTTTAACAGTATCTCTAATTAGAAATCCTTCATTTAATAATTCGTCATCGGTTTTATCTTTAGGTACAGAGGTTACTATTATACCCATATCTAAAGCCATTTGCTCGTTTAAAGTATCAGGCAAACTTCCTAATGACCTTACTAATGGCATAGAATCATACTTTACAAAATCAATAAGTGTATCAAAACTTCCTGTAAAAGTTCCATAAACATCTTTATATGCCAATTCTGCTATACGTATATCTTTTAAATTTTGAATTACTTTTTGATACCTTACTTTTTTAACTTTTTCAAATTGTATTGGTGTATTAATTCCTTTGATTAAGAAAAAAACTAATACAACAATAAGTATTGGCAGAATAATTTTTAAAGCAGTCTTCATTAGATTTGTTTTTAGTTATTACAATTCGTTAAAAATATTATAGATAGTAATTATAAATTTTATTAATTATGTTTTGATTATTTTTTTAATCCTCATATTAAATTAAGTTTGATGCAAATTTAAAAATAATTTTAGATTATAGTTTTTTAGTTTCAATTTTTTTGTAAATGATAAGTAATCAATTAATAACAAAAATATTACAAAAAATAGAATTTAATGTTACTCCCGGACAAAAAGTTTTATTAAATAAATTATCCGATTTTGTTATAAATATTGGTTTAAAAAATAATGCTGCCTTTATTATTAAAGGTTATGCCGGAACCGGCAAAACTTCAATTGTTAGCTATTTAGTGAAGACATTGGCAGAAATTGGGCTAAAATCTGTTTTGTTGGCACCAACAGGAAGGGCAGCTAAAGTTTTTTCAACCTTTGCAGGAAAAACAGCATATACTGTTCATAAAAAAATTTATCGTCAAAAATCATCAAAAGATGGTTTTGGAAAGTTTGCCTTAAACAGAAATTTACATAAAAATACTATTTTCATTATTGATGAAGCATCAATGATTTCAAACTCTTCGTATGATGCTTCAATATTTGGCTCAGGCCGTTTACTTGATGATATTATCGAATATGTAGCTCAAGGTGAAAAGTGTAAATTAATTTTACTTGGCGATGTGGCTCAGTTGCCTCCTGTTGGGTTAACTATTAGTCCGGCTTTAGAAAGAAAAACAATTGAAAATTATGGATGGCTGGTTGAAGAAGTGGAATTAACTGAGGTGGTAAGGCAAAAAGAAAATTCATTTATATTGCAAAATGCTACTCAATTAAGAAATAACCTTGCTGAAGATAATTTTAGTATTCCAAAAATTAACTTTTCCAACCAGTACGATGTTAAAAGAATTAGCGGTGAAGATTTAATTGAGTTAATTTCAGATTATTACGATAAAGACGGGATAGAAGAAACAATTGTTGTTTGCAGGTCGAATAAACGGGCAAATAAATATAATGAAGGAATACGGCGTTCTATTTTATGGAAAGAAGATGAAATTTCAATAGGTGATTTATTAATGGTTGTTAAAAATAATTATTTCTGGACTGATGAAGATGAGAATCTTGATTTTATTGCAAATGGCGACACATTTGAAGTAACCAGAATTAAAAATTATGAAGACTTGTATGGTTATCGTTTTGCAAATATTACTGCTAAATTTGTTGATTATGATAATTATGAAATTGATGTGAAGATATTTTTAGATTCGATTTACATTGAAAAGGCATCTTTTTCGCAAAAAGAAAATAAAGAACTTTATTATAATATTTTAGAAGATTATAGTTCTATAAAAAGTAGAAAAACACAATATGAAAAGGTTAAAAATAATCCGTATTTTAATGCTTTACAAGTAAAATTTGCATATGCCATAACATGCCATAAAGCACAAGGAGGACAATGGAAAAATGTATTTGTTGATTTGGGCTATTTTACTGATGATAAAATGGATAAAGAATATTTAAGATGGTTATATACTGCTTTTACACGTGCAAGAAATAACCTTTTTCTGATAAACTTTCCAAAACAATTTTTTACAGAAGAATAATAAAAACTACTTATATCGCAAACACACTTTTTTGCAATTTAACCTTTGGTTTATTGTAAGCAGCCAATCAAGACTCTGTATTTTCCAATTTCTAATTCACTAAAATACTCTTCATTGCTTCAATGTTCTCTGAATGTAAAATATTTTTAGCTTCAGGTGTATATAAATAATCAATTTTATCTTTATGTATTTCAGTTATTTTACCTCTTACCATTTTTAGCGTAGAGTTCAACATTTTGTTTTCTTCTGTAAATCCTTCTTTTAATACAGATATTGCAGCAGGTAACCATCTGTAAGGAAACATTAAGTCATATTTCCCATTCTTTTTATATTCATTAATCTCTTTTTGAATAATGTTTAGTGCTTCTTCAACGGCATTATCATTATCCGGATTAATATTATTTGCTTTTAAAGCGCGAATTATAGCTTCTTTATTAGGAACTAATAACCCAACTGTATAATCATTTTGATTATTATAAAGCATGCATTGGTCAATTAAAGAAGATTGGTCACAAATAGCTTCTTCTATACCTTCAGGACTATATTTTTCACCATCATCGCCAATTAATAAACTTTTAAACCTGCCGAGTACATATAAAAAACCGTCTTTATCCATATAACCCATGTCGCCTGTATATAGCCAACCATTTCTTAAAGTTTCTTTAGTAGCGGTTTCATTTTGCCAATATCCCTTCATTACATTTTCTCCTTTGACTACAATTTCGCCTTTTTCCCCAACTGGCAATTCATTGCCATCTTCATCACAAATTTTAAGCTCTAAATTAGTTACTAAATAACCTGATGAGCCTAATTTATGTTTTACCATTGAATTTGAAGATATAATTGGAGCTGCCTCAGATAGTCCGTATCCCTGAAACATTGGCATTCCTATGGCATAAAAAAATTTCTGCAACTCAATATCGAGCAACGCTCCACCACCAATAAAAAAATCAAGTTTTCCTCCAAAGTTTTCACGAATTTTACTGAAGATAATTTTATCATAAAGGGCATACAGGGGTTTTTTAAAGAAAGAGAGGCCCCTGCCTTTGTTAAACCCATCTCCATTATAACTATATGCTAATTTAAGTGCTTTATTAAAAAGTTTTTCAACTGTTGCCCCTTTTTCTCTTATTCCTTTTTCAATATTTTTTCTGAAATTTTTTGCTAAAGCAGGAACACTTAACAATACACTTGGTTGAATTTCTTTTATATTTTTAGGAATATTACGTAACGTTTCAGCAGGTGTTTTTCCTATCTGTATAGACGCAATGCTTGCTCCAAAAGCCATAAAACTATATACTCCGGCCGTATGTGCAAAAGCATGGTCCCACGGAAGAATTAGTAAAGTTTTATAATGTTCAGGAATAGTCATTAAAGAAAGAGCTTGTTCAACATTAGCCGTATAATTTCGATGAGAAAGGATTATTCCTTTCGGATCGGCTGTAGTACCTGAAGTATAACAAATATTTGCATAATCGTCATCTTTTAGCGAATTATAGCGGTTTTCAAAATCATTTCTATTACTTTCAATAAATTTTTCTCCACTTTTTAAAACATCTTGAAAATATATCTCATTAGCTTCAAATGTTTCCAGTTTATCAAAAACAATTATTTTTTCAAGTTCAGGAAGTTCTTTCTCAATCTCTTTTATTTTTGGTAAATGATTTGCTGAAACCAAAATATATTTACATCCCGCATGTTTTAACCTAAAAAGTAATTCGTTGGGTTCCAGCTTAACTGACAATGGAACATTTATAGCCCCTGTATATAAAACACCTAATTCTGCAATTACCCATTCATTTCTGCCTTCTGAAATCAATCCGGTTCTGTCACCTTTTGAAAGGCCCATTGCCATTAGTCCTGCACCAAATTTATAGGTTAATTCTTTTGTTTTTTTGTAGCTTGTTCCAATATATTCGCCGGTTTTATTTTCCCATAAGAATATATTGTTTTCATATTTTTTTACACTTTCTTCAAAAAACTGAATTATTGTCTTCATTTGTTTAATATTAATGTTTATATAAATATTTCTTATGACAGGGCAATATTTTCAAAAATATAAAAAAAATGCTTGTAAAAAAGTTATAGCAATTTATATGTGTGGACAGGCAGCATGTATTTATACTTATTGAAAAGTTAATCTCACACTAAAATAAATATCACAAGCTAAGTCAATTGCCCTTAGAACAGTTAATTACTTTTGATTTTTAAAAAGTTATTATTGAAAACCTAATATCCTTAAAACGACACAAATCTTATTAAAACTATTTTAACAATGCCTAATCTTCATCTTCAAATTCAACAAATTCAAAAGGAATTTTAATAATATCTTGATAATCTTCCCCTGATTCTTTCATGTCTTCATCGCTTTCTTCATAGTGCCATCTAACCAAAACATCATTTCCGGCGTCATAAATTTTTTTCAAAATTAAAAGTAAATCAAGTATTAATTTTGAGGAAGAAGTATTAAAATATTTGTAGTTTAAATCAAAAACAGTTTTTTTATTAGCTTTTTTCCCATATTCTTCAATCCAGTCAAGAATTGGGTCGTAGAAATGATTTGCATTTTCAGGAATTGATGCACCAATAATTTGAAAAATATTCTTTTCTGCATCAAGATGTACCATTGGGGTGGTCATTGTATTATTGAGTTTTATAACTTTCATTATTGCTGTTTTTTACTATTTTAACTAATAGCCAATAATTATATATACTTAATTAATAAGTAATTAAAAAATAACAAATTTACAATTAATTACTACAGGCCGTTGGTAAATTTAAGAAAATGTTTTACTATTTTAAAATTTATCTGGTAAGTAAATTTCAAAAGAATATATTTGTAAGTTTTAAAAATGAATATTTATGACGTTTAAAGGAAAAGTTGTGTGGGTTACCGGTGCAACTTCAGGAATTGGTGAAGCTTTAGCTTATGAGTTTGCTTCGTTAGGAGCACGCTTAATAATATCATCAAACCAGGTAAAAGATTTAGAAACAGTTAAAGAAAATTGTTTGAAAAAGTGTGATTTTTGTTTTACACAACCTTTTGATCTTGAAAGTCAGGAAGAAATTGCTAATTCGGTAAAGAATGTAATTGATAAAGTTGGAAATATTGATATTTTGATTAATAATGGTGGAATTAGCCAGCGATCAAAGATTATTGAGACACCTTTTGAAATTGATAAAAGAATAATGAATATTGATTATTATGGTGCTGTTTATCTTACTAAAAATGTTTTGCCTTTTATGGTGAAAAACGGGGGCGGGCACATTATGGTAACAACGAGTATTGCAGGTAAATTCGGGTTTCCGTTACGTTCGGCTTATTCAGCTGCAAAGCATGCATTATACGGTTTTTTTGAAACATTACGTGCCGAACACATAAATGATAATATTAAAGTAACCATTGCTTGTCCCGGAAGAGTTCAAACAAATATATCGAAACATGCACTTACAAAAGACGGTAATGAACATGGCAATATGTCGCAAGGACAAGCTAATGGAATTTCTGCTGAAAAATGTGCCCGTAAAATGATTTGGGCTATAAAAAAGAATAAAAGAGAAGTTTTAATAGGAGGGAAAGAATTAATAATGGTTTATCTGAAAAAGTTTTTTCCCGGCATATTTTATAAATTAGTTTCTAAAATTGATCCTTCATAAATTAAAAAACAATGAAAACAATTATTAGTGGAATTCAACAAATTGGTATTGGAGTGCCTGATGTATATGAAGCATGGGCTTGGTACCGAAAATATTTCGGAATGAATATTCCTGTTTTTGACGAAGCAGCAGAGGCAGGTTTAATGCTTCCTTATACAGGAGGAAAACCTCAAAAAAGACATGCAGTTTTAGCTATTAATATTCAAGGAGGAGGAGGTTTTGAAATTTGGCAATATACTGAACGGAAACCGCAAAAACCGGTTTTTGATATTAAATTGGGTGATTTGGGTATCTATATAACTAAAATTAAAACCAGGGATATTAATAAAGCGTATGATTATTATAAATCTTTAAATGCTGATTTGGTTAGCGAAATAGTTAAAGACCCTAAAGGCAATGAACATTTTTTTATTCGCGATCCGTATAATAATCTATTTCAGGTAGTTAGTCATAAACATAGTTGGTTTGTTAAAAGAAAAATGGTTACAGGTGGCCCAAATGGTTGTATTATTGGTGTTTCTGACATAGAAAACGCCCGTAAAGTTTATAGCGATATTTTAGGTTATGATGAAGTTGTTTATGATATAGAAGGTGTTTTTGAAGATTTTGCAAATATTCCTGGTGGTAAAAATAAAGTAAGAAGAGTATTGCTTAAACATAGTGAACCACGCCAGGGTGGATTTAGCAGATTGTTTGGCACAACAACAATTGAGTTAATTAGTGTGCAAGACAGAACTCCGGAGAAAATTTATAAAGACAGGTTTTGGGGCGATTATGGGTTTATTCATTTATGTTTTGATATACATGGAATGGATAAAATGAGGAAAGAATGTGCAGAAAAAGGCTTTAATTTTACGGTGGATAGTAGTAAATCGTTTGATATGGGAGAAGCAGCCGGACATTTCTCTTATATTGAAGATCCTGATGGTGCACTTATTGAATTTGTTGAAACGCATAAAATTCCGGTTTTAAAGAAAATAGGGTGGTATTTAAATTTAAAAAAGAGAAATCCTGAAAAGCCTTTGCCCGATTGGATGATAAAAACAATGGAGTTAAGCAGTCACAAAAATTGAAATTAAAAAAATGAAAGCCACGTACTTTGGCGTGGCTTTTTCTTATATAAGTGTAATAAATTGAATAAAAGGAGTGTGGTGAATTGGGTTAATTTTCCATTTCATCAATAATTTTTTGTACTTCTTCTTCGGTTTTATGAAGCTTTGTTTTACAAAATTTAATTAATTCAGCTACCCGTTTAACATTTTTTGAAAGTACGTCAACATCTAATTCGTCTGTTTCAATTTTTTCTAAAATACTTTCTATTTCTTCAATAGCTTTGTTGTATGTTAAGGTTGGTTTTGTCATTGTGTATTTTTCAGCTTTTCAATTTCTTGATTTTGAGTAGAAATAATTTTATGATATTTTTTATTCTTTATCATTAAATTAGAAAAAATAATAATAAAAATAATGATAAGAATTAAACCTGAAATTAATGTGATATATATAACTTTTTGTTTTCCTAATTCTAATTGATAAACCAATTTATCTTTTTGCAGGTTTTCTTTTTCGTGTTTATTTTTTTCATTATTAAATTCCTTTGTTATTTGTATGCTTTTTTTATTTGCTTCTTCTGTAACAAGTGTTTCTTTTAAATCTATATATTTTTGAAAATATTCAAGTGCTGATTTATAATTGTCAATAACATAATAAACTTCATAAAGTGCTTTATAATTTAGTAATAGTAAAGTGCTTAATTGATTTTCTCTGGCAACATTAATGCTTTTATAATAGTAATTTATTGCTTTAGAATATTTTCTGGTCAACTTATAAACATTTCCTATTTTGTTGTAAATATCAGATAGTTTTTCAAAGTCAGTTGTAGTAATAACAATGTCAAGAGCATTGTTTAACACCTCAAGTGCCCGATTATACTTTTTGAGTTTAATATTAGTTGTGCCTATGTTGATTAATAATTTTGATTTTTCCTCGGGTTTATTAAAACTACTTACAATTTCAAGTGCTTTGTTATAATGTTCAAGTGCTATGTTATATTGCTTATCTTCATCATAAACTGCTCCTAAATTATTTAGTGTGTTTATCACACTTTGCTTATTATCAAGTAAAGTAAATGTTTCGAGCGCTTTTTTATAGAACTCAATAGATTTTGAGTTTTTACCGGCATAGTAATATATTTTGCCAATATCAGAAAGTAAAACGGCTTCTTTATTTTTATAGCCTAACCTGATATAAATATTTAAAGTTTGTTGATAATACAATAAAGCTTTATCGTAGTTTCTTTGGTTGACATAAATAATCCCGATTTTTTTCATAATATTGGCAATTTCTTCTTTTTTACCAACCTTCATGGTTATTTTAATTGCTTTTTGATAATAGTGTAGTGCTTTATTATAATCGCCTGTATTATAATAATTTAATCCCAGATAATTTAAAGCAGAAGCTTCTTCTTCCTGAATATTAAATTGTTTGGCATATTCAAGGGCTTTTTTAGCAAATTCAATCGATTTATCGGGTAATATTGGAATGTATTCGTTTGCCAATTGATTGTAAATAGTTGCTTTTTTAAAATCACTAACATTCTGCAATTCAGTATTTAAACTGTCAATTTTATCAATTGCAAATAATGAAATTGAAGTAAAAATAAACAGGAGGCTAAGAGCTTTAAATTTTATTATGTGCATTATATATGTTGCTTAATGAATTAATACTTTACTTTTTTATAAAAATAAACAATTATTCTTTATTCTGAAATTTGAAATTATTTTCAAGAATGTTTAATTTATTTGTATAGATTATATGGCAACTTTTATTGAATAAAACTTACGCAACTTTTAATCCGATAATTAGTATATCGTCAATTTGTTTTTGTTCGCCTTTCCATTTATAGAAATACTCATCTAATAATTGCTTTTGCTCTTGTAATGATTTTTCACTAATATCCAATAATATTTTTTTGAAATTACGGGCAAGTAGCTTCCGGTTGTCTTTTCCTCCAAATTGATCAACATAGCCATCAGAAAACATATATAATAAATCGTTAGCTTTTAATTCTAACTCATGATTTGTAAAAGGTTCATCTTCAATAAAATGAATACCAAGTGGCATTTTGTCAGATTTAATTTCAATCAGTTCGTCATTCCTGATAATATAAAGCGGATTATTAGCTCCGGCAAATTGCATTTTTCTGTTTTCAAAATCAATTATTGAAAGTGCCAAATCCATTCCATCCGCAGCTTCGTCGGGGTCGCCGGTTTGATGTAACGATTTTATTACATTTTCTCTGAGTTTATTTAAAATATCACTTGCTGTAGTTATTTTGTTTTTGTTAATAATTTCATTTAAAAGTGCTACTCCCAACATGCTCATAAAAGCACCGGGTACTCCGTGCCCGGTACAATCAACTGCGGCAATAATAATTTTATTGTCTTTTTTGGTCATCCAGTAAAAATCACCACTCACTATATCACGTGGTTTGAAATAAATGAAATAATCAGGCAAAACTTCTTTAATAAAATCTTCGGGCGGCAATACAGCTGATTGAATTCTGCTTGCATATTCAATACTATCTGTTATTCGTGTGTTTTGTTTTTCAATGTGGTCTCGCTGTTGAGTTACATGATCTCTTTGTGCCTCTATCTCATCTCTTTGTGATTCAATCTCTTCTTTTTGTTGCATGATTTCTACATTGCGTAATGCAAGTAGTTCGTTCGCTTTTTTAATTTTTTTGTTTTGTCTGAAGAGTAAAGTTGAAAATATGACAATAATAAGCAACACTAACACAATACCGGCTATTGTTAAATTTTGCCTGTTTATTTTTGCATTCTGTTGCTCAATTTCAAGCTCTTTTAACCTGTTCTCTTTGTTTAGCCATTCATTCTCTTTTTCTTTCTTTTCTGTTTCATATCTTATTTGCATGTCAGCTATCTTCTTAACACTTTCAATGCTTAATATTTCGTCTTTTAATGATGCATATTTTTTATAAAAATTCAAAGAATTTTTATAATCTCCCATAATTGCATAATAGGTTGAATTGGATAAATATGCATTTTTAAGAAGATTTTTGTTTTTTAGACTTGTTGCATTAGTCAAAGCAGTTTCAAGAAATGGCTTTGCCTGAATTGCATTTTTTTCATTCAAATATAATCCGGCAATATCTAACGAAGTATAGGCTATTCCGCTCTTGTCATCAATCAATTTTCTTGCTTTATAAGCTTCGTTAAAGTACTCTTTTGCTTTAGTAAAATTCTTTTCTTTCTTATATAAATTTCCGATATAATTTAAGGCTGCTGCTGCATTTTTTTTATCGCCAATAGTTTTATAAATGTTAAGTGCATTTGTATAATTATTTAAGGCTTCAGGAAAATTATTCAAACTTTTATGTATTAATGCAATATTTATTAATGAACCTGCTATATAATTTTTATCACCAATTTCTTGCCTGATTTTTAATGCACGGTTATAATAGTCTAATGCTAATTCATATTGTTTTTCTTTCCAATACACGCCTCCTAAATAATTTAACCCGTTAGATATTAGTACTTTATCGCCAATTTCTTTGTATATGTCAAGCGATTTTTCAAAATATTCTATTGATTTTTCATAGTTTCCAAGGTCTTTATATATTAATCCAATATTATTTTGCGAGTTTGCTACATTTTTCTTGTTTCCAAGCGTATCTCTTATACTCAATGATTCAAGATAAAAATTAAGTGCTTCTTTATATTTAATAATTTTTAAATATAAACTCCCCAGGTTATTTAAAGCATAAGCTATGCCTTCAGGGTCACCCAATGCTTTTCTTATACTTAAAGCTTTGTTGTAATAATATATGGCCGAATCGTACTGGTTTGTATTTTTATATACATTTCCAATATTATTATATGAAATAGCAACTCCTGTACTATTTTCAACCTGTTTTTGCAGCCATAAAGATTTCTTGTAATTTAACAATGATTTTTTCAAATCGTTTAATCTCCAATAAACACTGCCTATTTTGTTGTAAGAACTGGCAATACCATTAGTGTCATTTAATTCAGTATGAATTTTAAGCGATTTATTGTAGTATTCAAGTGCTTGCTCATATTCACTTAAATCTTTATAAACCATGCCAATATTATCAAGCGTTGCAGCCAATATATTTTTGTCTGCTAAGCCTGACCTAACTTCATACGATTGCTTGTAATATTCTAAAGCCTTTTCATATTGTCCTGATTTCCAATATATACTTCCTAAATAATTTAGAGAAAAACCTATACCTGATGGTTGGTTAATATTTTGATATATTTCAAGTGCCTGTTTATGATAATTAATAGCATCGGTATTATAATTAAAATGCCTGAACGTAATTCCCAGGCTATTTAAAACCGATGCCTGTGCTGGTAAATTATTAATGCTTTTAAAAATATTATAAGCTTGGTTGTAATTAGCAACAGATAAATCAAAATTATTAGATATTTGGTAAATACTTCCTAATGTTTTAAAACAATTGGCTTCCAGGTTTTTATCCTTTTCAGTTTTTGCAATTTTTATGGCAGCATTTGCATAATGTATGGCTTTTTCAGTATCAAACGAAGCTGATTTAATGGATAATGAATTGAGTATTCCGGCTTTTGTTAGTCCGCTGGTTTTTGAAAGTAAATTTTCAAGGCTGTCAATTTCATTTTGTCCATTAGTGAATAAGGCAAGAAACATTAAAGCAGATAGAAGGCGAATTATTTTTTGCATTGGTAAAAGAGTTAAAAAGTGCAGTTTTCTTTCAAAAGAATAACCTCCAATTTGAATTTTGGATTATTAATATATAAAATAACGGTGAATAGAATTAGAAAAAAAGAATATAACCATTAAGTTTTAAACAACTTATGAAAAAGAAACTTTAATAGTACTTGACTCAATAGGTATATTTTACTCGTTTTTAGATGAGGCTTGACTTATTTTTTTCTTTTTAACTACTGTGCTTTCAATTTTTCCATCATAAAGCTGAGTTTCAATTTGGCTGTCAACACTAATTTCATCAATACTTTTAATTAATTTGCCATTATAATGCGTTAACGAATATCCTCTTTTAAGAATTTCAAGCGGGTTAGTCAATTCAATGGTTTTAGAATAAATAGCTAATTTATTTTCTTTATTTTGAAATAGTTTTTTTATTGTCTGGGGTGTTTTTGAATGTAATAAATCCAGTTCTTGATTTTTTTTAAACCATTGTTTTAAAAATGAGTTTTTTAAATGTTGAACTTTATTTTTCAGTGTATTTTTATTTTGTATAATCTTTTTATTAACTATCGATCCGGTTTTAAGTGTATAAATTGAAAGGTTATTTTTCGAGTTTTGAATTGTGGAAAAGGTTAAATTTTGGAAATTATGCAAATTGGTAATTAGCCATTGCTTTTCTTCTTCAATTAGAGTGCTGGCCTGTTCAAAAAACCGATTTTGATATTTGTTTAAAACAACATCAAATTCATATATGGTAGAAATTATAAATTCTGCTACGGCAGTCGGTGTTTTCAGTTTTGTATGTGCTACCATATCAGCAATTGTGTCATCACGTTCATGGCCAATACCGGTAATTACCGGTATTGGGAATTGAGTAATATGATACGATAGCCAATAACTATCGAAACAAGCCAAATCCATTTTTGAACCGCCCCCGCGAATAATTACTACTAAATCGAAGAAATCTTCGTAATTATAAATTTGTTCTAAAGCATTTATGATTGATTCTTCGGCTTTTTCGCCCTGCATGTTTGCTTGAAATAAACGAGTATAAAATGCATAATTAAATTCATTATTCTGAATTTGGTTCATAAAATCGCCATAGCCCGCAGCAGTTTTAGAAGAAATAATTGCAATTTTTTGTGGAACAAGTGGAATTTCCAACTCTTTGTTCATATTTATTATGCCTTCTTCATTTAACTGATTTATTATTTCTTGTTTTTTAACAGCTAAATCACCTATGGTGTATGAAGGGTCAATGTCAAGAATATTTAAGCTGGAAGAATAAACTTCGTGAAACTCAACCAATACTTTTACCAAAACCTTAATTCCTGAGGATAATGTTTTTCCTGTTGTTGATTCGAAATATGGCTTTAGCATTCTGTAAGTAAAATTCCAAATTGTAGCTCTCGATTTTGCTTTTAGTGTTTCGCTTTTTTCTTTTTTCTCAATTAATTCAAGATAACAGTGGCCGGAGCGAGTATTGATATTTAATTCGCTAATTTCAGCTATTACCCAATAAGTGTCAGGAAATGAGTTGTTTATTGAATCTTTTATTCTACTATTCAGTTCATATAAGGTTAAAAAATCTTCCGCCATTATTTAGGGTTTGATTAATTTTTGCTGAAAGGCCGTATTATTGGCAGTCAGGGTAAAAATATAAAACCCGCGGCTTAATTTTTCTAAACCGTTTATTGTAAAACCTGCCAATTCATGCGCATTTGCATTTTCTGTTTGCAGCTTAACCGTTCTACCCGAAGCATCAATAATTTGTAGAGTTACCTGTTGGTTGGTATCAGAAAAGAAATCAATATAAATGTGATCGAAAAACAAGGTGGGATTTACTGAAGCTAAAGTGCTTTTCGAAAAATTATATTTAATAGAATTAGCAATGTTTAATGCTTTTGAAAAATCAGGAATTCCATAACCTACTAACTCATCAGGCGTATTGTAATTATTGGCGCTTTTTTCAATACTTTGTATTATTTCCATGTTGCTTAAATTGGGTTTTGCCTGCCATAAGCATGCTACCATCCCGGCTATTAGCGGCGAAGAGAATGATGTTCCTGACCCCAGTAATATTTGATTGGTGTTTATTTGAATGGCTGTTTTGTAACCTTGTGCAGTAATATTGGGTTTAATTCTGCCATCGGCTGTTGGACCAACCGAACTGAAATAGATATACCTTCCTAATGAATCAACCGCACCAACTGTAATTATGCTGTCAGCATCGGCAGGGGCTGTAATGTAATGCCAATCATCGTTTCCAGAATTACCGGCACTGTTTACCAAAATCATTCCTTTTGTGGCCGCAATTTTGGAAGCAATTGAAATTCTCGCTGTATTTCCGTCCATTTCACTATAAGTGTAGTTTTGTGCAGGGTCGTCAAAAACAGAATAACCCAACGAAGTATTAATAACATCGGCACCAACACTATCGGCAAACTCAGCAGCAGCAATCCAGTTTTCTTCTTCAACGCGGTATTCTGAATTTACATCTTCCGAACGAAGTAGCCAAAATTTTGCTTTTGGCGCTGTACCAATTAACATTCCCGGGTCGTTAGCTCCAATAATTGAAAAAACAGCACTTCCGTGATAATGTTTATCAAACTGAATTTCTCCACCGTCAACAAAATCATGTGTTCCCAAAACCTGGTTGTTAGCCCATATGCTGTCAAAAACATTTAGTGAATCGGCATTGGCAAATCCTGCATCAATGATGGCAATTTGCATCCCTTCTCCACGGTAACCCAATTCGTGCAATAAATGACCGTTTACCATATGTATCTGGTTATATCCAAAACCGTAATCGTAATTAGTGTTGATATAATTATAGGCTGATGTAGTTTTTTCAAAATGGTTCAAAAATTTGTTATGCTTTGATTTATTGGTGCTTATGCCTGTATTTAAATATAGTTTATTTACAAAAGAAATATTTTCGATGGTATCTAACAGAAGCGTATCTGTACTAAAAATAAGTAAAGAATTAAACCACTTTGAACGGTTTAAAATTCTAAGGTTTAGTTTTTTTAAACTATCAATATAATAGTTTGATATGGGAAGGTCGTTTTCTTCAATTTCAATATTTTGTTTTGTTCTTCTTTCAATAGCTCGTTGCGATAAAAAACGCTCAGGATTTCCAATGGTATAATCATTGTTTAGTTTATCGGTTAATTCCAAAATATATTTGTTTGGTGCAACCTGTGCATTTACAGTTATTCCAGGAATAAGTAGTAAAAAAAACAAAATGACAAATTTACTTTTTTTCATTTTTTCCATATTGTATAATTTCTTGTTTATAAATTGTTCCTAATGTAATTCTGTCCATTATGTCAACCGAATTATCGGTAAACTTAGAATAAACATCTATTTCGGTTTTTTCAACTAAACCAATATTTTTGGCGTATTTTTCTGTTTTATAAAGCTTGTCAATTAAACTTAAATTATCGGCTTGTGTAACCGTTAGTACAGAATCGAATAACAAATTGTTTATTGTTTCAGGCTCATCAAGGCTTGTAATTTCATACTCAGGCAAATTATCGTTGCTATAAATATTATAAGCATTGCCATTCCACGAAATATTTAATTTAACCGGGAAAATTAATTTAACATATCTGATATTTTCTTCTACTTTTTGAACAGAATTCTGCAATAATGTAGCATACCATACATCCTTGATTTCCCATTTAGTACTTCCGTTTTCTTTAATATAGCGTTCAATTCTTATAGATTCGTTTCCTTCGTTATCAGTAAATTTTGATTCAAAAACTTCTTTTAACTTATAATTAACTGTATCGAATTTACTTGTAGCAACATCTATAGTAATGTTTGTAACATTATACTCGTACCAGTAACCTGTGTCAACAGGGAAATAGCTGTAATCAATTTGCAAATCGGGTGTGCTGGTTTCTTTTACACAAGAAAAAACAATTATTAAGCTTAGAATTATAATATGTAAAACAAAAATTTTTAATTTATTCATTTCTTAAAAAATAAACAATAAAGATAGGCATAAATGGAAAAATTTAAGAATAGTTTTTGTTTTTACTTTTATCTGCAAGAGCTGTATTAGTTTTAATAGTTAAAAGAAAAGGTAAGGATACTATCTTTACAAAAGATAGTATCCTTACCTTTTGCTAACTATTTCATAATAAAGCCACCACCAATTACTTCATTATCTTCGTAAAATACAGCCGATTGCCCTGGTGCAATAGCAGTAACATGCTCAAAGAAATTAACTTTTATTTTTCCGTCAATAAGTTGCAGTGTACTTTTTGTTCCCTTATCCTTATATCTAATTTTGGTAGTTACTTCAATATTTTCAGGTAATGTTTCATATTTTAATATAATATAATCTTTTACCCACATTTGCGTTTTGTTTAACTCACTTTTATCACCTAAAACAACGGTATTGGTTTCAGGAATAATTTTCAAAACATATAGCGGATGGCCAACAGCAACTACTAAGCCTTTTCGCTGGCCAATGGTATAAAAAGGGTAGCCTTTATGTTGTCCTAAAATGTTTCCCTGCGTATCAACAAAATTTCCACCGGCAACTTTTTCTTCCAGTCCAATCACTTTTCTTTTTAAAAAGCTACGGTAGTCATTATCCGGAATAAAGCATATTTCATAGCTTTCGCTTTTTTTTGCCAGGTCGGTAAAACCACGGGCAATGGCCATTTCCTTTATTTCCTTTTTACGATATTTTCCTAATGGTAAAATAGTCCGTTTCAGGCTATCTTGCGACAGGCCCCACAAAACATACGACTGGTCTTTGGTTTCGTCTATTCCTTTCAGGATGGTAAACCTGTTGCCTGTTTTTTTTATTTGAGCATAATGTCCTGTTGCAATATATTTACAACCCAGTTGATCAGCTCTTTTTAGCAAAGCTTCCCATTTTATATGCGTATTGCACAAAATACACGGATTAGGCGTTCGCCCTGCCATATATTCTTCTACAAAATTATTAATAATAGGGCCCTCAAATTCATTTCTTATGTCAATAATGTAATGCGGAAAACCAAAAGTAACAGCTAAATTACGGGCATCGTTTATGGAATCGAGGCTACAGCATCCGGTTTCTTTGGTTGAACCACCTGAGGTAGCATAATCCCATGTTTTCATAGTCATGCCTATTACCTCGTAACCCTGTTCGTGTAATAGCATTGCTGCAATTGAACTGTCAATGCCACCACTCATAGCTACCAAAACTTTTTCGCCTTTCATTATTTATTTGAATTTAAGTTAGGGAAAATAAAAGATTGTTTACTGTTTTATTTAAATGAAAAGGTTTTTAATGAAAATATTTTACATTTTTGTACATAAAGAGCCGTATTGCTTTAAAATCGCTTTGACTTCATCATGTACTTTTCAGGATCGTTAATAAAATTTTCAGGATCAGCTACTTCTCCTTTTTCTTTATCAAGTTTTTTAAAATATTCTTGTTCTTTTTCGTGTATTTCTTTTTCATTATCGGCAACATCATCCTTAAAATGAAATTCTTTTTCTACTGAACCGTCTTCTTTAAAAAATTGCCATTTCCCTTGTTTCATATCATTTTCATATTGTCCTTTTACCTCTAATTTACCCGATGGGTAATAAGCCACAAAATCACCAGTTCGCACCCCTTTTATATGGTTGCACTGCATTTTTAAACTTCCGTCGGAATAATATTGTTTCCAGGTGCTGTCTCGAATACTGTTATAAATAAACGTTTCTTCAAAAACATTTCCATTTTCAAAGTACTTTCGAATAAGGCCTTGTCTAACCCCATGATTGTAATTTTCTTCTAACAATAGAATAGTGTCTTTTTTGAAATATTTCCAAATGCTGTCTTTCTTTTTATCAATGTAGTTTCCGGAAGCAATTTTATGCCCTCTTTTGTTGTATAACACCGCATAGGCTTTATCGTTATTTGTGTCATATTTCAGAATAGCTTCTAATTTTTGGTTTTCGTAATATCTTTTAAACGTGCCAATTGGTTTATCATTTTTAAAATAACCTTCATATTTTATTTTACCACTGTAATATTTTTTTTGCCAAAAGCCTTGTTTATAACCATTAATGTCGGTGTAGTTTAATAGTGTATCGCCTTGTTGTCCAATATTTTGCGATAATAAAGGAAGATAAACTGACAGAAGTATTAAGAAAGAGATTAATTTTTTCATTTTAAACATATTTAATGTACAAAAATAGTAAGAAAATAGATGTAAATCTTAGCTAAAAGCAAAAATGTAAAATGGGAATAAAAAAAGAATGTTCGGGAACAAATTTTTTTCTATAAAAAAACGCTGTCTTATTTTTCAAAAATCTGTTAGGTTTCAGTAAAATAATATCAAAATAAGGTATATTTTAATCCATACTAAATTGTACAATACAGATATCTATGGCACTAAACTAAGTTTCTGTATTTAATACTTATCTTTCTCATTTTACTAATTTGTTTATTCAATGACAATTAACTTTCGCAAACCACAAAACAGGCAATTGAGTTTGTGTGTATTGTGCTTTATTCTCTAGCTATCAATTGAATTGATAAATCTAGTGCATTTGCAATCAATAAAAGATTTGAAATCCTAATATCTTCACCATTCTCAATCCGTGAAATATAAGGTCGTTTTTTTCCTACTGCCTCTGCCAACTTTTCTTGACTCATTTTCAATTCTTTTCTGCGATTTCTTATAATCTCTCCAAAATAATAGGAATATGCTTCTTCTCTGAATTTTTCCCTTTTTTCAGAACCTTTTTTTCCATATCGTTCTGCTAATAAATCTTTTGCTCTTATTGTTTTCATAGTTTTATATCTTTTAAATATTCCTCTAAAATTTTTTCCGCTTCTTTGATGGCTTTCACATAATCCTTATTTGACTTTTTTATAAATCCATTTAAACAAACAGCTTGTGTACATTCAGAAAAATTCAAATGGTCGATGGCAAAAAGTATTATACGATATTCATTCCCTGCTTTAATTCTGAGTTCATAGAATACCGTATTTTTTCAGTTTTTTCACAAAATTTGTATGAACAATCTTTAATTCTCCAATAATCTCAATTAGCTGAAAAAATTTGTTTGAAACTCTTTTCCCTTGCTTATCAACAAAGTTCAAGCATGTTTCTGTAATGTCAATTTCTCTCATAGTGCAAATGTAACGTATTCGTTACATAAAATCAAGTTATATTTAACAAAATGTTGTAATAAGATAGGATTTTTGAGCATGAAGAACAACAAAATCGGTATAAGAATAGTAAATGTTTGGGTTAAAAAGAGTAGAAATAAAAAAGGCAGCCTGAAATTTCAGGCTGCCTTTTCAAACTAACTATGAAAACTATTGTTTACTTCACCTCTTCGAAATCAACATCGGTTACTTCGTCATCTTTTTTAGTTTCTTGCTGTGCGCCTTCCTGTGGTTGTTGTGCTTCTTGTGCACCACCTGCAGTCTGACTTGCTTTATACATTTCCTCTGAAGCTGCTTGAAAAACCGTATTCAATTCTTGCGTTGCTTTATCAATAGCATCAATATCCTGATTTTTCTGTGCTTCTTTCAAGTTAGCCAATGCTTTTTCAATAGGCTCTTTTTTGTCAGCAGGAATTTTATCGCCATATTCTTTCAGTTGCTTTTCAGTTTGGAAAACTAAGCTGTCGGCAGCATTAATTTTATCAACTCTTTCACGCGCTTTTTTATCTTCTTCAGCATTTGCTTCAGCTTCCATTTTCATTTTCTTAATTTCTTCGTCACTTAAACCTGAAGAAGCTTCAATTCTAATGCTTTGTTCTTTACCTGTTCCTTTGTCTTTGGCTGAAACATGTAAAATACCGTTAGCATCAATATCAAATGTTACTTCAATTTGAGGAACTCCTCGCGGAGCAGGTGGAATCCCATCTAAATGAAATTTTCCGATAGTTTTATTTTGGTCAGCCATTGGCCTTTCACCTTGTAATACATGAATTTCAACAGATGGTTGGTTATCAACTGCAGTAGTAAAAGTTTCTGTTTTTTTAGAAGGAATGGTTGTGTTTGCTTCAATTAATTTTGTCATAACACGTCCCATAGTTTCAATTCCTAACGATAGAGGAGTTACATCTAACAATAACACATCTTTTACCTCACCGGTTAATACACCTCCTTGAATTGCAGCTCCAACAGCAACTACTTCATCAGGATTTACACCTTTTGAAGGTGCTTTTCCAAAAAAGTCTTCCACTACTTTTTGAATTGCAGGCATTCTGGTAGAACCTCCAACAAGAATAACTTCACTAATCTCTGATTTTTCGAAGCCTGAATCTGCTAATGCTTTTCTACAAGGCTCAATTACAGCTTGAATCAGCGAATCTGCCAATTGTTCAAATTTGGCTCTTGTTAATGTTTTAACCAAGTGTTTTGGAATTCCGTCAACAGGCATTATATATGGTAAATTAATTTCTGTTGATGTTGAACTAGAAAGTTCCACTTTAGCTTTTTCTGCTGCTTCTTTTAAACGCTGTAAAGCCATTGGGTCTTTTCTAAGGTCAATATTTTCATCTTTTTGGAATTCATCTGCTAACCAATCTATAATAATCTGGTCAAAATCATCGCCACCTAAGTGAGTATCGCCATTGGTTGATTTCACTTCATAAACACCATCACCAAGTTCTAAAATAGAAATATCAAATGTTCCGCCACCCAAATCAAAAACTGCAATTTTTAAATCCTGGTCTTTTTTCTCTAAACCATAAGCTAATGAGGCTGCAGTTGGTTCATTAATAATTCTTTTAACAGTTAAGCCTGCAATTTCCCCAGCCTCTTTGGTAGCCTGTCTTTGCGAATCGCTAAAATAGGCAGGTACGGTAATTACAGCTTCTGTTACTTCTTGTCCGAGATAATCTTCAGCAGTTTTTTTCATTTTTTGCAAAACCATTGCTGAAATTTCTTGTGGCGAATATTTACGATCGTCAATTTTTACTCTTGGAGTGTTATTTTCACCTTTAATAACGTCGTATGGAATTCGGTTAATTTCTTTTGTAACTTTATCGTAACGTTCTCCCATAAATCGTTTTATTGAAGAAACAGTTTTTTTCGGATTTGTTATAGCTTGTCTTTTTGCCGGATCACCTACTTTTCGCTCTCCGTTTTCAATAAAAGCTACCATTGAAGGTGTTGTTCTTTTACCTTCGCTATTAGGTATTACAACCGGTTCATTTCCTTCCATTACGGCAACACATGAATTAGTTGTACCTAAATCTATTCCTATTATTTTACCCATGTTTTATTATTTTTAAATTAATATTATTTTCTTTTTTTTTGGGGTTAATATCAATGATTGTGCCGTTGTGTTTAAAGTAATTATTTATGATAAATTGACACTGTAATTATTAATTCCCTGAATTAAAAAATAAGTTTAATAACTTAGAAAACTAACTTTATTTATTATTTTAATAATTATAACTACCTTAAAATCAATTAAATATATTCTAATTTGTTAAGTTAAAATTTTTATAGCCATTTTTTATAATTGTTTAAACCTATATTATTATTATCATTTATTAAAATGACAAAAAGGCATAGGCTTGTAGCCTCTTCTATTTGGTTTATTCATACAAAAGCGAGAAATTCTAATATTGTAATACCCAATTTTTAGAGTCTAATAAGCCTCAAATTTGTTGGTATCATTTAATTGTATAAAATTCAAGAACCGAGTTTACGAGCTCAACAAAGTTAATTATCCGGGTTAATAAGTACCAAAAGATTAATGAGAAATTATAGATACAAATTTTTAATATAAAAACCCGGAGGGTAAAATATTATTCATCGCAAGCATGAAAATTTCCACTATGATCAACAAAATTAAGATGCTGAGTAAACTGTCCACATGCCAATGAATCAATAGATCTGTCGTTTAAGCCATTTTTCCATGTTCGTTTTTTAGAGAATTTAGAAGTAAATAAACCAATGCCATTAGTAATATTGGTGAAAACCGGCTTTTCTTGAACAATACCTGTTGATGGTTTATTTAAGTTATAATAAAGATAGAAATCTTCACTTCCTGCCGTAATAATTAAATCAACTATTGATGCTTCACGACGAACATCATAGGGTATTTCTTTTAATGAAGAACCAACAAACTTAAAAAACTCTTCACGATTAATTGATTGCACTAATCTTTCGCCACCACTAACACTCGCTGAAGTGATAGGCGGAATTACCCATATAATGGAGTCTTTTAAAGTATCGGTATAATTAGTAATTTCATTATAATGAAATATAAAACTAAGTTGATAAATCTTGGCAAATTCAGGTGATGTCCATATTATAAAAAGATTTTTATCTGATGTAAAATCAAGGTCAGCATAAAAGTAATTAGATGTAACATTGTCATAATTAAAATCATTAATTAACTGTGCTTCTGATGTAACAGTTTTATTAAGTGAAGGTATATAAATAACTAATTTGTATTTTCCTTCAGCTTTTAATTCTTCCTTTGATTTATATAAAACATAGTTTTCGCTACTAAAATCTCCAGTTTCTTTATTTATTTCATTAGTTGGATAAAAATTAATAGTTTGTTTTAATTCACCATATCTCCATCGTTCTAATTTTACCGATAGAGTTTCAGTATATTGAATTGAATCACTTTCTGAAGCCATTATGTATGCATCTTCTTCTCCTAAGAAGCTTCTGCCTATTCTTACATAATGTGCTGTGTCTTTTTGGTTGAGTACGCAATAAACAACAGTATTGTCTCTCCATTCGTCATTTACTTGCAAATCAGTTTCGCACGAAGTAATAAAAAATAATATAGTTGCTATAAGTAAATAATTTTTCATTTTAAGTTTATTTTTAAAATACAAAGTTATAAACTTTACATTAGTGGGTATAATATAATATGCGAAAAGTGAAAAGTTGAAATATAATGGAATTAATTTATGGTTTTTGTTCTGTTTTTTTTTATTAATCATAAACAATTAAGATATTTGATATTCATTACGTAATTTTACAATCTTTTGTATAACTCAATTTTAGTAAAATGTCGATTCATTATCAAAATGTTAGAAAAGTAACAACACATGTGTTACAAGAAATGAAAATTCATGAAGAGAAAATATCAATGCTTACAGCATATGATTATTCAATGGCCAGAATTCTTGATAATGCAGGCATTGATGTTATTCTGGTGGGTGATTCTGCTTCAAATGTCATGGCAGGCCATGAGTCAACTTTACCAATTACCCTTGAAGAAATGATTTATCATGCTGCTTCAGTTGTCAGAGGAGTAAAGAGGGCACTTGTAATTGTTGACCTTCCTTTTGGTACTTACCAGGGAAATTCTAAAATGGCGTTATCTTCTGCTATTCGTATAATGAAAGAAACAGGAGCACATGCCATAAAAATGGAAGGAGGGGAGGAGGTAGTTGAATCTGCTGTTAGAATTTTGTCGGCAGGAATTCCTGTAATGGGACATTTAGGATTAACACCTCAGTCAATTCATAAATTTGGAACTTATGTTGTAAGAGCTAAAGAAGAAGTAGAGGCAACTAAACTTGTTGAAGATGCGCATTTATTAGAAAATGCCGGTTGCTTTGGTTTAGTTCTTGAAAAAATTCCTGCCAAATTAGCAGCACAAGTTTCAGAATCTTTAAAAATACCGGTTATTGGCATTGGAGCTGGAAGTAAAGTTGATGGGCAAGTTCTGGTATTACATGATATGTTAGGTATTACGCAGGAATTTTCACCTCGGTTTTTACGTCGCTATCATAATTTATTCGAAGAAATAAAAGGAGCGGTTAAAGCTTATATTCAGGATGTTAAAACTCTTGAATTCCCGAATGAGAAAGAACAGTATTAGGTAGATTAAAATTGATGAAGAATATAGAACAAAGATTCTTCATCAGAACTATTAATTCTAAACTTTCTAACTTTTAACTCTCAAACTTTAATATGGAATTTCAACCATCTGATTTAAATATAATATATGAAGATAATCATTTGATTGCTGTAAATAAAACTAATTCAGATTTAGTACAGAGCGATAAAACAGGTGACTTAGCATTGAATGAAAAAGTAAAAATTTATTTAAAAGAAAAATATAAAAAACCCGGCAATGTATTTTTAGGTGTTATTCACCGCATTGACAGGCCTGTAAGTGGTATTGTCTTATTTGCCAAAACAGGCAAAGCACTTTCACGGATGAATGAAAAAATAAAAAAGAGAGAAATTGAAAAAACATATTGGGCAATTGTTGCTAATAAACCGGAACAAGAAAAAGCAGAGTTGAAAAATTTTCTTACCAGAAATAGAAAACAGAATAAATCGTATGCTTATGAAAAGCCTGTTCCTGATTCAAAAGAAGCAACTTTAGAATACCAATTAATTGGCACATCTGAACGTTATTATTTTCTTAGTATTAATTTAATTACCGGCAGGCATCATC
Organism: Chlorobiota bacterium; assembly: GCA_013152655.1. Lineage (GTDB taxonomy): Bacteria > Bacteroidota > Bacteroidia > Bacteroidales > B39-G9 > JAADFW01. The sequence goes on from JAADFW010000259.1 coordinate 42,893, forward strand.
AAATTCGGTGTCAATTAGCAAAAATTGGATGTCCGATTAAAGGTGATTTAAAATATGGTTATCCTCGGTCAAATAGTAATGGGGGAATTAATTTGCATGCTTATCAAATGTCATTTTTGCATCCTGTTACGAAAGAAAAAACTGTTTTAACAGCTTTGCCGCCAAATGAAGTTCTTTGGGAAGTGTTGCAAAAACAATCGAATTAAAATATTATGTCAGATATTCGTTGTCAAAATTAAGAGGCAATAAAGATTTTGCATTTTCAATTACCCGTATTTTTTCTTTGCCAGCCAGAATTATTTTAATTGGAATTTTAAAACGCAGTTCGGTTTCAAGTAATACTTGCCGGCATGACCCACAGGGTGGAATTGGTTCATCTAAAAATTCAGATTTGGAAAATACTGCGGTAGCTAATTTTAGTACAGGTACATTCGGATATTTTGAATTAGCATAAAAAATAGCCACTCTTTCAGCACATAATCCTGATGGATAAGCTGCATTTTCCTGGTTGTTTCCTGTTACGGTTTTTCCGTTTTCTAATAAAACTGCACAACCCACAAGAAACTGAGAATAAGGAGCATAGGCATTTACAGCAGATTCTTTTGCTTCTTTAATTAATTGTTTTTCATCATCTGATAACTCTTCAAAGTTATATTCAATATATGGTGTAATGACTTTATAGGATTTCATCTGTTTGTTTTTTAATATTCAAATGTCAGATGTTACTTACCATGATTTTATAATCATTTTTTTTGTAGTTTTAATAATTCTAAAACTATGGACGTTTCATCTTACAATTTATTCTATTTCCGGCTTTTTACACCGATTAATTAGTTTTTCTTTTTTTCAAATGTACTATTTTTTTTAAATATCATATAGTTTTGTTTGAAGAGTTCACTATTAGAAACCTTGTTCTTCACTATTTAAAAAAATACACAATTTAGTTTTACACATTTTTATTTTTACGATGTTAGGGCAAAAAAGTTATTCACATTTTAGTGATTTTATTTACAAAAGATATTTTTCTTGTATTTTTCTATTTAATTTGTTGATTAATAAATTTTTAAACATAATATTGTTTCAATGAGAAAGTATAAAATTTTTACATTTATTTTAATAATAATAAGTTCTGGAATTATTAATGCCCAAAAATCAGACCCTAAAACAAACGATTATATTAATAAATATAAAGACTTGGCTATAAAAGAGATGAAACGAACCGGAATACCTGCCAGTATTACACTTGCACAAGGAATTCTTGAGTCGAATAGCGGGCAAAGCAGGCTTGCTGTAAAAGGGAACAATCATTTTGGTATAAAATGTCATTCAGATTGGAAAGGAAAAAAAATTATTCACGATGATGATAAAAAAAATGAGTGTTTTCGTAAATATAAATCAGTTTGGGAATCATATCGTGACCATTCTAATTTTATAAAAAACGGGAAGCGATATTCCTTTCTATTTGATTTAAAACCTACTGATTATAAAGCATGGGCAAAAGGATTAAAAAAAGCAAAATATGCTACTGCAAAGAATTATGATAAAATGCTTATTGGAATTATTGAAGATTATGAGCTATATAAATTTGACAGAAAAAAATACAGAAAAAAAAGTAAACAGAAAAAAGAAACCCCCAAACAAAAATTGGCTGATGTTGACAATTTAGTAATTAACCCTTTTAAAGCTGAAATTCAGCAACGAAACCGTATTAACTATATTATTGTAAAAAAAGGAGATACATTTTATGGTATTGCTNNNNTATTGCTAAAAAATTTGATGTAATGTTATGGCAATTATATAAATATAACGAATTATCTGAAGATGCTGTTTTAAAACCAGGCCAAGTTCTGTATTTGCAGCCTAAAAGAAGAAAAGCGGATTCAAAAAATAAGGTTTATATTGTAAAAAAAGGTGATACGATGTATCTTATTGCTCAAAAGTTTGGTGTTAAAACAAAACGATTGTATAGAATGAATAATATGCGTTTTAAAGATAAAGTTGTTGCAGGGCAAGAAATAAATTTACGAAAAAGAAGAAGAGAATAATAGTAACCTGAATTTCTGATATTGAAATGTGGTTAATAATGCTTAGCAGATTCAATAAATTACCTTATTTGACTTTATAATTACTAACAGGAAATCCTCTTAAAAATTCCTCAACATACATTCGTTTTTTACCTTCTAATTGTAATTCTTGAATATCGATTAAACCGCCACATACGGCTATATGTAAATGTTTTTTACCATCAGAAATAATGCTGGGTATTTGATGAGCATGTTCGGTATTTACCATCTTAATTGAGAATATTTTTAGTGTAAATGACTTTTCAGCATTAGTTAGTTTTGTCCAGGCAGTTGGATAAGGACTTAGTCCACGAATAAAATTATAAATTTCTTTAAGAGAATTATTCCAGTTTATTTCACAATCAGGCTTAAATATTTTGGGTGCTTTTTTTAAGGTATTTCCTTCCTTAATTAAATTATTTTGATTTAATGGAGTTATACTTTCATGTGCAATGTTTTGTAAAGTTTTATGGAGTAACTTGGCACCGGAAAACATCAATTTATCATGCAGTGTTCCTGCAGTTTCGTTGGGTAATATTTTAATTTTTTCTTGTAAAAGAATGTTTCCTGTATCTATTTTTTGTTCAATGTAGAAAGTTGTAATTCCTGTTTCTGTTTCTCCATTTATGATAGCCCAGTTTATAGGAGCTGCCCCTCTGTACTGGGGCAAAAGAGAAGCGTGAAGGTTTAAAGTCCCAAATTGTGGCATTCGCCATACAATTTCAGGCAACATTCTAAATGCTACAACAACAAATATATTGGCATTTAATGCTTTTATATTTTCAATAAATTCAGGATGTTTTAAATTCTGAGGCTGCAAGACGGTAAGGCGTTTTTCAAGGGCAAATTTTTTAACGGGGCTTTGTTTTAATTTTAAGCCTCTGCCGGCTTTTTTGTCCTGACTGGTAATTACACCTACAATATTGTATGATTCGTTATAAAGTTTTCGTAAAGATTCAACCGCAAAATCAGGTGTTCCCATAAATAAAACTCTTAAATTTCTCATATGATTGTTGCTTTTTAAATACGATTCAAATTTATAAAATCACATTTAGTTTAACTTATATAAAAGAAAGATAATTACAATTTTCATCAAATCAGGAATATATACTAAAATAGTATTGTTTTTAGTATTTTATTTGAAGTAATTAATTTATCTTTCTTTTTTATTTTTGAATTATTTAAGAACATTTGTATTTTTATATGTTTGATTTGAGTATAATTCAGGTTATATAATTAATAAAAAAAGCAATATGGACAAACTTGAAATTCCTTCAACTTTTAATAATCCGGGTATAATTTTAGACCCTGAAAATGAAATCTATGAATTTCATGGACATTCGTTACCTGAAGATGTTAAAGAGGTTTACGAGCCTGTAATTGCCTGGATTGATGAAAAATTTCCTATAATTGATAAAAAAATTGAGTTTGAGTTTAAGATAGATTATTTTAATACTGCTTCTGCTAAAATAATACAGGAAATATTTTACAGGTTTCAAAAAATGAATAATGATGGAGCAGATATTAGCGTAAATTGGTATTATGATTATGATGATACTGATATGCGTGAAGCTGGAAAAGACTTTGCCGATTTGTTTACCATTCCTTTTAAAATGATACCAAACGATTAATTTAATTTCGTTTTTCTACTATCAATATGTTTTTTTATTGAAATAATCAGGATGAAAACACCTGCGATAAAAAATGGGATACTTAATATTTGCCCCATATTTAAAACCATATTATTCTCAAAATTACTTTGATTTTCTTTTGTGAATTCGATTAAAAATCTTGCAAAAAAGGCAAATGTGAAAAATATACCTGTGAAATAGCCTTGTTCGTAAAAATTCTTGTTTTTAAAGTATATAACAATTAAATATAAAGCAATACTTAAATACGCCAGGCCTTCGTATAACTGGCTTGGATGCCTGGGGACAGCATCAATTTTTGTAAAAATAAAAGCCCACGGAAGATGTGAAGGCAATCCAATTATTTCCTGATTTATTAAATTTCCAAAACGTATTAAAAAACAACCAATTGCTATTGGAATCATTAATCTGTCAAGTATCCATAAAATACTTTTTTTCGTAACTATTTTTGAATAAACCCAAAAGGCAATTAATACTCCTATTACTCCTCCGTGACTTGCTAATCCTCCTTTCCAGATCATTATAATTTCGGGCAAATGTGTTTTGTAATAGCTCCATTTATAAAAAAATACATGCCCGAGGCGTGCTCCAACTAATGTGCCAATTAGTATTGTTAGAAGTGCAAAGTCTGCCCATTTTTCTGGTTTGTTTTCAACTTTTATAAAGTAGGATAAAATTAAATATCCTTGAATAAAAGTTATTCCAAACAATATTCCATACCAATGAAATGACAAGCCGAATAGATTAAAATCAGGTTTTGTTTTCCAGGTTATATATAAAAAAGTTAAAAAAATATTCATGTTATATTATTTGTTGAACAGGATATAAAAAACTATTCTCCAATTATCTTAACCAGTACTCTTTTTCGTCTTTTTCCATCAAATTCACCATAAAATATTTGTTCCCAGGGGCCAAAATCAAGTTTTCCGTTGGTAATAGCAACCACAACTTCTCTTCCCATTATAGTTCGCTTTAGGTGTGCATCTGCATTGTCTTCAAATGAATTATGCTTGTATTGGGAGTAAGGTTTTTCAGGTGCTAATTTTTCAAGCCATACTTCATAATCATTATGTAATCCTGCTTCGTCATCGTTAATAAAAACACTTGATGTAATATGCATTGCGTTGCATAAAAGTAAACCTTCTTTAATCCCACTTTCAATTAAACATTCTTCAACATCAGGTGTAATATTTATTAATTCTCTTCTTGATTTGGTATTAAACCATAATTCTTTTTTATATGATTCCATAAATCTTGTTGTAAATTAAGCTATTTCTAAATCTTTCTGAATATTTTTTATTTTATTTTCAAGCTTTGAATTTATTAACTCAAAATCTTCTTTGTCATTTAAATCTTCTTTTACTCCAAAATAAAATTTTATTTTGGGTTCGGTTCCCGAAGGGCGTATTGATATTTTAGAGCCGTCGGCAGTTATAAATTGAAGAACATTTGATTTGGGTAAGTCAATTTTATTTTCTTGACCTGAATTACTCTTTGCAAGTGATAATTGATAATCTTTTATTAAAACAACTTCTGAGTTATTTAATGTCTGCGGAGGATTTTTACGAAATTTATCCATTATCTTTTTAATCTCTTCTGAACCACTTTTCCCTTTTTTTACAATTGAAATCAGAGATTCTTTATAAAATCCGAATTCCAAATAAATATCAATCAATAATTCATAAAGAGTTTTCCCGTTTTCTTTAGCCCAGGCAGCAGTTTCGGCTATTAAAGCACATGCCATTACGGCATCTTTATCGCGTACAAAATTGCCGGCCAGGTAACCATAACTTTCTTCACCTCCGGCAATAAATGTTGTTTTATCTTCCTGCTGTTTCATAATATCAGCAATATATTTAAAACCTGTTAATACATCGTAATGTTTAACACCGAATTTATTAGCTATATCAATTAATAATTCAGTAGTAACTATTGTTTTAACTATATATTCATTTCCTTTTAATTTTCCTTTTTCATTCCAGCTATTCAATAAATAATAAAAAAGTAATGTTCCTGTTTGGTTTCCATTCAATAATATCAATTTATTCTTATCGTTTCTAACTGCAATTCCAACACGGTCAGCATCTGGGTCGGTAGCCATTACTAAATCAGCATTTTCTTTTTTTGCCTTTTCAATAGCCATTTTAAGAGCTGCGGGTTCTTCAGGATTGGGCGAATGAACAGTTGGAAAATTTCCATTTACTATCATTTGTTCAGGTACAGTAAATACATTTTTAAAACCAATTTTATGCAGAATTGCCGGTACAAGTTTTACGCCGGTGCCATGAATAGGTGTATAAACAATTTTTATATTTTTTTGATTATTTATTATTTTAGGATTTAATGATAGCGCACTGATTTTTTCAAGATATATCTTATCTATTTTATCTCCTATTATTTGAATTTGCTTCTCGTCACCTTCATATTTAACTTCTGCAATAGATTTAATTTTTTGTACTTCTGCAATAATATTTTTATCGTGTGGTGCTATTATTTGCCCTCCATCTTCCCAATAAACTTTATATCCATTGTATTCTTTCGGATTATGAGATGCAGTAATTACTATTCCACTTTTACAGCCAAAATGCCTAATTGCAAACGATAATTCAGGTGTTGGCCTTAAATCCTCAAATAAATATACTTTAATATTATTTGCAGTAAATATTTTTGCAGCAGTTTCTGCAAAAAGCCTACTGTTATTTCTGCAATCATGGGCTATTGCAATACTAACTGCCTTATTTGGGAATTGATTTAAAATATAATTGCAAAGTCCTTGTGTAGCCATGCCAACAGTATAAATATTCATTCTGTTTGTTCCTACTCCCATAATACCCCGTAAACCACCGGTGCCAAATTCCAGGTCTTTGTAAAATGATTCAGTTAATTCTTCTTCATTTTCGTCAATTAGTTTTTGTACTTGTATTTTAGTTTCAGGGTCAAAATTACCATTTAACCATATGTTTGCTTTTTGTATAACTGTGTCTTTAATATTTGCATTCATAGTTTTATTTTTTTAATATTCAAATATATGTACAAAGAGGATTTTAATTTTACAATCAAAGTTATTAAACTAATCTTTTAAAACATTGAATTAAATAATTTTTGATAAGCACTCTGATAGGCCTGCTGTCCAATGTGGTATTTTAATGTTATAAGCTTTTTTAATTTTTTCTTTACTTAAAACACTATAAGCAGGCCGTTTTGCTTTTGTTGGAAAAGCATTACTTAAAACCGGAATAACATCACATTTTATATTTTTTTGCTTAAATATTTCGTTTGCAAAATCATACCAGCTACAAACACCTTCATTTGAATAGTGATATACTCCTTTTATAAATTCCTGCGGGTAAAAATTAATTTGTGATACTATTTGAAGTATTGCATGAGCAAGGTTTTTTGCATATGTTGGGCTTCCAACCTGGTCGAAAACTACCTTTATTTCTTTATTCTTTTTTGATAAGTACAACATTGTTTTTACAAAGTTATTTCCAAAAGATGAATAAAGCCACGATGTTCTGATTATCATCCAATTAATGTCGAATTGTTTAATACTGCGTTCTCCCATTAATTTAGTCTTTCCGTAATTTGAATTTGGGTTGGTTTGGTCGGTTTCCTTGTATGGAGTGTTTTTGCTGCCATCAAAAACATAATCAGTTGATATATGTATTAAATATAAGCTGTGTTTTTCGCTAATTTTCGCTAAATTATATACTGATTTTGAGTTAACTAATTCAGCTGTTTTATATTCATCTTCTGCTTTATCAACTGCTGTATAGGCTGCACAATTAATAATTGTATCTATCTTATTCTGTGTAATATAATCATCTAACAACTTGTAGCTTGTAATGTCTAAGGTATCTATATCAGTATAAAAAAATGTTAAAGATGCAAATTCACTTTCCAGTGCTTTTAATTCGCTGCCTAATTGGCCATTACTGCCTGTAATTAAAAGGTTCATTTTAAAAGTGTTAAATATAAAAAGGTATATTACTGATTAAATAAGAAGTTCATTTCTGCCATTTTAAATACCGGAAGTACTTTGTCTTTAGCTGAAACAACCAAATCGATTTTCGGAATTTTCCATTCAATATTTAGAAAATTGTCGTTATAATTAATCCCTCTTTCTGATTCTTTCGTGTAAAACTCATCACATTTATATAGTATAGTTGCTGATTTTGACAAAACAGAATATCCATGTGCAAAACCCTTTGGTATTAATAATTGCAACTGATTATCATGGGTAAGTTCAATACTAAACCATTTGCTGAAAGTTGGCGAGCCTTTTCGGATATCAACAACAACGTCTAAAATGTTACCTTCTAAAACTCGAATTAATTTTGTTTGTGCATAAGGTGCTAACTGGTAATGTAAGCCTCTTATAACACCATACGATGATTGAGCCTGGTTGTCTTGAACAAAATTGAATTCAAGTTGTTCTTTTTTTAATGTATTAAAGTTATACGATTCAAAAAAGTATCCCCTGTCATCTTTATAAATAGCAGGTTTTAAAATTAATAAACCGGGGAATTTTGTTTTTTCAATTTTCATAAATCTATAAAATAATTAATATTTAGGTGTAATTATTCACTCTTCACTCTTCACTCTTCACTCTTCACTCTTTACTAATCACTATTAATTTCTTAATTCCCTTTCAAAATATTTAATTGTTTTTATCAAACCTTCTTCCAAATTAATTTTGGGTTCCCAGTTTAATTTTTCCTTTGCCAATGAAATATCTGGTTGTCTTTGAACAGGATCATCTTCGGGTAATGGCTTAAAAACAAGTTTAGATTTTGAACCTGTTAAGTCAATTACTTTTTTTGCTAAATTAATAATAGTAAATTCATTTGGGTTACCTATGTTAACAGGCCCGGTAAAACCATCATCGGTATTCATCATTTTTTGCATTCCAGTTACTAAATCGTCAATGTATTGGAAACTTCTGGTTTGCTGGCCTGTTCCGAAAATTGTAATATCTTTATTTTTTAATGCTTGCACAATAAAATTAGAAACCACACGCCCATCATTGGGGTGCATGCGTGTTCCATAAGTATTAAATATTCGAATAATCTTAATATTAATATTATTTTGGTTGTGGTATTCCATAAATAATGTTTCAGCACATCTTTTCCCTTCATCATAACACGACCTGATACCAATAGGGTTTACATGCCCCCAGTAATCTTCTTTTTGCGGATGAACTTTTGGATCACCATATACTTCGCTGGTTGAAGCTTGTAATATTTTTGCATTAATCCGTTTGGCAAGGCCTAACATATTAATAGCACCCATTACCGAAGTTTTAATGGTTTTTATACCATTGTATTGATAATGAATTGGTGAAGCAGGACAAGCTAAATTATATATTTCATCCACCTCAATAAAAAAAGGCATAGTTACATCATGCCTTATTATTTCAAAATATGGATTATCAATTAAATGGATAATGTTTTTTTTGTTTCCGGTAAAATAATTATCCAGGCTAATTACTTCATTGCCCTCATTTAATAATTTTTCGCATAAATGAGATCCTATAAAACCGGCACCACCTGTTACCAGTATTTTCTTCATATATTAATAATTTATAATTTTTCTACCAATACTATAATAAGTAAATCCTAACTCTTTCATTTCTTTCGGGTCAAAAATATTTCTTCCGTCAATTATCAATTTGTTTTTCATAAGTTTTTCAACCACTTTAAAATTAGGTATTCTAAATTCAGACCATTCTGTTACCAATAATAATGCATCGGCATCTACAAGTGCTTCATACTGGTCTTTGGCATAATTAATTTTATTGCCAATTCTTCTTTTCGATTCATCCATGGCAACCGGATCGTACGCTGTTACATTTGCACCGGCCTTTGTTAGTTTATCAATAATAACCAACGAAGGGGCATCACGCATATCATCAGTATTTGGTTTAAAAGACAATCCCCATAACGCTATGTTTTTTCCTTTTAAATTACCATTATAATGGTTGTTTAATTTAGAAAATAAAACTGATTTTTGATAATTATTTACTCGCTCAACAGCTTTTAAAATTTCCAAAGAGTAATTATTTTCATCTGAGGTTTTTATAAGTGCTTTTACATCTTTCGGAAAACATGAACCACCATATCCGGCCCCCGGATAAATAAATTTATTTCCTATTCGCGTATCGCTTCCAATGCCCCTGCGTACATTGTTAACATCTGCACCAACCAACTCGCATAAATTAGCAATATCATTCATAAAGCTTATTTTAGTTGCTAACATTGAATTAGCTGCATATTTAGTTAGTTCTGCTGAAGGAATATCCATGAAAATTATGGGATGGTTATTTAACAAAAACGGTTTGTAAAGTTTTCTCATGGTTGATTCTGCTTTATCAGAATCAATACCTATAACTATTCTGTCGGGTTTTAAAAAATCATCAATGGCATCGCCTTCTTTCAAAAACTCAGGATTTGATGCAATATCAAATTCTATTTTAACACCTCTTTTTTCAATTTCTTCCTGAACAGCATGTTTTACCTTTTTAGCTGTCCCAACCGGTACTGTACTTTTAGTAACAATAACTACATAATGGTCAATTGATTTGCCAATTTCATGTGCTACACTTAGAACATGCTTTAAGTCAGCACTTCCATCTTCATCAGGAGGTGTTCCAACAGCAATAAAAACTACATCACAATCTTTAAGGCTTTCGGACAAGTTTGTAGTAAAAAATAAGCGTTGTTTTTCAACATTTTTTAGAATCATTCTTTCAAGCCCTGGCTCATAAATCGGGACAATTCCTTTATTTAATCCATTGATTTTGTTTTCGTTAATATCAACACAATAGGTTGTTATTCCTGTTTCAGAAAAACAAGTTCCACTTACTAAACCAACATAGCCGGTTCCAATAACTGATATTTTCATGTAAATTTAAAATATTTTTAATTAGTTAATTTTTTATAATTATTTAAAATGCAGATAACAAATAAGTTAAAAATGAAAAGTTATACATTTGTTTTAAAGTTGGTAAAAATACTTATTTAATTTTTCATTAGTTAAAACATTTATCATAAAAACATATTATATGAGAATAAAATTTCAAAAAAAATGGATGTAACT